>NVSF01000028.1 GCA_002401135.1 Zetaproteobacteria bacterium
AGGTTTGATTATAAATAATCCTCAAAGAAAATTACCTAAAGGTCAAAGAAAATTATTTGAAAATAATGGATGGGAAATAATTGATGCTGCTAAACCAGCTCATAATGAGCCACCACCACTTTGTTATTCATCTGTTTGGCTTTCAATGAATGTTTTAGTGTTAGATCCTAAAACTGTTTGTGTTGAAAAAAGTGTGATAATTCTGTGAAAGGTTTGTGCTAACCTAGCGACTGATAGCCACACGCGGTAGTGATAACTTTACGGAGAAGACTTATGTTTAAAGCCAACCTCATTTCATTCCTTTTGATTTCTGCACCTGTATTTGCAGGTGCAGAGACCATACCTATTGCCCAGTTTTCGGCTGATTCACTTAGTGGTTGGGAAGAAAAAGAATTTGATGGCGACACTGCCTATTCCTTTGCTTTTGATGATGAAACGAAAACAAATGTTCTCAAAGCTGAAAGTCACGCAGGGGCTTCAGGTTTATTTCGTGAAGTCCGTATTGATTTGGACAAAACACCATACCTCAACTGGTCGTGGAAAACATCTTCCGCTTTTAAAGGCATCAATGAAAATGAAAAAGTAGGCGATGATTTTGTGGCTAGGATTTATATCGTGGTKGATGGTGGTTTCTTTTTYTGGAAAACSATTGCMCTSAATTATGTGTGGTCATCYWCGCATCAAAMRGGYGACAAATGGGAYAAYCCWTTYACATCCAATGCMACCATGTWTGCCGTGGAATCTGGTGATGACAACCTCGGCAAGTGGCAACACTATAAACGAAATATYCGYGMTGATTTGAAACAACTCGCAGGGAAAGACGAACAATATATTGATGCCATTGCCGTCATGACCGACACAGACAATACAGGGCTTTCAGCAACCACATATTTTGGAGACATCTTTTTTACATCTGAATAAAATTCTTCGCNGGAATGACAAAACAGCGTTGCTGACTATATACTTCAGCACATGAGTATTCGCATTGATAAATGGTTATGGGCTGCCCGATTCTATAAAATGCGTAGCCTTGCCACCGAAGCTGCCAAAGGTGGGCATATCAGCGTCAATGATGTGCGCTGCAAAGCTTCCAAACTGGTGCAAGTCGGTGATCAAGTGTTTATTCAAAAAGAACAAGAAACATTTACCGTGGTGGTTACAGGTTTGGCTGGAAAACGTGGTTCAGCAAAAATTGCCCAAGGTTTATATGATGAAACACCTGAAAGCATCAAGTATCGAGAAGATTTGAGTGAACAACACAAGTTCGCAACATACTTTGCACCTTCACCCGACAAACGTCCTGATAAACGCGACCGAAGAAAAATATCCCAACTCAAGCGCAGATAACCAAAGTTCCTTCTCATAAGTTGAACCATGTTAATGCATGTCTTACTCGTGTCACAATCCCCTCTAAGCATTACGCCTTCAGTCTTAAAAGTGATTGGTATTAAAAATTAAAAACCTCTGGAGGGAGTATTCTCATGAAACATATTTCAACTGCGCTCGCACTAAGCGCAATGCTTGTTACACCTGCATTTGCAAGCGACCACGGTCATCATGAAAGTGGTGCACATGGTCACAAAGCTGTTGCTGATAAAGTTATTGCAGAGCAACGCGCGGCACTGGCTAAAAATACCAAAGGCAAAGGATTTGGCCCGCAATCACCGCGCGACATTGATAATGTAAAAGGTGCAAATAAACGTATATTCAGCACAGCGCCTGCATATACCGAAATGAACTTATGCAACATTCATTTCCATAAAAATGCAGAGCATAAAGGTGGGGAATTCACTATTTATGCTGGCAACGGTGATGGGCACGGCTATCAGAGTGGTTATCGTGCTGATATTTCATACTACAGCCATGCAGAACTTAAACCGACCAAACATGAAATTTGTCCAAGTTCACACTCTAAACTAATGCCTGGTGATACGATTGAAGTGCATTATGTTCACACCACGGAGCTGGTAAAACCAGGTGCTACCCTGAACTCTTGCTTGAATGAAGCGATTGGCAATCCACAGCTTCGTGTGGAAACACAAGTGTATGTGSTKGTRAATGAYAARMATGCGSYRRAYTTCAWRRAKYTAACNANGYAYAKWAAARSWRGYRWGKWNTNTACCAAGCYASMAAYATCCCKAACAACACMGGTRMWSCYRTTSMMTAYGAAGGTTCGACAACTGGCCCTGGTTACAACGAAAAAGGTTCACCATTCGAAGTCTCTTGGAATGTGCGACCACAAGTAATGAAAGTAAACATCGAAACTGTTGGTGAGTGGTGTAAAGATAACGACTTTAAAGAAGACCATGCACATGGTGTTCGTAACCTAATCAAAAATCCTGACCTATTATCACAAATGAAATAATTACAACAATAATTATCAAAGCTGCTTCCTTCGGGAAGCGGCTTTTTTACGCTCCCACCTCAATACCTAGCCTAGGAATCGTCAAAAAACCAACGCATGCTTGCCAAGATAAAATCATGGTGTCATAGTTTTGACTTTATCGTTACGGAGGGCTTAAGTTATGAAGCAGTCAGCATACATGTTACTGGTGGATGATGATGAAGATTTACGCGACACCTTACAAGAAACCCTAGAAATGGCGAAACACCATGTAACAACTGCTGCCAATGCTATGCGCGCCAAAGATGCCATGGAAAATGCAAAATTTGATGTGACTGTGCTCGATATTCGACTTCCTGACGGTAGTGGCTTAGACCTTCTCAAAAGCTTGAAAGAAAGCGACCCAGATATTGGTGTCATTTTGATTACAGGCTACTCGGAAGTCGATTCCGCCATCCAAGCCATTGAACTTGGCGCAGATGATTTTCTTAAAAAACCCTTTGAACCCAGTGAATTGACTATTCGTGTTGAAGAGCTGTTAAAAAAACGTGCGCTCAAGCAAGAAAACAAAGAACTCAAGCAAGAAATCCGCTCTGGACAAAGCGAACATGGTCTCATGGGGCAATGTGATGCTATTCACCGTCTAAGAGAGACTGCGCTTATGCTTGGTGACTCCGATAGTACAGTGCTTATTTCAGGCGAGTCGGGTACGGGTAAAGAAGTGCTTGCCAATATGTTGCATAAGTCAGGCAGCCGTGCTGACAAACCTTTTGTCTCTATCAACTGCGGCGCAATACCTGAAGAACTATTAGAATCAGAGCTGTTTGGGCATGTAAAAGGTGCATTTACAGGCGCTATCCGTGCTCGAATGGGGCGCTTTGAAGCTGCCAACGGCGGCACAATTTTTTTGGATGAGATTGGTGATATGAGCCCTAAACTGCAAGTCAAACTCCTTCGTGTGTTACAAGAACGTACTTTTGAACCTGTGGGCAGCCACCAAAGCATTCATATTGATGTGCGTGTTGTTGCCGCAACACATAGAGATTTAGAAGAAGAAATTGAGCAAGGGCGGTTTCGTCAGGATTTGTACTACCGCTTGAATGTTATCCCACTGATGCTGCCAGCACTTCACCAACGTGGTGATGATGTCATACTTTTGACAGAATACTTCCTGAATAGTTTTAATAAACTGAAAAATAGTCAAATTAATGGCGTATCCGATCGGTGCAAAGAGGTTATGATGCGCTACAACTGGCCTGGCAATGTGCGCGAACTACAAAACCTTGTCGAACGTGTAACCACACTGAAACGCACTGGTGAAATTGATGTTGAAGACTTGCCTTCTCGCATGTTAGATACTGGTGAACGCGCTGTGCAAGGTTATAGCCTTGATGTAGAACAGCATGATAACATTGACTTTAAAGGTATTGTAGATGAATTTGAAAGTCACCTCATTACCAGCGCCTTAGAACGCTTCAACTGGAACAAAAACCAAGCTGCGAAGTTTTTATGCATGAACAGAACCACATTGGTCGAAAAAATTAAAAAGAAAGGTTTAGCTCCCGCCTAAAAGAGATTCATACTAACCTCAGAGGGTAACAAGGTTTAGCAACCCACAAAGAGGCATCAATCTTGCATAACCAAGGTATGTTGGCTAAACGAATTATCCTCACATTACTCATGCTTTCTTTGGCRACAAACCTAAGTGCGGCAGAAAGTGCTAATGCCATTCAAGCTTACTTGCAGCAAGGCAAACCCGCACAGGCYATTKYRACKKSWTASMYKMTSYYMWRYWYKKKAWWWMTTRRYWRWMMWGMKSKRWMAWYRMKACYMAAGCTCATTCTTAAAGCACAGCTCATTATTGTGAATGCTCGCCATTATGAAAATGTTCAACCTGCTATTCTCGCTATTCAAACACTCATCCAAGAGTTCCCTGAACAAGTGAACGAGCCGCAGCTTATAGAAGATATGATTGAGTTGTATTGGAATCAAGGCAGCCTTGAAGAAGTACAAGCAGAAATCTTAGATTTACAAAACCGCTACCCACAAAGCAGTGAAGCTCAAAAAAGTTGGCTCATGCTTGGCAAGGTTCATTTCTTGCATAAAAACTATGCCGATGCACGAAGCAGTTTCCTCCGCTTTTCCTCCGCTTACGCTGAAGATTCAGCCGARGGTCAAGATGTTCGCATGTGGACAGCACTTGTCGATTATGCTGAAGGTCGCTTTACCATCGCATACCAAGTATTGCAGAAAGTGTTCGACATAGAACCCAATCGTATTACCTCACAAGACAGTATTTACGCGCGTTTTATCCAATTGTTACGTATTGAGAAACACCATGCACAAGCTCTCGAACAAGCAAGTCACTTTTTATCAATGTATAAAACCAGCTCGCACACAGGTGAAGTTCGCTTGTTACAAGCAGATATGCAACTGCTTCAACCCAATCCCAATAAAAAAGACATCATCAAAACATATACCATTCTCGCCGAAACTCATGCTGATACCGTCATTGGAAAACAAGCCTTCATGCGAAGGATGATGCTACAAATACAAGATAAAAAAAGCTATGCCACCATCAAACCAGTTATTATTGCACTCAAAAGAATTGCCAATGCCAATCAAATGTCTGAGATTGAAGATGAAGCATTGCTCCACGAAGCACGGCTTTGGAATAGACTTACCCAATACGACCCTAAACGTAGTCCAAAACAAGCCATTCATGCTTCTCTTAAACAATTTTCACTGGCGCAGAAATCAACCCACTCAGACATTGCTGCCCAAGCCAAATATGAAGGAAAGCAATCCTTTGTCGCCTACATCCAACGGCTTCTTCAACAACAAAAGTGGCATGATGCAGTCAATCTTTGGCAATCTTTTACTCACTTTCAACCAAGCCTAAAACAAACACCCCTATTGCATTTTAATATCGCCCACGCCTTCCGCTTGCTCATGCAATACACACAAGCCGAACGCTTACTGCAACAACTTCAACATCAAGCCAAAGGTAATATTTGGGGCGAGAAAATCACACTGGAACAAGCCAAACTTTGGACCGACAGAGGCGACAGACAAGCCATCACAAAAATCATGCAGTGGTTGGACACACATGAATACACACTTTATCGCCCCGAAATGTTATTGCTTGTTGCTCAAATTCAACTTCAAGAAAACCATGCCAGCCTTGCCTCACATACATTAAATACCATTCAGCCCAGCGACCTAACGTTGCCATCCAAAGCAGCTTTTTGGAAAACAAATGCCAAAACCAACCAAGCCTTATCAAGATGGCATATGGCAGCACAAGCGTGGGCAGAATATGCGGCATTGGATGTTGAAGACAAACAACAAACACTGCTAAAAGAAGCACACGCACGCTTCAAAGCTGGCGAATTCCCCAAAGCAGAAATACTATACAACAGCATACCAGAAAATTTACGCACACCTATTTGGACATACCGATACAGCATATCCCAACTCAAAAATGGCAAGCTAAAACAAGCCACAACCCGATTAAAAGAACTTAAAAGCAATGCCAATGCAGGGATTTACGCCTCCATGGCAGCACTAACTTTAGCTGAGCGCAACGCAAATCAATTATTGGAGACTAGCCTATGAACAAAGAACATCACATCGCCATCGTTGGGTTTCCAATGCAACATATTTCTGGTGTACAAATTCAATTGGGGACATTGCTTCCAGACACTCCCGTAGAAATCGTCATGCAACTTGATGATGACATGATTGAACAGTTTAGCCTGCTCTTGATTTGGGATGATGTGACCATCACAGGTTTGGTACATCGTATTTTCAAACAATGTCCACAAGCCAATATTGTGGTCTTGGCGGAGCATGGTGCATCCAATCGCGCCCAGGAATTGATGGATATGGGCATTATGGACTATCGCACGCTTCCTTGCCCTGATGAAGTATTTGAAATTTATGTGCGTAAATCTGGGCATCAGATTGCACTGCATCAAACATCCAAACAACAACAGCAAGGCTCGGATATATTTGTCACCGAAGATATAGAAACGCGTCGTTTATTGGATCAAGTTGCTCTTGTGGCACCAAGCAACGCATCCGTGTTTGTGGTTGGTGAATCAGGCACAGGTAAAGAGCGCATGGCACGCTATATTTATCAGTGCTCCAAACGAAAAGACCATGCTTTTGTCGCTATCAACTGCGCTGCCATCCCTGAAAATATGCTGGAGTCAGAGTTATTTGGTTATGAAAAAGGTGCATTTACAGGGGCAGACAAAGCCAAACCAGGCAAGTTTGAGATTGCCCATCAAGGCACACTATTGCTTGATGAAATTACAGAAATGCCACTGCATTTGCAAGCCAAACTCTTGCGTGTTTTACAAGAAGGCGAAGTCGATAGGCTAGGAGGGAGCAAACCTATCAAAATTGATGTTCGCATCATTGCCACCAGCAATCGCAACTTAGAGCAAACCGTGAGCGATGGGCATTTTCGCCAAGATTTATACTATCGCCTCAATGTGGTCACTGTTGTCTTGCCACCACTTCGCTCTCGCTTGAGTGATATTAAACCCTTAGCCATACACTTCCTGAATGACTTCGCTAAGATGTATAACAAACCCATACCATCACTGCATGAAGTGAGTTTAAAAGCCCTTATGCTGCATAGATGGGAAGGCAATGTGCGTGAGCTTGAAAACTGTATGCATCGCTCCTTTCTCATGGCGTTCGATGGCGAAATTCTTCCAGAGCACCTTGGTTTGGAAGGGTTAACCACCCCATCGGGGCATAACAATACTAACCAAAATAAGCTTGCTGATGTTCAAGCAGGTATGAGCATTCGCAACATGGAACGCGCRCTGATTGAACAAACATTGGAGCATGTACAAAACAACCGAACTGAAGCTGCCAAGCTACTTGGCATCAGTATCCGAACATTACGCAATAAACTCAAAGAATATCAAAGCAGTAACATCGCTATCGCAGCTTAACGGAGATGAAAACATGAAANTTCAACGCCAAACCAACAACACCACAGTAACCAACAAACGTCAAACAACAGCAAATTCAAACACATCATTTGCTGCTTTAMTTTCCACCCCAGAATTAAGCGCATCAACCATAAACGAGGTTGAAGAACAAACCACCAAACAGCAACATGAGCAACGAGAACAGCCCTTGGATAAAGTGTTGTCAGAATTAGAGTCCATCATGTTAAACTTAGAAGAAAATAGTTTAGACCATAGGCGTGCACAACGTGCCATCAACAGCTTACGCGATGCCTTGCATGAAATACCACAAGCCTTTCCACTCACCGAGCAAGATAGAGAAGAAGCAAAAACGTTGCTTGCCGTTGAATCAAGCCGCATAAAAGAGCTTTGTAAACAAGAGGATAATCATTGAATTTCATTGGCTTTATTGATGTGTAAACATTGACATATCCCCCCTCATATTTAACGTAAGCTTTTCAGACTAAGGCTTGAGGTGGGGAAATGGCAGACACAATCATTGGAATTGATATTGGATTTGGCTTCACCAAAGCAACGGATGGCAAAGATTTTATCATTTTTAAATCGGTTTATGGCGAAGCTGTAGACCTTCAGTTTCGTGAGCAGCTATTGGGCGCAAGCTCCCATGATGAACACATTCAAATCGAAATAGGTGAAACACCATATTTTATTGGTGAGCTTGCCGAGCGTCAAAGTTCTAGCCGTTCCTTCACTTTGGACCAAAACCAATTCATTTCCTCATCCAGTAAAATTTTGGCTTTGGGTGTATTAAGCAAGCTTATTCAAGAGCCTGAACAAACCATTAAGCTTGTAGTAGGGCTGCCTATTGGTCATTACCGTCAATACAAAGAAACGCTAGCTAAAATGTTAAAAACCACCCACGAATTCACATCTGTACATGCCGATGGTACAACTACAAACATGAAAATAAACGTGAGCGATGTTCGTGTTCTTCCTCAACCCATTGGCACAGTAATGGACAGGTTATTAAACACGACTGGTATCCCTAAAAGCCAAAGGTTCGCCACAGATAAGATTGGCGTTATTGATGTCGGGTTTCGCACCACAGATTATACGATTTCCGATAAAGGTCGTTATTCAGAACGCGGCAGTTTGACCACTAAAAACGGTATATCTAAAGCCTTTGCCAAAATAGGTGCAAAGCTTAAAGAAGCATCCAATATTGATGTTGAAATTTATCGCCTTTTTGAAGCTGTAGATTCAGGARGTATCAAAATCCGTGGTAAGTCCTACGACCTAAAACCCATCACCGAAAAAGCCTTTAAACAACTTGCCACAGCTATCGCCACAGATGCTAATACGGTCTGGGCAGATGACTGGGATATTGATGCGATTATGATTACGGGTGGTGGTGGCGCAGTGCTTGCCCCTTATATCGAAAGCCAGCTTGAAGGTGTGGTTATCCCCATCAAGCAAGACTTGGATTATCGACTACATAATGTGCGCGGTTATTATAAATTTGGACTCTATACTTGGCGCAAAAAAGAAGGCTAGGAGTCTATCGGACTTATCGTTATTGAATCAAGTGCCGCACAGCGAGTGTAAACRTCGGCACATCTGCTTCAAACAATGTACCATCTTCTGCTTTCATCTGATATGAGCCTTGCATACAACCCACAGGCGTTTTGAGCACTGTGAAACTACTGTATTTGTGCTCTGTTTCTGGTTGAATCACAGGTTGTTCACCAATCACCCCCGAACCTTGAACTTCCGTTTTATTGCCATCTGCATCGGTGATTAACCACTTGCGCGATAACAATTGCGCAGGTTGTTCGCCCACATTGCGAATACAGATATGATAAGTGAACACATACTCACCCGCCCGCGACTGCTCTTCCAAATATTCAGTGTCTACACTAACAATACATTCATTTTTCATTTCAACTCACAAAAACATAAAAGGTGATAAAGCAAACAATAGCACAACAGCCATAGCAAACAAAGCGAGCAACATTTGAATCGGCTTGTCTTGAATCATGGTCCATAATGTTGGCTGCTTGCCTTGCGCACATAACGCACGGTACTCAGCTTGTGCCTTTTCAAAACGTTGCTGTTGATATTGCGCAATCAATGCAGAGCCTTCTTCAAACCGCTTATTGTCATGCAACCAAATCGCCGCATATCCCAAGCCCCAGCGACCATTATCAGTCTCGTAATATGCAAAGTCATGCGCATCAAGTAGCGCACGAATTTCTTCAGCTTCATCCTCTTCAACGCGGCGTAGTTTAAATAACATCACACTCATCGTTGTTCAGACCGTTGCTCTGGCATTTGTTCAATATAAAGTGATTGACTTGGAAATGCGAATTCCAACGCCAACGATTCCAATAGTTGCATAATTTGCATATTAACCTCTTGGCGCACCTGTAAATAGGCAGTCCAATTCTTATCTTTACTGAAATAATATAAGAAAATAGAGAGCGCTGAGTCATCAAAGTTGTCAAATTTAACAAGTGAAAAATCTTGATCTACACCAGGGTGAGCCTTTAAAATATGCTCGATACCTGTCACAGCTTGCTGCATTTTTTCAGTCGATGTGGCGTAAGTAATACCTATGCGCATTTTAATCCTTCGYTTGGAACGCGCATCAATGTTATCCACCACCATATTGGCAAGCATAGAATTGGGAACATTGACCAAGGTTTGCGCAAAGGTGCGAATGCGTGTGGAGCGAAAACCAATCTCTTCAACCACACCCTCAAACTTGGACGTTTTAATCCAATCACCCACCACAAAGGGTCGGTCAATCAACAGCATGACCGAGCCAAAYAGGTTGGCAATCGTATCTTTGGCTGCCATGGCGACGGCGATGCCACCAATGCCCAGTGAAGCAATCAATCCCGATATGGAATAACCCATGTTTTGCGCCACCACCAAAATACCTGTAACCACTAAGAAAAGTTTTAATGTTTTAGAAATAAACGGTACAAGTTGATCATCCAAGGATGAGTCTGTCTCTTTCGCCTGAGAAGACGCATAAACAGCCAAACCATCAATCAAGCGCCATAAAAACCAGCCAATCAGCACAATACTTGCCATGCGCCCCATACGCTCGGCAATATCAAGCAACGGTAATACTTCCGATGTTGGTTTAATCACCATCACAGCAGCCCATATGCCCATCAACAAAATTAACCAACTCAACGGTTTCTCGGCTGCCTCAAGCAGCGTATCATCCAAAGTTGTTTGGGTTTTTTTGGTCAAGCTTTGGGTCAAACGGTGTAAAAATGCGATTAAGTAACGGCGCAATACCACCGTCACAAAAAGAATACCTATCGCACCAAGCCCTTGCGACCAAATACCATCACCGAAAAATTCCGTCCATTGTGTTATATCCATTCACCCAACCCCTTACAAATGATGTAAGCATTTGACGCTTGCCATCAGACTACATAAACTCGCTTAAGCATTATCCGAGGAGAATACGTATGAGTCATCAACAATTGCAAGCACTCTTTTCCAATCTCGATGAACTTCGCAACCTCGTAGGGCGAAAAGTTCGCTATTTGGGTGAAGATTATGAAATCACCGACTTGCTTGCCGATGAAGATATGCTCATCCTTTCTTCTCGCTCAGATGATGTTGTGCAGGACGACTGTTATGGTCGTGCGCACCGCAYGGTTCCCAAGCAGCAACGGCTACGCTTTCGCGATAATGATGATAAGCCGACTGCCATTTGGGAAGAAATTATATTCTTGGATGGAGCTTTATAATGGCTGAATGGATTGATGTTTGTAGCGCTGAAAATTTACCCCAAGGCGAGCGTACCGTTGTCGATACGGATGCTGGGAAGATTGCTATTTTCCATCTTAGCCAAGGTTTGTATGCCATTGAAGACAGGTGTTCACACGACAATGGAGAACTTGCCAGTGGTGAGCTCGATGGTGATGAAATCATTTGCCCAAGGCATGGCGCACGCTTCTGTATTTTTAATGGCAAAGCTTTAACACCACCAGCATACGAAGCCATTGAAGTGTTTGAGACACGCACCGCAAACGGCATGATTCAGGTGGACATTGACAACTAAAGAAGAAAAGGTGGTCTGTCGCCAATGTCAGCATTATTATATCACATGGGATGCGGCATTTCCTTATGGGTGTCGAGCCTTTGAACTCAAATCAAAACACTTACCCTCACAAGAGGTGTTGCATATTTCAGGTAAGCAGTGCATCAAATTTACATTAAAATCAGGAGTAAAACATGGTTAAACATATCGTCATGTGGACATTAGAAGATAACAATGATGCCACACTGGTCAAAACAACATTGGAAGGTCTAAAAAACAAAGTACCAAGCATCATTGATATTGAAGTAGGCATTGATTTTAGTGCCACGGATGCTTCGGCTGATGTGATATTGTATTCTACATTTACCAACCGCGAAGGCTTGGATGCCTACGTGAACCACCCTGAACATCAAGCTGTGATTCCTATGATGCAGCGTGTTACAACATCGCGTAAGGTGGTCGATTATGAAATTTAAGCTTTTGTTATGTTGTGTTCTTTTATGTTCAACACAGGTCAGTGCTGAAGCTATTGATTTGCGCGAAGAGCTAAACCCTCAAATTGATAACGAACAAGTTCAAGTGCGCACCTATACCCACCAAGATGATGGTTCAACCATCACTGAGTATCGGTCGGGTGGTAAAGTTTGGATGATTAAAGTCCAACCTGCTGGCGACTTCCCACCTTATTATTTGTATGATAATGAAGGCAATGGCACATTWGAGCAGCGCGTGGCAGGCAATAAAAAGCCTTCGCCACCCATGTGGATTATCAAAAGCTGGTGAGCATATCCCCACCCATCAAGCTGCTATTACTCACCGATAGCAAACGCTTCAACACGCAACAAGCCATGCTGAACTGCATCGACCAAGCCATGCAGGGCGGTGTAGACACAATTGTTTTGCGTGAGAAGCATTTGGATTCTGCCAAACTTCTAAGCTTGGCTTCCAAGCTGCGCGTTATCACGCATAATCATGGTGTGCGCCTGATGATTCACAGCCAAGCTGATGTTGCCAAAGCCGTAAGTGCTGATGGTGTTCATGTGGATGGCAAATCCATTTCTGAAATTAAACAAATCAAACAATGGCTGGGTGATGGTTTTATGGTATCGGCTTCATGCCACGATAAAGGTGAACTTAAGCATGCCGAACAACAAGGTGCGGACTTCTGCTTCTTGTCCCCCGTGTTTCTAACCCAATCCCATCCTGGCGCACCATCATTAGGCGAAGAAACCTTTTTGCACATGGCTGCAAGTGTGCCTATCCCTGTGCTTGCATTGGGCGGCATAGAGCCCGATGTTATTTCTTTACTGCAAGGTCATGGCGTTGCCATCATGGGCGGCATTCTTAACGCCGACAACCCAAAACAAGCCGCAAAGGATTTATTACTTGGAACTTGAATTCACCCTTTAATTTTTTGGATTACGCTGTTTCCGCATTGTGATATACTTTTTGCACATCATCACAGTCATTCAATGCTTCAACCAGCCCTTTAAACTCTTCCACAGCATCGCCTGAAATCGCACACACGTTTTGCGGTTCATACGAAATATCATCCATTTCAAATGTAATATCAGGGTATGCCTCGGTCAATGCTGTTTTCACTTTAAAAAACTCAGTGTTCGGTGCAAGTACAGTAATTAATCCATCTTCAAGCTCAATATCTTGCACATCCACATCAGCCATCATCAAAGCTTCCAACACAGCTTCTTCGTCATCACCTTTGAATACAAACACTGCAACATGGTCAAACATATGTGCCACAGCACCTGGACCACCAAGTTTTGAATTGTTTTTGGTAAAACACTGGCGCACATCAGCAAATGTACGATTTGGATTATCCGTCAAACAATCAACAATCACCATGCAACCGCCCGGCCCAAAACCTTCATAACGTGCTGGTTGAAAGTCTTCACCCGCTCCGCCTTCAGCTTTATCCAATGCATTTTTAATCACATGCGCCGGCACTTGGTCTTTCTTGGCATTATCAATCAGACGGCGAAGGGATAAGTTGCCATCAGGGTCAACACCACCACTCTTAGCGCATACATAAATTTCACGACCATATTTGGAATAAACCTTGGTCTTCATGCCAGCGGTTTTCGCCATATCTTCTTTCTTATTTTGGTATGCTCTTCCCATCGTGTATCACCTTTGCTGCCTAATATGCAGACAACTCTAATTAATTTAGTTTTTTCTTCAATTCATCCAAGAATGTAAGCGCATCAAGCGGACGCATATTGTTAATATCTGCTTTTGCAATCCAACTTTCAACATCTTCTAAACGCTTCAATCTTTCTTCTTGTTTACGTTTTTCAGCTTCGGCGAATAAACCCAATTGTGTTTTTCCCGATTCAGCTTGCAACTGCGAATCATGCTCAAGACGGTACAAATGTTCCCGCGCACTTTTGACCACGTCACGCGGCAACCCAGCAAGTTGTGCTACAGCAATGCCATACGACCTATCTGCTGCATCCTCAACCACTTGATGCATGAATATCACTTCGCCTTTCCACTCGCGCACCGTGACTGATGCATTAAAGGCATTCGGATATGTCTCAGGTAAGTCGGTTAGCTCATGGTAATGGGTGGCAAATAAAGTGAGCACATCTTTGGCATCTATCAAGCGCTCGGCAACTGCCCAAGCAATGGCAAGCCCATCCCAAGTGCTGGTTCCACGTCCAATTTCRTCGACAATCACCAAAGACTTGGGTTCAAGATGATTTAAAATTGCCGCCGTCTCCATCATTTCCACCATAAAGGTTGAGCGCCCAGATGTAAGCTCATCGCCCGCTCCAACCCGCGTAAACAATCGCTTGGTCAGTGGGATTCGTGCAGCTTCAGCGGGCACAAAACATCCCACATGCGCCAGCCATACTATCCAAGCCACTTGCCGCATATACGTCGACTTTCCGCCCATATTTGGGCCGGTGAGCAACATAAACTGCCGCTTCTTTCTGTCCATATGCGTATCATTGGCAACAAAAGGTGCATCATTCAGGAAACGCTCCACCACAGGGTGGCGACCACCTTCAATTTTAAGCGCACTACCACCATGTATTTCAGGGCAAACATATTGATGCTGGACTGCAAGCTCAGCAAAACAAGTCAACACATCCAAACTTGCCACTGCCAAAGCCGCCGCTTGAATCTGACTGGTTTGCGCACATATTTTGTGTTGTAACTCAGCCACCAAAACTTCTTCTTTCTGCATTGCAGCATCTTTGGCACCCAAAATTTCGGATTCAAACGYATGYAACTCATCSGTAATAAATCGCTCGGCATTCACCAAGGTTTGTTTGCGCACATATTCAGGTGGTGCAGAAGCCGCTTGGGCTTTGGATATTTCAATAAAATAACCAAATACTTTATTGTATTTCACGCGTAAATTGGCAAGCCCTGTGCGTTCACGTTCCTTGGCTTCATAATCTTTGAGCCARTCGTCGGCATCAYSTGCCAASSTSCGYARTCTATCCAAMTCYTCRTCAAARCCCTGCCGAATCACCCCACCATCGCGGAACAATGCAGGTGGTAAATCGACCAAAGCTGAAGCAAGAAGGCTTCCCAAGTCTTCCAAACCTAACATGGCTTCTCGCATAGGTTTAAACAAACCTTCTCTATGCTCTAAAGCGGTGATTAAGGTTGGCAAGGCAAGTATGCTGTCCGTTAAACCTCTATAATCACGCGGTGCGCCACGGTTCAACACAATACGCGTCAACATACGCTCCATATCCCGAATATGTTTTAAACCTACAATAATATTTTCACGAGCTTCCACATCATCCACCAAACTTTGCACGGCTTGTTGGCGTTGTTTAATATTATCCAAATCAGTCAGCGGATTATCCACCCAATCCCGAAGCAATCGCGCACCCATCGGGGTTTTACTTTGGTCGAGCGCTGAAATCAAACTACCCTTGCGCTCACCCGTCATGGTGAAGTGTACTTCCAAGTTTCGCCGTGAACGCATATCAATGCGCATACCTTGTTGCTCGTCGTGATACACGGGTAAACTCAAGTGTGCCACACTGGATTTCTGTGTTTGCTCAACATATACCAACACCGCAGCCACGGCTTTAGCAAGCGACTCATGTGCCTCTAAATTAAGCGAAGACCAATCACCAAGCCCGAAGAATTGGGCTAATTTTTCTTTGCATACTTCAAGTGAAAAGCTCCAATCCCCAACTTCCCAAGTTTTAAGTGTCTCAGGGATATATGAAGTATCCACATCACGTTGCACCAACAGTTCCGCAGGATTAAGAACACTCAAATATTCCTGCAACACTTGCCCTGTATTTAAGCTGCCCTGTGTAAGTTTCCACTGCCCTGAAGCAATATCAACTGAAGCCACTGCCCAACTGTTTGTTTGCAAGAAGAGTGCGGCAAGGGGTGCTGCTGTATCGTGTTCCAATAAAGACGATTCTGTAATCGTGCCCGGTGTTACAATGCGTACCACTTCTCGCTTCACAGGGCCTTTACTACTGGCATCTGCGGCTTCCATTTGGTCGCAAATCGCCACCCGACACCCTGCTGCAACCAGCTTGGCAAGGTAACCTTCTGCCTGATGCCACGGCACACCTGCCATGGGAATATCATCGCCACCCGCTTTACCACGTTTGGTCAGAGTGATGTTAAGAATCT
>NVSF01000029.1 GCA_002401135.1 Zetaproteobacteria bacterium
TATTCAAAAATATCGACCAGTACCTGAATAGCACGGTGGCGAACAGAGGGGTGGACGTTTTTTTCATCAAACATGGGTGTTTTTCCTTTGTTGAGCTGCTTTGGCAACGGGTGAAAAACCCATGCGGTGAACGGGACAAGGGCCAAATTCACGCAGGGCATCGAGGTGTGCCTTGGTGCCATAGCCTTTGTGTTGGGCAAAATGATAGGCAGGATATTGATAATCCAAGTAACGCATCAAGCGATCTCGCACCACTTTGGCAAGAATGGATGCCGCAGCAATCTGTTGCACACTATCATCACCACCAATCACGGCTGTGGTTGGCACTGGCATACCTTGGGGTACGCGATTGCCATCGACCACCACAGATGTTGGCGCAACATCAAGCTTTAACACCGCTTTGGTCATGGCAGCCATGGTGGCGTGTAAAATGTTTAACTGTTCAATCTCTTCCAAACTCGCATCCGCAACGGCAAAGCTCACTGCATGTTGGCGAATATGATGATAAATCTTGATGCGCTTTTTCTCGGATACTTTTTTGGAATCTCTGTATTGACCCATCATGGGGTCGTCATCGGCTAAAATCACAGCCGCAGTGACCACAGGGCCAGCCAATGGRCCKCKRCCAACTTCATCCACACCTGCAATCATAGTCTCTCCTGTTGTCGCTTGCCTCATTCTCCAAGCTAGTCGTTATGGTTCTCCACCATAGCGCTGCTATTGGTGTTCATCCCATGCCTATATCTTGAAGAATCAAACTCGCTTCATTTGGCAGGGATACGGTATTTGAAGCGGTGCAGTAAATAAACCATGATGGTTGCACCTAGAGTATCGGCAAGCCAGTCCCATACATCTGCATCACGCCCATCAATAAAGGATTGGTGAAGCTCATCCAAAACGCCGTATAAGCTACAAAAGATGATAGATATAAGTGCCACCATAAACCTTGGCTGATTCGTGTTTAAAAAAACACGCCAGGCCAAGAAAGCCATCACGGCATAAGCCGTGGCATGAATAAGTTTGTCTTGGTGCAAGAATAGCATCGGAGCGGGTAACGAAGGTTGATGCGAAAGTAAAAAAATCAATCCACAATAACCCAATAACAATACGATGTTTAACTTCATCCTTTCTCCCAACAAAAAACCCAGCCAACATCAACTGTCCACTGGGCTTAGTATAACAAACGAAACAATAAGTATTAAATCAAACCAACCACCGCAGCACGGCAAATATCCATGATGGGGCCAGGGTAAATACCCACAGCTACAATAATCAGTGTAGATGCAACCACCGTGAATTGAAGGGGCAACCCTTTGCCGAAGTTAAAAGCAACACGCTCTTCATCAAAATACATGTATTTGATGATACGAATATAATAAAACGCACCAATGGCTGAGAATAACACACCCAATGTTGCCAATATAATATGCCCTTGCTCAATGACTGCGATAAACACCACATATTTTGCCCAGAAGCCGCCCAAGAATGGGATGCCTGCCATGGAGAACATGAGTAGACCCATTGCCAGTGCGTAGCCAGGGCGAACCTTGGCAAGACCTGCGAAGTCATCCAACAATTCACCTTGAATATTATCGCGGCGCATCATGATAATAATACCAAACACACCCATGGTCATAAACAAGTAAATCGTCATATAAACCAAAATACCTGAATAGCCTGCGCTTGTACCTGCAATCATACCCAATAAAATAAAACCAATATGACCAATGGTTGAATAGGCTAACATGCGTTTAATATTACGTTGTGCAATGGCAGCGATATTGCCCACTGCCATAGAYAATACGGCTAAGAATATCAGCAGCGTAGTGTATTCTTCTTGCAACCCAGGCAGCACATCAACCAAGATGCGGATAAACACAATCAAACCTGCAACCTTTGGCACAACAGACATAAATGCTGTGACAGGTGTTGGCGCACCTTCATAAGCATCAGGTGTCCACATATGGAATGGCGCAACTGACACTTTAAATGCCAAACCTGCCAACACAAACAACATACCTGTTAGCACTGCAAGGCGAGCATCATCACCACTGGCGGCAATGATTTCACCCATCTCAACATACATAAAGCTGCTCGTGCTGCCATATAAAAAGGAAATACCATAAAGTAGCATACATGAAGATAATGCCCCGAGGATGAAATATTTCAGCGCAGCTTCTGTGGAACGAATCACGTCACGTTGGTACGCCACAAGCACATAAATACACAATGCCATCAGCTCAAGACCAAGATACATAATCACAAAGTTGGTCGCCGATACCATCAACATCATACCCAACAATGAGAACAACATCAGCGTGTAATACTCACCAACATTTTCTAAATCTTTGATATAATTAATGGATAAGAACATTGCCAAGCCCGTTGCCAAAAGCATGAGTAACTTGGCATAGGTAGCAAAAGCATCCAACTCAAAATAACCATAAAAGGTCATGCTCGCTTCTTGACCTGATACACTTACAAGAGAAAATGCAACCACAGCAATGGTTGCAATCGAAGTCCAGGCAACGATTTGTTGGCGACCTTTGGAGATGAACACACTCATCATCAAAACAACCAACCCCATGCTTGCCAGAATCATTTCTGGCATAATCAAATCTAAATGCTCAGGAAACGGAAAGGGAAACTCTATTTCAGCCATGTTCGTTTAACCTCAATGCGTGCCAGCGTGTGCCGCTGGCGCATGTTCTAGTAATAATGCTGCAGCAGCATCAAGTTTGCTTGTTGTTGATTGCTCAACCAAGTTTTCAATCGTTGCGTGTAGGATGTCCAACACAGGCATAGGGTAAAAACCTACCCACAATGTTAACAAGATAAGCGGGACAAACATCATAAACTCACGCTTGGACACATCGCCCATAGAGCGCACGGTATCTTTAATCAAATCACCCATCACCACGCGTTTATACATCCACAACATATAACAGGCTGACAGCACGACACTAAGCGTCGCGGCGATGGCAATCCATTTGGCAGAGATTGGTAATGTGTTCACGTCTGCTGCGAATGTGCCAAGCAACACCATGATTTCTCCAATAAACGCAGATGTGCCCGGAAGCGCAACATTCGCCATAACGAAAAACAACATAATAGCAGCAAACACTGGCATCACATTCACCACACCACCATAATCGGCAATCTCTCGCGTATGCAGTCGATCATACATCACACCCACACACAAGAAGAGTGCGGCGGCGACAAAACCATGTGAAATCATGTTRATGACCGCACCTTCCAAACCTTGCACAGTRAAGACAAATRTACCCAARGTMACAAAACCCATGTGRGCAATCGAAGAGTATGCAATCAARCGTTTCATATCACGTTGCATCAAAGCAACCAGCGAGATATAAACAATCGCTACAAGGCTCAAACCAATCATCATCGGTGCAAAATATTGTGAGGCATCAGGCACCATGGGAAGAGAGAAACGCAAATAACCATACGCGCCCATTTTCAACAACACACCCGCTAGAATCACYGAACCTGCCGTTGGTGCTTCGGTATGCGCATCAGGCAACCAAGTATGCACTGGCCACATCGGAACTTTCACCGCAAACGCAATAAAGAAGGCTAAGAAAATCCAGAACTGCCATTGGAAATCAAAGGGATAATCCATGAATGCCAACATACTGAATGTTTCACCTGCTTCAAAATACATGGCAAGCAAGGCAATCAACATCAACACCGAGCCAGCGAGTGTATACAARAAGAATTTTAAGGTGGCATAAACRCGGTTTTTACCACCCCAAACACCAATCATCAAATACATTGGAATCAACAATGCTTCCCAGAAGAAGTAGAATAAAATTGCATCCATAGATGAGAACACGCCAATCAATGTGGTCTCAAGGATAAGGAATGAAATCATATATTCCTTAATCCGCGTTTGAATACATTTCCAAGCCGAAACGATACAAATAATAATCAGCAAGCTGGTGAGCAGGATAAATGGCATGGAAATACCATCCACACCAAGCTGATAATTGATGTTAAATGCAGGAATCCATTCGTGAAATTCTTCAAACTGCATATGTGACGTGGTTCTATCAAACGTGAAAAATAGTGGCAGCGTTACCAAAAAGGTTGCGACTGATGTTGTAAGCGCTGCCCAGCGAACAGCATCTTCATTTTTAATAAACAGCCAAATAACCAGTGCGCCAAACGTTGGCAGAAATATCGCCAATGAAAGGATAGGAAAGTCGAGTACGTTATACAAATCCATGTTTAAACTGCTCCCYTTACGCGTTTAGCATCAAGTATGTTAGTAAACCAAACACACCGATAACCATGGCGTAGGCATAATGATATACCATACCGCTTTGAATATTACGCAGCAACGATGCGCCATTTTTCACAGTGCCAACAATACCACCGTGAAGGATACCTTTATCAATCATGCCCAAGTCACCTTTTTGCCAGAAGAAATTACCCAGCGCACGTGTCGGCTTAACGACWGTCGCATCATAAAACTCATCCCAGTACCATTTATTAAGTAAGAATGTATACACACCTGGGAACATCGCCGCAATTTTTGCAGGCATTTTGCTTTCTTTGAAATACATCAAGAATGCAAGTGAAATGCCTAACAATGCAAGGATAAGCGCCCCATATTCAAGCCAGAAATGCGACTGTGTATGGTCTTGTTCGAGAAGTTCAAGAGCCATCAATGAGTTGTGTGAGTCCATGACAAACAATGAGTCTCTGAAGTAACCTGCAACAACTTCTCCATTGGCAACATCAAGCACATAATAGCCCCACATGCCTGCCCCCACTGCGCCTACTGCTAAAATCATCAATGGTACAGTAATAACCTTAGGCGACTCATGCAGATGCGCTTTGGTTTCCGCAGGAACACGGTCACTGTTGTGGAATGTTAAGAAGAACATGCGGAACGTGTAGAATGCAGTCATCACAACGCCCGACATCAGAGCATAATAGGCAAGGTCGCCCACCCAGCCCATTTCACGCGCATATGCTGCTTCGATAATCAAATCTTTGGAATAGAAACCGCCAAATGGTGGAATACCCGCCWGMGYYMWRSCARSMAMKARCMWAGTGATATACGTGATTGGCATATATTTACGCAACTGACCCATTTTGCGAATATCTTGATTACTCAGCACTGCGTGAATCACTGAACCTGCCGCCAAGAACAACAAAGCCTTAAAGTATGCATGGGTCATCAGGTGGAAAATACCTGCCGAATATGCCGAAATGCCRCACGCTACAAACATATAACCAAGCTGGGAACATGTTGAATAGGCAATGACCCGCTTAATATCATTTTGCACCAAACCAATCGTAGCACACATGAACGCAGTCACTGCACCGACGATAATCACAACCGTTAAGGCAACTTCTGAAAATTCAAACATGGGCGATAAACGAGCCACCATAAACACGCCTGCTGTCACCATGGTTGCCGCATGAATCAAAGCTGAAATCGGTGTTGGGCCTTCCATAGAGTCAGGCAGCCAAATATGCAAAGGTACTTGACCTGATTTACCCATAGCACCCACAAACAATGCCAAACAAATAAAGGTGATGGTATCGATTTGCCAACCGAGAAAGTACATACTTGAAGCCGATTCAACCAGAKCTGGAACTGCTGCAAACACTTCTCGGTAGTCAACCGTACCGAAATAGTACCAAACAGCCAAAATACCCACTGCGAAACCAAAATCACCCACGCGGTTGACAATAAATGCTTTCATTGCCGCCACGTTTGCAGTGTCTCTTTGAAACCAGAAACCAATCAATAGGTATGAGAATAAACCCACGGCTTCCCAGCCAAAGAACAAGGTGAAGAAGCTGTTACCCATCACCAACACAAGCATAGAGAATGTAAATGCTGAAATATAAGAGAAGAAACGCGCGTAACCAGGGTCGCCATGCATATAACCAATGGTGTAAATGTGTACGCAAGCCGACACCACTGTCACTGTGACCATCATAATAGTGGTCAATGGATCTATCATCATACCAATGTTGACGACTAGACTCCCTGAAGCAATCCAAGTCCAGAAATTACCGTAGAACTCTGCACCATCCAAAACCTGCATGAATATATCAATAGATAATAATGCAGAAAGAATCACACAACCCGATGTAATCCAATGGCTTAATTTATCGCCAATCAACCAGCCAAAAAGACCTGCAATCAATGCTCCAACAAGAGGAAGCATTGGTATGGCTAATAATTGCGTTGTACTCAACGTCAATGTTGTCGCATCTGTCACAGTAACTCTCCCCTAACCTTGTAGTGTGTTGATGTCTTCAACCGCAATTGAGTGGCGCTGACGATAATATGCAACCAAGATTGCAAGACCCACAGCAATTTCTGAGGCTGCCACCGTCAATACGAAAAAGACCATGATTTGACCATGTATGTCACCTAAATAGTGCGAAAAGGCTGCGAAATTAATATTCACTGCCAAAAGCATGAGTTCAATACACATCAAAATCGTAATCACATTCTTTCGATTCAAAAATAAACCCACAATACCGATGCTAAATAAAGCAGCACCCACCACCAAAAAATCAGATAAAGGAATCATTACATACTCACCTTGCGCAAGCGATCTTCCTTACGGACTTTCACTTGCTGAGAAATATTTTGATATTTAGCATCTTTCCGCTCACGAATAGTCAACACAATCGAACCGACCAAAGCGACCAAAAGGATAATGGCTGCAATTTCAAAGCCTAACAAGTGTTCTGTATACAAAACTTTGCCAATTTCTACGGTGTTATTCACTTCCGCACCAACATGCGACATCATCATCATTTTATCCGAAGTGAAAATACCACTGGTCGCAGCGGCAACCAATTCAATAAACAGAATCAAAGCAATCATACCGCCGACGGGGAAATACTGGAGCCAGCCCTCACGTTTTGCAGTTTTATTGACCTCAAGCATCATAATTACAAACATGAACAGCACCATCACAGCACCTACATAGATAAGTATTAAAATAATACCCAAAAACTCAGCACCCAGTAAAAAAAACAAACCTGATGCGTTGAAGAAACACAATATCAACCACATCACCGAGTACATGGTGTTGCCTGATATAATAACGCCTAAAGCAGAAAGAATTGCCATTCCACTAAATAAGTAAAAGAATCCAGCTTCTATCATTTTTCCTCCGAACCCTTATTGGTAACGTGCATCAGCAGCAAGGTTACGCGCAATTTGCGGCTCATAACGTTTCCCAACTTCTAGCAACATATCTTTATTATAATACAATGCTTCGCGTGTTTCTGAGGCATATTCAAACTCTTGCGTTTCTACAATCGCATCCACAGGACATGCCTCCTGACAGAAACCACAAAAAATACACTTGGTCATATCAATGTCATAACGCGTCGTGCGGCGAGAACCATCCGCACGCTCTTCGGATTCAATCGTAATCGCTAGCGCTGGGCATGTTACTTCACAAAGTTTACAGGCAATGCAACGCTCTTCACCATTATCATAGCGGCGCAAAGCATGAAGACCACGAAAACGCGGTGATAATGGCGTGCGCTCTTCAGGGTATTGCACCGTAATCTTCTTTTTAAACAAGTAACGCCCCGTTAAGGCAAGACCCATCACAAGCTCCCACAAGAGCCATGTTTTTAAATGACGTTTAATCAAATTCATGTCTTATCTCCACGGCTGGTAAAAGCCAATCACATCACTGATAAAGCTTAGATTTTCATGGATTTGCTCTGCGTAAGTAGCGAGCCCAATCACTGCAATCCAAGCTAGTGTCCATGGTAAAAATACTTTCCAACCCAAACGCATAACCTGATCGTAACGGTAACGTGGGAATGTTGCACGGAACCAAATAAAGACAAAGATAAGCATCGAAGTTTTGAGCAGTAACCAAACTGTTCCTGGAATAAAGCTTAAGAACTCAAACGGCGGATGCCAGCCTCCCAAGAATAGGATTGAAGTCATCAATGCAATCAAAATCATGGCAGCATATTCAGCCAAAGCAAAAATAGCGAACCACATGCCTGAATACTCAACAAAGAAACCTGCTACCAGCTCAGCTTCGCCCTCGGGTAAATCAAATGGTGAGCGATTGGTTTCTGCTGCACCTGAAATAAAGTATACAATAAACATGGGAAACAGTGGAATAAAGTACCAATGTAGAATGCCGCCTGCTTGCGCACGAACAATATCGCTCAAACCCAAGCTTCCCGCAAGAATAAGCACGCAAACAATAGAAAAACCCATAGCAATTTCATAAGAAATCATTTGTGAAGTAGCACGAATCGCACCAATCAATGCGTATTTAGAGTTGGATGCCCAACCTGCCATCAAAATACCGTAAATCGCCAAACTTGAAATCGCCATAATATACAAAATACCAACATTCAAGTCTGCAATGGCCATCACATGCGGCTCATCCCAAAAGCCAAACAATGATGTTTCACCAAAGGGAACCACTGCAAAAGCAAGCAACGCTGGGGTTAAAGCCATCACAGGTGCAGCAACAAATAAAAACTTATTTGCCCGAGCAGGTATAATGGTTTCTTTCATAAACAACTTCAGCCCATCAGCAAGCGGCTGCAACAAACCATATGGCCCAACGCGGTTACAGCCTTGTCTAACTTGTATCCAACCAATCACCCTACGTTCTGCATAGGTTGTGTATGCTACTGCAAGCGCAACAGGCACTACGATGGCCACAATTTCTAGTGTCCAAATGAGAACTTGAACTATCCCTTCAAAGAGCGCAACGCCGATTAAGCCAACGATGAAATTATAAATGAAATCCATTATTGCCCTCCCTTGAGCTCAGCGCTGGTATGGTTGGACAAGTCGCCCGCAACTCCACGTTTTGAGACAAAAATAACACCTGCTGATACATCTGTTCGCAAGCCAACTTCATATTCGGCTTCTTCTGCATCCGACACAATAAGCAGCTTACCTTGTTCTAAACTTAACGTTGCCAATGTGTCAGGATGGACAATCACATCATCCATCGCATGAATCCGACCCGCTTCACTTAACAAATTAGACACCCTAGCCCAAGCACCTTCACGGTACATCGAATAACGGCTAACGATGTCCAAGCCTTTCATCGGCATCGAAGCTGGTAATGGTGTTACCTTGCGATTGCGTGCAGAAGGTATGAACATTGCCTTTACATCTTGACCCGACCACGCATCCGCAAGCTCCGCCAAAGCTGGTGAAAGCTCTAAGATTTTACTACGAATTTCTTCTAAACTTACGGCTGGAACATCATGTCCCATAGCTTGCACCAAACGCATCATCACTTTCCACATCGGACGCTCTTCGCCCAATGAGCGCAGTGGATTGTCAGCAATACGAACACGACCTTCCATATTCACGAATGTACCTTCTACTTCAGAATAGGCAGAAGCAGGAAGCTGCACATCAGCATACTGCCCCATGTCACCAGAAATAGAGGCAACTTGTAGCAGATTAGCTTTTTTCAATGCTTTTTTGGCTTGTTGTGAAAACAAACCATCACCAACGGGGTCACTACCCACCAATAATAAAGTGTCGATTTCACCCTTGCTTGCAGCTTCAAACAAATCGCCTGCTGAAGTCCGTAAGTCACCGAACATTGATGAAAGAAGTTGCGCATTCATKCCTTCTGGCAAYAAATTACGCCCATCTTTTCCTTCTTCGGCATGCCCTGCTGCACGCATCAGCAAGTCCAAACCATGAATCAAAGCTGCCGCATCTTCATGCGAACGAATTTCCTCACCCACAAGCAACGCACATGAATCTGAAATCAAAGCATCAGCCAATAGTTTCCCTGCATCATGGCGTGCTTCAACTTTTTCAAGCCATGCGTCCATACCCGCAGCCAATTTACCCAAYTCTGTSARTTGAACCATKGCACTGGCAATCACCGCCGCCCAATCACGCGGGCGAACAAGCGCGTCTGCAGCCATGGTGGTGTTGGTGCGATAAAACATGGAGCCAATACGTGTAACGGGTTTCCCTGCATTGATACGCTTACGCAAACGCTGCATCAAAATAGGTAGGCGCTGACGTAAATCAGAGCCTAAAACAACAACTTGGTCAGCTTTTTCAATAGCTTTGGTCGACATCGACAAACCTTCTTCAAAAGCAAAAGGTCGCGTGTCTCTTCTGTGTAATTCAAAGGCAACTTTGCAATCTTCAAATGCCACGTCATGCAGCAAACGAATCGCAGTCAAACCTTCCAAGCTCCAATCGGGAGAAAATACAATGCCTACACGTTTACCTTTTAAGAGTTCAACAGATTTTGCAATCGCCTCATCCCATGWTACTTCTGCTAACGTTGCACCTTGGCGAACCRTGGGKTTCAACAAACGRTTATCCGAGCGGAAAGCATCATAAACAAAACGTCCACGGTCACAAATCCAAGGCTCAACACCATCTTGGGCTGGGCGAATACGCATCACTTCATCATCACGTGATTCAATTTCAATATCGCAGCCTTGCGGACATTGCGTGCAGGTACTTTTATGCCGTGTCATTTCCCAAGGGCGCGAAACATCGTGCGAAGGTTTATCCAACAATGCGCCCACAGGGCAAATATCGCTCAAATTTCCTGATAATTCGGATGCTAGAGCATCTTCAACAACGCCTTCAATCAACATATGATCGCCGCGATTAAGTACGCCCATATCCCCAGTACCTGCCACTTCATCAGCAAAACGAACGCAACGTGTGCAATGAATGCAACGCGTCATGCAGGTGTTTACAAATGGTCCTAAATCTTTATCCGCAGGGATACGTTTTGCTTCAATATAACGCCCTTTACCCATGCCATGGTCAACTGCGTAATCTTGCAGTTTGCAAGCACCACCTTGGTCGCAAACAGGACAATCCAAAGGATGATTAATCAACAAATATTCCATCATCATGGCGCGATCTTTTTCAAGACCTTCAGTTTCCGTGACAACTTTCATGCCTTCAGCAACAGGTGTGCAGCATGATGCGGCAGGTTTTGGCCAGCCTTCSACTTCCACCAAACACATGCGACAGTTKGCMGCMACMGACAATTCTGGGTGATAACAAAAATATGGAACTTCAACACCATGCGAACGGCAAGCTTCTAAAATGCTTGTGCCTGCTGGAACAGTGACCTCTTTGTCATTAATGAACAATTCTGTCATGATGATTTCTCCACAAGCTTAGCCTGAACATCTTCAGGGAAAAATTTCAGCAGTGATAACGTTGGCGCAGCCGCACCTTCTGCCAAAGCACAAATCGTGCGCCCTGCCATATGCGTTGAAGCATCAAACAATACTTTCACATCTTCTTCCGTGCCTTGCCCTGCATCCAAACGATTCATTACGCGCTCAACCCAACCTGTACCTTCACGGCAAGGCGTGCATTGACCACATGATTCATGTGCATAAAAATGAGCCAAACGGCGCGTCACTGCCACCAAATCAGCAGTTTCATCCATGACAATAATCGCACCCGAACCCAAGAATGAACCTGCTTTCATAATATCGTCGTAAGTTAAAGGCACATCATAATGTTCACCCAAAAGCCAAGGTGTTGATGAACCACCAGGAATCACAACTTTCGGCACATCGCCGTGTTGCAATCCACCACAATAGTTTTCAATCAAATCACGCAGCGTTGTACCCATCGGAACTTCATAGTTGCCTGGTTTATTCACATGTCCTGACACCGAAAATATTTTACAGCCTGTGTTGTTCGGTTTACCAATCGCCGCGTGCCATGCACCACCATACTCTAAAATTGCAGGTACAGTCGCCAATGTTTCAACATTGTTCACCACAGTTGGACAACCATAAAAACCTTCCACTGCTGGAAATGGTGGCTTGAAACGTGGGCGRCCTGACTTGCCTTCCAATGATTCAATCAATGCCGTTTCTTCACCACAAATATAAGCACCTGCGCCGCGATGCATAACCAAGTTCATCGAATAACCAGAGCCCAAAATGTTTTCACCGAGCAGGTTCGCCGCATATGCTTCATCAATGGCAGCACACATCACATTATACTCATGCAAAAATTCGCCACGAATATAGATATAAGCATCTTTTACACCGAGCGCAAAACCAGACATAATCATGCCTTCAATCAATAAATGTGGGTCAAAACGCATAATGTCACGGTCTTTGAACGTGCCTGGTTCGCCTTCATCCGCATTACATAAAAGATAAGTTGGCTTGCCTGTGTTACGTGGTACAAATGACCACTTCAAACCAGTTGGGAAACCTGCGCCACCACGTCCGCGCAAACCAGAGGTTTTCACTTCATCAATAATTTTGTCTGTATCAAAGTCTTTAAGAACATTCGGCAAAAAGGCATATGCACCATGTTTTTTAGCCACTTCAAGCTTGTGCATATTCTCAACTTCAATGTTATCAAAACAAATCCGCGTTACTTTTGTAGGGTCAGAAGAAATCATTTAAATCGTCTCCCCAGCCCGTACTTTGGTAATTAAATCATCCATAGATTCAGCCGTTGCCTTTTCATGATACATATTATTCACTTGCACCACAGGTGCGCCTGCACATGCACCCGCGCACTCCACTTCGGCAATCGAAAACAATCCATCTTCGGTGATTTCACCAGGATTAATGCCCAAAGTGTCTTTCATATGCGCATACAACGCATCTGCACCATTAAGCATGCAGCTTGCATTGGTACAAACTTCAAGCAAATATTTACCATGTGGCTGCTCTTTAAACATGGTGTAGAATGTGACTACTTCTCGCACTTCCATGATTTTAAGACCCAAAACATCCGCAATCATCTCTTGTGTTTCCATGCTTAGATAACCAAAWTCTTCTTGCGCCATATACAACACAGGCATCAATACAGATTTTGCCGATGGATACCGTTTTATCAACGCATCAATTTCGGTCAAACGCGCTTCACTAAAGCGTGGTTGATTTGAAGAACTCATCGATCCACCTCACCAAACACAATATCTTGTGTGCCTAAAATCGTTACCACATCCGCCAACATATGACCTCGCGCCATGTAATCCATGGCTTGCAAATGAGCAAAGCCTGGGGCTCGAACCTTCATCCTATATGGCATATTCGAACCATCGGATACAATATAAACACCAAACTCACCTTTGGGGTGTTCGACGGCTGCATACACCTCACCCTT
Source organism: Zetaproteobacteria bacterium (assembly GCA_002401135.1). Lineage (GTDB taxonomy): Bacteria > Pseudomonadota > Zetaproteobacteria > Mariprofundales > Mariprofundaceae > Ghiorsea. The sequence continues at coordinate 13,145 of NVSF01000029.1, forward strand.
AGGCACGTGATAACCTTCAGCAAAAAATTTAAAGTGATGAATCAAGGATTCCATATCATCTTTAATGGTAGCACGCGGCGGGTTGRTCAGCTTGTAATCATCAACTTTCACAGGACCTTCATTTTTCTGCAACCAAGCAATACATTGCTGAATAATATGATTGGACTGACGCATCTCTTCTACACGCACYAARTATCTATCGTAGCTATCACCTGAATCACAAACTGGRATATCAAAGTCCAATTTGTCATACACTTCATAAGGCTGTGTTTTGCGTAAATCCCAAGCCACACCTGAGCTGCGAATCATTGGACCTGTAAAGCCCCAGTCTAAAGCAGCTTCTTTATCNNAACWAYWYMAANKAWCWACAGTGCGCTGTTTCCAAATACGGTTTTCAGTCAATAGTGTTTCATATTCGTCCACATAACTGATGAAACCATCAGTGAAGGTTTGGATTTTATCCAACAAACCTTCAGGTAAATCACGCGCTACGCCGCCTGGGCGGAAGTATGCAGCATGCATACGCGCACCTGAGACTTCTTCATAAAAATCAAAAATATCTTCGCGTTCACGGAAGCAGAACAGGAACATCGTCATCGCACCAATATCCAAGGCTGCTGCACCTAACCACATCGTATGATTTAAAATACGCGTTAATTCGGCATACATCACACGAATATATTTCGCCCGCTCAGGCGCTTCAATACCAAGTAGTTTTTCAACTGCCAAAGCATAAGCATGTTCATTCGCCATCATGGACACATAGTCAAAACGATCAAAATAAGGAATGTTTTGGTTATACGTTCTGTATTCAAAAAGCTTTTCAGTGCCCCGATGCAATAAACCAATATGCGGGTCAGCACGCTCAACAACTTCACCATCCAATTCCAAAACCAAACGCAATACACCATGCGCGGATGGATGTTGAGGYCCAAAATTTAGCGTATAATTCTTAATCTCAGCCACGGTCAGCCCCCGGCCATGTTTTCTGAATCAAAACACGGTTTTCCAGTTTGTTTGGTTTATATACACAGCGCCACTGCTTTTCATCAAAAAACATCTCAGCATGACCCACAAGCGGGAAATCCTTGCGCAATGGAWRACCYTCAAAKCCRTAATCRGTSARNAATNWMSGCNNAAATCMGGRTGWTSATYAAARATAATGCCATACATATCAAAAGCTTCACGCTCATACCAGTTGGCAGTTGCCCAAACTTCTGTGACCGAATCAACCATCTGACGCTCATGAACCCTAACCTTCAAGCGCAGCCGTTTATTATGTTGAACAGATAACAAATGATAAACCACTTCAAATTGCGGTGCATCTTTAGGATAATCAGGGAATTCCGACATGTCCACGCCACACAAGTCCATCATTTGTGCAAATCCAAATTGGGATTTCAGCGCATGACACACTTCAACAATACTTTCAGGATCAACCACCACCAATGGGAAGTCCAAACCTTGAGAAACTTCTAAAACAGCATCGCCAAACTGCGTTTGCAGCTGGGAAAGCTCTGCCATTTCAGCATCTCTTTTTTGCGTCAACTTTACTGTCATATCAATTACCGCGCAATCGTATTTGTACGTTTAATTTTTTCTTGCAGTTGAATAAAACCATACAGCAAAGCTTCMGCCGTTGGCGGRCARCCYGGCACATAAATATCCACAGGCACRATGCGGTCGCARCCACGYGTGATGGCATACGAGTAATGATAATAACCACCACCATTGGCGCACGATCCCATTGAAATCACCCAACGCGGCTCTGCCATTTGATCATACACCTTGCGCAATGCTGGTGCCATTTTGTTGCATAATGTTCCAGCAACTACCATCACATCTGACTGGCGCGGGCTAGGGCGGAACACAATGCCAAACCTATCCAAATCATAACGCGATGCACCAGCGTGCATCATTTCAACAGCGCAACATGCCAAACCAAACGTCATGGGCATTAGCGAACCTGCGCGTGCGCCATTGATAAGTTTATCTGCTGTGGTGGTAATAAACCCTTTATCAAGCAGTCCTTCTATTCCCATTGCAAAGCCCCTTTATTCCAGGCGTAAACATACCCCACCAACAAGATGAGCAAAAACAACATCATCTCAATAAATCCAAACATACCAATTTGGTCAAGCACAACGGCCCACGGGAAGAGAAATACAGTTTCCAAATCAAAAATAACAAATAATATCGCGACCAAGTAAAAGCGGACATCGAAGTGCATACGCGCATCTTCAAATGCTTCAAAGCCACACTCATACGTAGAAAGCTTTTCATCATCTGGGCGCTGCTCAGCCA
>NVSF01000030.1 GCA_002401135.1 Zetaproteobacteria bacterium
TGAAGTGCGTGAGTTGGCATCAACGATTAAACAAGCGCGCAAACTTGTAGAACAAGGTATTCCAGAAGTTTGGGATATTTTGGCAGAAGTGATTCATGAACATCCTGTTTTGCTCAACCGTGCACCAACATTGCACAGATTGGGTATTCAAGCCTTTGAACCTATTTTGATTGAAGGTAAAGCGATTCAATTGCATCCGCTCGTTTGCACTGCATTCAACGCCGATTTTGATGGTGACCAAATGGCAGTGCACGTTCCGCTTTCRACGGAAGCGCAAATGGAAGCGCGTTCATTGATGATGGCATCGAACAATGTGTTGTCACCAGCCWCGGGTAAACCTGTGATTGTACCGWCTCAKGATATGATTCTTGGCTTATATTATCTTACACGTGAGCGCCCATTTGAGCCAGGTGAAGGCATGACTTTCTCATCACCAGATGAAGTGATGCGCGCATATGATGAAGGCACTGTCCGCATTCACTCGCGTATCAAATGCCGTATTCGTGGTAATATAGAGTCAACGACTGTGGGTCGTTCGATTGTATCAACAGTGTTGCCAGAAGAGCTTCCGTTCTCAAGCATCAACTGTGTATTGGGCAAAAAAGAAGTGGGCAAATTGATTGAGCAATGTTTTGTTGCTGCTGGCAATAAAGCGACGGTGTTGCTTGCTGACCGCTTGAAACATTTGGGCTATACGTATGCAACGCGTTCTGGCGCATCATTCTGCCTTGGCGATGTGATTATTCCTGATAACAAAGTACCTATGGTTAAAGCCACTGAAAAAGAAGTACAAGACGTTCAGCAACAATACCGTGATGGTTTGATTACATCAGGTGAGCGTTACAATAAAGTGATTGATTTATGGACAAACACCACGGAAAAAGTGGCGCGTTCTATGATGGATAACTTGAAAACAGAAGTGGTTCGTTCATCCGATGGTAAAAAATCTGAAGAAATGACCACATTCAACTCGGTTTATATGATGGCAGATTCGGGCGCACGTGGCTCGGCTCAGCAGATTCGTCAGCTTGCTGGTATGCGTGGTTTGATGGCAAAACCTGACGGTTCGATTATTGAAACACCGATTACAGCCAACTTCCGTGAAGGTTTGACAGTATTGCAATACTTYATCTCCACACATGGTGCGCGTAAAGGTCTTGCCGATACTGCACTTAAAACTGCAAACTCGGGTTACTTGACGCGTCGTCTTGTTGATGTGGCGCAAGATTCTGTGGTACGTGAACAAGATTGCGGAACCCAAACAGGTATTACCATTTCTGATTTGGTTGATGGTGGTGAAGTGATTGAAGCGATGTCTGAGCGTGCGCTTGGGCGCGTATTGCTTGAAGCTGCGGTTGACCCTGTTTCAGGTGCAGAAATTGCACCAGCAGGCACCATGATTAATGAAGACTTGGTAGAACAAATTGAGAAATCAACGATTGAATCCTTGCGTATTCGYTCTGTATTAACATGCGAAGCTGAAGAAGGTGTTTGTGCAACATGTTATGGTCGTGACCTTGCACATGGTACACCTGTTGCTATGGGCGAAGCTGTTGGTGTGATTGCAGCGCAATCCATTGGCGAGCCAGGCACACAGCTTACCATGCGTACTYTCCATGTCGGTGGTACGGCATCGCGTTCGACTGAAGCGGCATCTGTAGAATCGAAATTCAATGGTACTGCTCAACTTGAGCATGAAATWGTGGTGACCGATACCCAAGGTTCAGAAATTGTAATTAACCGTCATACAGAGTTGTTGGTGATGGATACCGGTGGCAAAGAAGTCGAACGTCATCGTATCCCATATGGTGCGCGTTTAGTGGTGAAATCAGGCGAAAAAGTGAAGCTTGGTCAAACCATGGTTGAATGGGATCCATACACCATGCCATTGATTGCTGAAGTTGATGGTAAAGTGCGTTATGTTGATATTGTAGAAGGTAAAACCATTCGTGAAGAAGTGGATGAAGTGACAGGCATGTCCAGCCGTGTTGTGATTCAAGGTTCTGATGCAGGTTCTGCAGCACTGCGCCCACAAATGCAATTGGTTGATCCAAAAGCTGTGGATGATGAGCCAATCATTATTGCGCGTACCAATGTTCCAGCACGTTATTTCTTKTCACCAGGTGCGATTATGAACCGTGAAAATGATGAAGAAGTTCGTGCGGGCGATGTGTTGGCGCGTATTCCACGCGAAACATCGAAAACAAAAGATATTACAGGTGGTTTGCCACGTGTTGTTGAGTTGTTTGAAGCGCGTAAGCCGAAAAACTTGGCATTTATTGCTGCGGCTGACGGTACGATTGTGTTCGGTAAAGATATTCGTGGTAAACGCCGCATTTATATTGAACCTGATAATGGTGAAGATGCGTTTGAGTATCAAATTCCTAAAGGTTCGCATATCAACGTGCAAGAGGGTGACCGTGTTCGCCGTGGTGAGCGTTTGATGGAAGGTTCACCTGCGCCACACGATATTCTCAAAGTGTTGGGTATTGAAGCACTTTCAACGTATTTGACCGACGAGGTACAAGAAGTTTACCGTCTGCAAGGCGTGAAAATCAATGACAAACATATTGAAGTGATTGTGCGTCAAATGATTCGTCGTGTACAAATCATGGATGCAGGTTCTTCAACGTATGTTGCTGGTGAACAGGTTGAGCGCAAACAAGTGGTTCGTCAAAACCGTAAACTTGAAGCTGAAGGCAAAGCTCCAGCGCGTTTTGAGCCGGTGTTGCTTGGTATTACCAAAGCATCGTTGAATACCGAATCCTTTATCTCTGCGGCTTCTTTCCAAGAAACCACGCGCGTGATTACCGAAGCGGCATTGGCTGGTAAAACGGATTGGCTGCGTGGCTTGAAAGAGAATGTTATTCTTGGTCGCTTGCTTCCAGCAGGCACAGGTATGGCAGTGCGCAATGCGCCGAAACCGAAAGGAGAAGAAGTTGTAGCTGAGGTCACGGAAACAGAAACAGTTGTCGAAGATGTTTCGGAAGCTGAAGTTGTGGTGGAAGCGGAATCGAAAGAAGAAGTTTAAACCAATTAAGAATGATAAAGAGGCAGCTTAGGCTGCCTTTTTTGTTTTTCATGGTTATAGTGTTGCATATAGAAAGTGAGAGGTGAGTGATGTTACAAAAGTTTTTCGGGATGTTTTCAAAGGATATTTCTATTGACTTGGGCACTGCCAACACACTGATTTATGTGCGCGGAGAAGGCATTGTGCTTAATGAGGCTTCAGTTGTTGCTGTGTATGAAGGTGGCGGCATGAAGAACCGAAAAGTGCTTGCTGTGGGTGAAGATGCCAAACGTATGCTGGGGCGCACACCTGACTCAATTCGTGCCATTCGCCCCCTCAAAGACGGCGTAATTGCAGATTTTGTGATTACTGAAGAAATGCTAAAACAATTTATTCGTAAGGTGCATAAACGCTCTTGGGGTATATCHCCACGBATHGTGATTTGTGTGCCTTATGGCTCAACACCTGTGGAGCGTCGTGCAATTAGAGACTCCGCCTTAAATTCTGGTGCTAGACAGGTATTTTTGATTGAAGAACCGATGGCAGCAGCGATTGGTGCTGGTTTGCCTGTAACCGAAGCCAATGGCTCTATGGTGGTCGACATTGGTGGTGGCACGGCTGAAATCGCCGTCATCAGTTATGGTGGCATTGTATATTCCAAGTCCGTACGTGTGGGTGGCGATAAATTTGATGAAGCCATCATCAACCATCTTCGCCGTAAGTATAGTTTATTGGTGGGTGCACCAACAGCTGAACGCATTAAGATGCACTTGGGCAGTGCATGCGCACAAGAAACCCGCCGGGAAATGGATGTGAAGGGTCGTGATCTTATTAATGGTGTACCTAAAAACCTTTCCTTGGATGACTCGGATATTTTAGAAGCATTGATTGAGCCTGTGAATGCGATTGTTGAAGGTGTTAAGGTTTGTTTGGAGCAAACACCACCTGAACTGTCGGCAGACATTGTGGATAAAGGCATTGTGCTTACAGGTGGCGGGGCGTTATTAAGAGGCTTGGATACTTTGCTACGTGATGAAACAGGTTTGCCTGTGACCATTGCAGATAATCCACTGGATTGTGTTGTGGTTGGAAGTGGGCGCGTATTGGAAGAGCTGGATAAAATGCGTGGCGTTCTTTTTGAAGAATGATTTTAGGGCGCAGTTCACGCTTTAAAAACGCCTATGTTTGGTGGGTCTCTATATTTCTCATCATTATTCTTTTATCGTTTAAATATCCTGTTGGTCAACAACTTCAATTAACTATTGCGCCACTTTTACATGCAGTTCAAGCACCTGTTCGTTGGTATCAGGGTTTTTCTTTATGGTTTGAGGATAGYGGCGACTTACAATCAAGTTACACGACTTTACGTGAATCTCATGCCAAACARCAAGCGTTGGCAATGGAAGTCCAAGCATTGCGTGCAGAAAACATACAGCTTCGTACTTTTCTAAATATTCAGCAAATCCAAAGCTATGAATGGCGGGTAGCGCGCGTGATTAGCCGTGGCCCTGAGCTTAAAAGTAGACGGCTGATGGTTGAGATTCAACACGCCCAAAATGATGATGTGATTGTGTCTCAAGAAGGTCTGGTTGGTTTGGTTGCGCAAACCAGTGACTCACATGCGGTTGTGCGAACGATTTTGGATGCATCGGTGACCGTGCCTGTTACTATGTTTGAAAGTGACCTTGCCGCACTGGTGCGTGGTGATGGTGAACATTTAAGGGTTGATTTTGTACCACTCATCAAAGCGCCACAGATTGGTGATATATTGGTAACCAGTGGTGCAGGGGGTGTTTTCCCTGCGGGCTTACCTGTGGCGAAAGTTGAGAAAGTTACTGCGATTGATGGTGGCGTGTTTGCTGAGGTCGTGGCAAGCCCTGTTGCCTCATGGCAGCGCGATGCTTGGTTAGCCATTGTGGTGAAGTTAAACGCACCGCGTGAAGAGTAGTATGCGATATTATATTTTAGTTTGTGTTGCGCTATTGGGTTTGTGTATAAACATGAGTTTTTCAGGGTTGTTAGCCATGCCTGATTGGAGCTTGGCCATACTACTTGCGATACTTTTAAGCCAGAGAAGCACATGGTACTGGGTGCTTCCTTTGATTGGCTTGCATGACTATTTATTGTTCTGGTCTGTGTGGGTTGTGTTCCCATTTGCTGTGTTGGCAGCATTGCTCCTCATGTATGCTGATATTCGTTTAGCGCCTGGGCAGCATCAACGTTGGGTAGGTTTGGTGATGGTGTGTATTCCTCTTTTATTTGCAGGCTTAGGGTGGTTATCATGGCTGCTTACCATCACTTTAACGGTTTGGTTATGGTCATATCTATCTGTTAAACGTGAGAAGGCTTATGTGGAACCCGCTTGAAATTCGCCAGCGCTACAATTGGCGTGTATACCTTTTCATTGCTAYTGTCATTGGTCTGGTGTTGGTGTTGTTTGCACGCATGGTGCAGTTGCAATGGGTGCAGTATAATCAACATTTTGTKCAATCTGAAGATAACCGTATTCATGTGTCACCGATTATACCCACACGCGGCATGATGACAGATCGGAACGGTTTGGGTTTAGCGGTGAATGAGGTTTCCTATAAAATCACGCTTATCCCWGAACTTGTYGAAGACATCAATCACACACTTTYATCGGTACAAAAATTGATGAATTGGTCAGACAAACGWATAGARCGTTTAAAAACACAYATTAARAAATCACGTTCGGATAGAGCGGTCTTGCTGATGGATCAGTTGCCATGGTTATCCGTTGCCCCGCTCGCAGCACGGTTGCATCATTATTCAGGTATTAATGTCGTTGCGGGCACACATCGACGCTACCCTTATGCGCTGACAACAGCTCACATGATTGGTTATTTGTCATTGGTGCGGGATGTGGATATTGCCAAGGGTTATTTGCGCATGGAATATGTAGGGCGCAGTGGGTTGGAACGCATTTTAGAAGAGCGCTTGCATGGGGAGTTGGGTTATAAACATGAAGAAGTGAACGCCAGAGGTCGGCGTGTGGCATTGATTAAAACAGTTCGCCCCAAAACAGGTGAAAACATTCAATTAAGCCTCGATGTGGAGCTGCAAGGTGTTGCTGCGGAGGCACTCAAAGGAAGAACGGGTGCTGTTGTGGTACTGGATGTACATACGGGTGAAGTATTAACGCTGCTCAGCATGCCTGGTTATGATAGCAACAAATTCATTACAGGGCTCAATAATGCACAGTGGAAATCATGGCTAGAAGATATTGAACGACCACTGCTCAACCGAACCACACAAGCCGCATACCCACCTGCCTCAACGCTAAAAATGGTGACCAGTTTTGGTGGTATTGCAGCAGGTCTTCGCTTGGCGACGGGAAGCACACAATGTCCTGGTTATGTGGAGTTAGCGGACCGAAAAATCCGTTGCTGGAAAAAGAAGGGACATGGCAAGGTAGACTTGCATGATTCACTGGTGCATTCATGTGATGTGTACTTTTATGAAATGGGTGATGCGTTGGGAATGGAAAGGCTATCAAAAGCGATTAAAAATTGGGGGTTTGGCGAGCAAACAGGTATTAACTTGCCACCTGAATCACGAGGTAATGTGCCCGCAAAGCGTCACCCAAGTGGGCGCAACTGGTATCGGGGCGAAACGATGATTACGGCGATTGGGCAAGGATCAACCACGGTGACACCCTTGCAGATGGCAAGGTTTGCCGCAGCTATTGCCAATGGGGGAAAGATTCTCACACCTCTTTTGGAAAAGGGTGAAGCTATTCGTGTAATACGAAAAATTGATATAGATAATRAAGTGTTACAAACCGTTAGGCAGGGTATGCGAGATGTGGTTGCCGACCCCAAAGGAACGGCACATTGGCAGTTGTCGCGCGCGAAATGGACGGTGGCAGGTAAAACAGGAACAGCGCAAGTGGTGAAAATGTCTGATGATGATGAACGAACCTTTTCGGATGCTAGGCATCATCAAGATCATGCTTGGTTTATGGGTTATGCACCATTTGAGAAGCCAGAAATTGCTTTTGTTGTATTTGTGGAGCATGGCGGACATGGCGGTAGTGCAGCAGGGCCTGTGGCACGTAAAGTGGTTGATTTTTGGGCAAATAAAATGAAAGCACAGCGCGAAGAGGCACAGCCATGAATACGCTGCGAAAAATGGATCCGATTTTACTGTTATGCCTTCTGATTTTGGCGGGCATTGGTATGCTGACATTGTATGCCGCAGTGCATTCAGGCGATTTGTCGGTGTGGTATAAACAAGGTGTTTACTGGGCTGTTGGTTTAACAGCCATGGTCGCAGTGTGTTTTATTCCGCTTCGTTTTGTGGGGTTGATGGTATGGCCCATATATTTACTCGCATTATTGGCGCTTATTCTTGTGCCCTTTGTCGGTGATGTGCATATGGGCGCAAGGCGTTGGTTGGACTTGGGCATTGTAAACCTTCAAGCGTCTGAATTGATGAAATGGGCATTGTTATTGATGCTGGCATATTGGTTTTCAACGCGAGAGGCTTCTTCGGTTAAAGATTTAAGCATTGCTTTGTTGTGTACACTTATCCCAGCAGGGTTGATTGTCATACAACCTGATTTGGGCACGGCATTGGTTGTGGTGATGGCTGCAATGGTGGTGATTTTGATAGCGGGTTTTCCGTGGAAATGGTTTATGGGTTTGCTGGCGCTTAGCCCTGTTGCGGGTTATGTGTTGTGGCACAATATGCACGACTACCAAAAGGGTAGGGTTTTAAGCTTCCTTAATCCTGAGTCTGACCCGCTTGGCAAAGGGTATCACGTGATTCAATCATCCATTGCGATTGGTTCGGGTGGTTTGTTTGGCAAAGGGTATTTGGAAGGAAGCCAGTCGCGGCTTCATTTTCTACCTGAACAGCATACAGATTTTATTTTTGCAGTACTGGCGGAAGAAGGTGGTTTGGTTGCTTCGACTGTGTTATTTTTTCTTTATGTGGTGCTGATTTCAAGAATCTTAGTGATTGCGCTGCGTGCGCACACGCGTTTTGGTGGCTTGTTATGCGTGGGCATTGCCACGATTTTCTTCCTCTATGTGTTTGTGAATATTGGTATGGTATCGGGCATGTTGCCTGTGGTTGGTGTGCCGCTTCCTTTCATTAGTTACGGTGGTTCGGCATTGTTAAGCATGTTGTTAGCTTTGGGGCTGGTGATGCGGGTGAGTATTGAGTCGCATGATAAAGTAAGTTGGCAGCGCCCTGGCAGCGCCTTGGTTTAATTTTCCTTGGGTAGTTGGTAGGCAATGATACTGGTTGCAATCAAGATGAATGTGCCTAAAAACATCATGGATGTSGTGGAWYCMAYKTKSRYKGCRACTGCCCAAGTATAAAGTCCTGTKGCSARTAACATAGCGATGTTYTCAAAGAAGTGTTGCACAGCAACCGCATGACCACTGCCGACAGTTTTATGACCAATATCTTGAAGTAGTGCATTGATAGGCACGACAAACAGCCCACCGCAAATGCCTGCGATAAAGAGTAGACCGCGCGCTGCATTGAGATCATCGACCATCATCAATGCCAACACAGACAGACCCAAACCATAAGCTGCCAGACGCGTTCGCTTGAGGTTGTGCATAGGGATTAATTTCGGTGCAAGCAGTGCGCCAATTGCAATACCCAAGGCGATAAACAGGGTGAGCAAGGATATGTCTTCGCTGGTGGTTAAAAGTAGGGTGACAGGAGCCCATGCGATAATAATGAGACGCAGGGTAATGGCTGATGCCCAAAATAAGCTCACACCAAAGGTGGCAAACCTAACGGCAGGCGTTGCCATTAAGGTGTGAATCGTCTTTTTAAAGCTACCCAACACACCGCTTTTTTCTCTTTGGTGTGCGGCAGGAAGTTTGTTCATGAATGTGGTAATCAAAGCCGAAAGCAAATACACACCAAGCACAAAACATAATGCGATAAAAATAGATTGGTCAGCGATTTTTGCGCCAACCACAGTACCTAATAAAATAGCCACGATGGTACTGCCTTCAATCCAAGCATTACTTTTCATGAGTTTGGCTTCGTCATCAGCAAGCTCAGGCAAGATACCATACTTGGCGGGGCTATACGTTGCCGCACCAATGCCTACAACGGCATACGCAATCAAAGGTTCTACACCGAACAACATCATCAGTGCACCTGCTGCCTTGATGATATTGGCAAGCATGAGTACGCGAGGTTTGGAGGTGGTATCAGCGAATGTACCTACCCAAGGTGCAAGCACGACAAAAGCAATGAGAAAGCAGCCTTGTAAAGCGGGGATATACCAATCGCCTTCAAGTGCGCCCTGCATCACCATAGCCACAGCGACAAATAGAATCGCATTGTCTGCCATGGCAGTGAGGAACTGGGCGGTGAGAAGCTTTTTTAAATCATTGTTCATGCTTTGCGTTTAATAGCTTCTCGGCAAGTGCTTGAGCAGCGACATAATGAATCTTGCCTGTACCCAATAGCGGCACTTCAGAAACGAACAAGTATTGGCGTGGCACAAGCATATCGTTTGCTCCAGACTCATGCGCATATTTAACCAAGTCCTTGCGGGAAGGTTTTTCAAGTGTGCTTAGTAATACGATTTTTTCACCCTTRCTTGRGTCKGGAAAAGCCAAGGCAATATGATCATGCTCAGGCCAGCAGTGTTTGCATAATTCTTCCACAGCCGTGAGCGACAACATTTCCCCTGCAATTTTGGCAAAACGTTTGGCACGCCCTTGAATGCTTAGAAAGCCCTCATCATCAATGGCAACAATATCACCTGTATCATACYAGCCATCTTCAGGCGGTAAGAGTACACCAGGGTTATCATGCATAAGATAGCCTTTCATCACATTGGGTGCTTTAACAAACAACCGACCACCTTCTGATATGCCAGGCACATGCTCCAAGCGGTATTGCATACCAGGCATCATGCGACCTACAGATTTGACTTTGTAGTGCATGGGTGTGTTCACTGAAATAACAGGTGTGGTTTCTGTTGCACCATAACCTTCAATGATGCGAACCCCAAACTTATACATCCAAGTATCTCTGGTTTCATCTTGCAGTTTTTCTGCACCTGCCACGGCATATTTCATGGTCTGAAAGTCATAGGGGTGTGCATGTTTGGCATAAGCTGCCAAGAAAACATTGGTACCAAACAAGATGGTAGCATCAATATCATAAGCAAATTCAGGAATAATTTTGTAATGTAACGGGGAGGGATAAAAGAAGGTTTTGATGCCATTGAGTGTGGTCAACATTGAACCTGCGGTTAGCCCGAATGAATGAAAAAATGGCAAAGCATTCAAACAAATATCATTGGTATTGAAGGGGATGCTGGCATTGATTTGCTCGATATTGGCAAGGATGTTTTCATGGGATAATACCACGCCTTTGGGTGTTCCTTCTGAACCAGATGTAAACAACACCACCGCCGCATCAGACGAATCGACATTTTTGATGAGCCTGCAAATACCAAGTGAAGGAAACTTTGCCATGAACAAACCTTTGAGTTTGTGGACAATAGAAAGTTTGTCGCGCAAATCTTCGAGGTAGACAACCTCAGCTTTCTTTTCGATGACTTCTATCAGGTGCTCCAGCTCGCCTGCTTCAATGAATTTCCGAGAGGTGATAACCGTTTGAATGGTAGCTGTTTCAAGGGCTGCGGTGGTTGCACTCTCGCCCATGGTGAAGTTGAGCAATGCAGGCACAGCGCCTCTGGCTTGCATGGCAAAGAAGGTGATATAACAACCGTTGACATTGGGTAGCAAAAGACCAACGCGTTCACCATGTTTGATGGATGACGGCAGAAGTTGTTGCAAGACCATAGCGCGGGTAAACACATCACTATACGTGAGTGGAATGCGCTCTAAGTCTTCAATGATTTCATGTTTTTTACCGTGCGTTTTGGCGGCTTCGAGCAGCTTGTCCCACAAGCGAAGTTTATAATTGGATGTGTTAAAAAGCATGTCACGCATCATGTCTTCTAGCTTTTGTGCACCTTGTTTTCTGCKMTCGCGGGCATTCAACGTGCCATCTAAATCGAGCTTCTCAGCAGGTAAAATGTGTAAAGTAATCTTGGGAAACCAGCGAAGGCGCAGTAAACCTTTGAGGCGTGAAAAGGGGGTGAATTGCGCACCACTGATGCGAATGGGTAGGATAAAAGCATCGGCTTTGTCTGCAATCATGGCAGAGCCTGGGTATATTTTCATCAACGAACCTGTGTTGGTGATACGCCCTTCAGGGAACACYACGATTTTATGCCCTTCTTTTAAATGATTAATCATGGTTTTCATTGCCATGGGGTCGCTATGGTCAACAGCAAAAATTGGCATGGTGCGTTTGATGGGGGCAAACCACCATTTGTTATAATACTTACCATGAATACCGAAGCTAATTTCATGGGGTAAAAATAGACCCAGTAACATACCAYCTAGGAATGAAACATGATTGGCGATAATCAACGTTCGTTCGCCTGAGTTTTTGAAATTGTCTAACCCTGTTACACGAACACGATATATAATCTTAAACAATACCTTGGTGATAAACATAAGTATTTTCATGGTGTTGCCTCCTCTTTTTCCCTTACAAATTTTGAAACTAATGTTGTTGCAATATCATTTAATGTGTAGCCGTCATCATCGAGTTTATTGGTGATGTTGAGCATGCAAATGCCATGTATGCCTGCCCATAATGCGCGTGCTTCTAGAGCAATATCATGCGCTGAAAATTGAGGGTTAATATGCCCAAGTTGCGCCTYTAAGATATGAAATAAATTGGTTCGAAGTTGGTAATAATCTTGGGGGGTTTCATCAGGGTTTGAGAACTGATGYTCAAACAATGTTAGCCATAAATTTGGTTTCGTTAGGGCAAAGTCGATGTAAGTGTTRGTGATGGCTTGCAGGGCGGATGCACCTTGTTCTGATGAACCAGAGGCTTGTTTGAGCAGTGTTTCTAAAGTTGATAATGTTTYTAGATTGACAGTAAAAATAAGGAAATCGATATTCTTAAAAAGATTATAGAGTGTACCAACGGAACAGCCCATTTCCTTGGCAACAAAACGCGCATTTAAGCCGTGAATACCCTGCGAGGCGATACGAGATTCAGCGCTTGAAATGGCAAGTTTTCGTAAATTAGCATGACGTTGTTGCAAGTGCTTCCCCTTTTCTTACCTGATAGTGAACATTGTTCATTCGAGATGGGCAACATTATGAACATAGTTCACCCTTGTCAAGCAGCAATTTTTCTGCGCGAAACTTGATGTTTGTTTCCTTTCCCCTATCCTTAGCCAGTGTTGGGGCTGCATTTGAAAAGGAGAGAGTTATGAAATTAATGATGATTATGGCAGTATTGTTCGGCTCATTGTTTTTTGCGCAAACGTCTATTGCAAGTGATAAAGTGAATATTAACACGGCAAGTGCGAAAGAATTGCAAAAAGTTAAAGGTATTGGTGAAAAAACGGCAGAAGCGATTGTTCAATACCGCAAGAAACATGGTAAATTTTCTGGTGTTTCAGACTTGGTCAATGTTAAAGGTATTGGCGAGAAGAAGCTGAAAAAAATGAAAGGTTCTTTGCAAGCTGGAAAGTCTTCGGCGAAGTCGAAAGGTAAAGCTAAGAAAGATGATCATAAAAAACACAAAAAAGAAATGAAAGATAAAAAGTAATTTTAAATAAATATATTTCGGAAAGCAGGCAGATGCCTGCTTTTTGTGTTTAAGGGGTATTTGTGGGAAAAGAGCAGCAAGAGATTAATTTACTTGAGATTTGGCAGGTCATTGTTGAGCAAAAGAGAGTGGTCTTTATTACTTGGGTGTTATGTGTGGGGCTAGGCCTTACATACGTACTGTTGGTAACGCCAGTTTATAAAGCAGAAGTTTTTATGCTTCCACCCAGTCAAAGTGATATTCAACCTTTGAATATATCTGTGTTAGCCTTCCCTGACCGTTCTGACCGTTCTGACTTTCTAGAGTATGATTCTGAAAGCGTATACCGCTTGTTTGTACAAACGCTTAAGTCGAGAGCAGTTAGACGTAACTTTTATGAAGAAAATAAAGTTGCTGAAAAGCTTGGGTTAGGTAGCGACAGTGACCCCGACATTTTTTTTGAGAATAGGTTTCATCAAAAGTTAAAAATCGAACAAAATGTCAAAAAGAAAGGTGAAGAGGGTTTTGTAACTTTGTCTTTTGAAGGTGATGATCCAGTTTTGGTTGCAGGACTGGCGAATGCCTTTGTAACAAAAGTTGCCAATACAGTTACAGAGCGGTTGGTGAGCGAACTAGATACTAGGGTCGCGAGCTTGAGGTCTGGAGTTGAAGCTTCAATCCAAGGAAAGAAATCTTTGGCTAAAGTAAGGCGTGATGATCAAGTTGTTGCTCTGCAAGAGGCCTATCGTATTTCACAAGCCTTAAGTAAGGAAGATCAGCAAGTTAGATTAAGAGCTTTGTCAGGCGGTGTTACTGTTAACACTGAGGAATTTCCGAAGTTTATGCTCAGCCCCAATGCGTTGATAGCCCAAGTTCAAGTTCTTAAGGGGCGTAAAGATAATGACCCTTTTATTGAAGGCTTGAGAGACCTTGAAGAACGCCTGATTACCTTGGAGTCTGTAAAGATCAGCATGGAAAACATTTCAGTTGTTTCAGTTGACCAAAAAGCTTGGGTGGCAAAGGGACCAGTCAAACCTAAAAAACTACTTGCTTTATTGCTAGCTAATTTGAGTGGGCTCTTGCTAGGTATAATTGTGGCAATTTTAAGTACGCATGTTATGAAAATTAATCAACGCAAGCGATGAATAAATTAGTATTTTGGGTAAGTTTCCCAATTATTATTGCAAGCATTAGAAATAAGCTACAGAGAGGGTGTACATTTGTTCAACAATAAAAACATACTTATAACAGGTGGCACGGGAAGTTTTGGTAAGAAATATACCGAAGTTTTGCTGAGTAAATATAAGCCAAATAAGATTATTATTTACTCGAGGGATGAACTCAAGCAATTTGAGATGTCTCAGGTGTATAATGATTCTTGTATGCGATATTTTATTGGCGATGTTCGTGATGCAGAGCGTTTAAAGGAAGCCATGCAGGATGTTGATTTTGTGATACATGCAGCGGCACAGAAGCAAGTGCCTGCTGCAGAGTATAATCCGATGGAGTGTATTAAGACAAACATACACGGTGCTGAAAATGTTATTCAAGCGGCATTGTATAATAATGTTGAAAAAGTGATGGCATTATCTACTGATAAGGCTGCGAACCCAATCAATTTGTATGGTGCAACCAAGCTTGCATCGGATAAGTTGTTTGTTGCAGCGAATAATATGGTGGGTAAACGTCAAACGCGTTTTTCAGTTGTGAGATATGGGAATGTAGTTGGTTCACGTGGGTCAGTGGTTCCATTTTTCCAAAAGTTAATTGATGAGGGGGGAACATAGCTTCCCATTACTGATGAGAAAATGACTCGTTTTCTTATCACTCTTGATGATGGTGTAAACTTTGTACTTAAAGATTTTGAGCGTATGCAAGGCGGCGGAATTTTTATCCCAAAAATTCCATCCATGTATATGACTGAGTTGGCTAAGGCGATGGCTCCAAGTTTACCTCACAAAATTATCGGTATCCGCCCAGGTGAGAAGTTACATGAAATCATGTGCCCTGCGGATGATTCTCATTTGACTTTAGAGTTTGATGACCACTTTGTGATTTGTCCTACTATTCAGTTTTCTCATGTTACCGACTTCACGAAAAATAATCTTGGAGAAGTTGGAAAGCCTGTTG
>NVSF01000031.1 GCA_002401135.1 Zetaproteobacteria bacterium
AATGTTTCCAGACTTTCTTTACTTTATCTATAATCAGTTCCTGTCTTGCTACTTTACTAATCATATCTTCTGGAGATTCTACGAAACTTTCTGGATTAGTTTTAAAATAACCCTGAACTAAATCTTGAACTTGTTTCTCATGATACGCACGAATTCTATCCACCGCCAACTGCAATGATTGCCTGTCCATGTTCGACACGGAAAACCAAGCTTTTTCCATAGCTTCTCGGCTAATCACCATGTTTTCAGCAGAGCAATCCCAACCATCAWWYWKSKSTRTRTWYWCACNAANYGCTGCATTGCCRCGTGTTTTTACATCGCTAAGAATATCAGCAACAAGGTTTTGTACATCCGCACCCGTATCGGTTTCACGGGATAATAAAGCATCCATTTGCGCCCGATAATCTGCACTTGTTGAATAAATACGTTGAATCTTACTCACTTACTTTTCTCCAAAGCTTTTTCTCTGTCTTCCACGGCATCGCGAAGCTTGTTAATCACAGCTTGTACTTGTTTCTTTTTGGTCACAAAACTTGCTGGGTTGGCAATCAAACGACTTGAAACATCAAACAATGTTGTTTCCTCCACCAAACCATTGGCCTTGAGCGTATTGCCTGTTTCCACAACATCAACAATTCTGTCTGCCATGCCCACAAGTGGCGCAAGCTCCATAGAACCATACAAATGAATCACATCCGCATGAATGCCTTGCTCCAAATAATATTGCTCGGTGATATTGTCATACTTGGTTGCCACACGAATGCGCCCACCAATAGCTGCTGAGTTACCTGATTCTACTGAATCTTTTGGTCCACATACACACAACCGACATTTACCAATTTTTAAATCCAAAGGTTCATAGACGTGGGGTTTATGTTCTAGCAATAAGTCACGACCTGAAATACCTAAGTCTGCCGCACCTTTTTCAACATACGTGCACACATCAGCCGCACGAATAATTAAAAAGCGAATCTTACTACCCGCCCAATCATCAGGGCCATCCACCATCAATTTACGCGTGGTTTGCACATCTTCAACAGGCATCAAACCTGCAAACTCAAGCAAAGGTAATGTTTGCTCTAAAATACGCCCCTTGGATAAGGCAATGGTCAATACTGGTTTATCTGACATACTATTTTTATCCTTTATAACCTTGTTGGACTTTATACATAGTGACGCTCAATCTGAGCACCCAAACAACGCATTTTCTCTTCAATCCGCTCATAGCCACGGTCAATATGATACACCCTTGAAATCACAGTTTCACCCTCTGCTGCCACACCTGCAAGCACCAAAGATGCAGAAGCCCTTAAATCCGTTGCCATCACTGGCGCTGCGGAGAGCTTTTTTACACCTTTAACAGCCGCAGTATGTCCATCCAACTGAATATCTGCACCCATACGAATCAACTCTTGCACATGCATGAACCTGTTCTCGAAAATCGTTTCTGAAATCAGGCTTGTACCCTCTGCCACACACATCATCGCCATAAATTGCGCTTGCAAATCTGTGGGGAAKCCAGGGTGTGGCATGGTATGAATGTTCACTGCTTTCAAACCATTGGGTGCTGCACATCGAATAAAATCATCACCCACTTCAACTTCTGCACCTGCTTCTTTGGCTCTGGCTAAAAAAGCATCCAAAAACTTGGCATCGGTTTTAGTCACAGTGACATCGCCACCTGTAATCAAGCCTGCCGCAAGGTAGGTTGCTGTTTCAATCCTATCGGCAATGGTATAAATATCGCCACCTGAAATGGATGATACACCCTGAATGGTAATCGTATCTGTGCCATCGCCTTCAATTTTTGCACCCAAATCACGCAATGAATCAGCAAGRTTMACCACTTCWGGTTCACGCGCTGMRTTTTCRAGYACRGTYTCRCCMTYGGCRAGKRYSGCTGCCATCATSRYSWYWTSKGTRSCTGTCACCGTGACTTGGTCAAAAGAAATTCGAGCACCTTTTAACCCATTGGGTGCTTTGGCAATCACATCACCATGCTCCACGCGGATAACTGCGCCCATCGCTTCCAAAGCTTTAAGATGCAAATCAATMGGSCGTGCACCAATNNCGCACNNCCRCCWGGCAARCTTACTYKCGCYTCACCAAARCGCACCAASARYGGYCCAAGCACCAARGAWGATGCRCGCATGGTTTTSACCAWYTCATARGGTGCTTCKGGTTTRTTCGCSGCYCGSGTATCAATMGTTARGCRRTYTTGGTCRTCATAARYWACWTCCGCACCTTGCCATGCCAAYARMTTGGTCATGGTTGAAATATCATTCAAATGCGGAATGCGATGAAAGGTTACAGGACCATCAGCAAGAATGGCTGCGGCAAGCAAAGGCAGTGCTGCATTCTTTGCACCACTACTTTCAACACTTCCATGAAGCGGTACGCCACCTTGTATCACAATGTTTTCCATGCTCACCACCTATCATCAATCAGCCGCAGAGTAACGCCAGAAGACAGAAGGCTCAATCAATTATCATACTTGGTGCATTCAATACTAAAACTGCGCATACAGAACCATAGCCAAAAAYAATACCGAACCCWAACTCAAAGCTTTGACTGTCMACGCTTTGTATGTCGGTGTTTTCAGACCAATCCACACACCCGTTAACAAAATAAACACCACAAACACCGACATAGCAATAGCAAATGCATCAAATAAATCACCGCCTTTGCCTTTATGCAAACGCATCAAACGATTGTACCAACTGGGTGTTTTCACCTCAATCACGGCAACCGTATTATCGCGCGAAGATACCCTGAGATTAACACTATGGTTTTTACCAGCCCATTTCATTTTGTAGCTGCTACCACTGCGCTTAACCTTTGCTTTACCCATAGGCGCATCCAAATTRTGYTTACTAAGCTCTTGTCGAACAATGTCTTTCATGCTYTCAACATTACCATCCAATGGCGCACTCATCGTCACACGGTACTCTTTCTTTTCTGAGCTAGGCTTGTATTCCAAGGTGTATAATCCACCTGTAATCGCAAACATCAGCAGCAATGGAAGCGCCACCGCAGCCATAATTAAATGTAATTTTACAAGAATCTTTCTATCCATGATTGATACCCTTATTCGTTTTGTAACTATTCATCAGTGTGGTGCAGCGTAGCCATTTCCAACCAAGCCCACAACTATAAATTACAATGGAATATTTACTTCAATGCGCATCCTTCTTAGGCTTGGCAAAACGAACTTTAAGAAATGGATAAACTCAGGAGATTTTTATGAACCACTTACAACAAGTTATCGACCAAGCATGGGAAACACGCGATTCATGGGACATGCACAATGTTGATGCCGAAATTCGCGAAGCTGTTGTGCGCACTATCGACCTTTTGGATGATGGTGGCATTCGCGTTGCTGAGAAAAATGACAAGGGTGAGTGGGTTACCAACGAGTGGATGAAAAAAGCAGTATTATTATATTTCAAACTGCACGGTAACCAAGTTATTCATGGTGGCGACGCGACTTACTTCGACAAAGTTCCACAAAAATTCTCCAATTGGGGTGAAGATATGTTCCGCAAAGGCGGAATGCGCGTTGTTCCACCTGCAACCGTGCGCAAGGGCTCTTTTATCGCGTCCAAAGTGGTGCTGATGCCATCTTATGTGAACATCGGCGCTTATGTAGATGAAGGAACCATGGTAGACACATGGTCAACGGTGGGTTCATGCGCGCAGATTGGTAAGAATGTACATTTATCAGGCGGCGTTGGCATTGGTGGTGTACTCGAACCCTTACAAGCAACCCCAACCATCATTGAGGATAACTGCTTTATTGGTGCGCGCTCAGAAATCGTGGAAGGTGTGATTGTTCGTGAAGGTTCTGTGATTTCTATGGGTGTTTATATTGGTAAATCAACGCGCATTGTCAATCGTGCCACGGGTGAAGTCACTTATGGTGAAGTGCCTGCCTATTCAGTGGTGGTTTCAGGCTCTATGCCTGGTGCATCGGGCGGCCCAAACCTTTACTGTGCAGTCATTGTTAAAACAGTGGATGAAAAAACACGCTCTAAAACAGGAATCACTGAACTTTTACGTGACTAAGATGTGATTTATCGCACGAAACTACTGTTTTTTGTGATTTTCTATACAATATTATATAGGGTTGCATCTCATATTTATTTGTAACACACATTATTATATAAATTCTTGGAGGGATTTAAAGTCATGGTAAAAAAGACAGATTCTACACAACCTGAAAACACAGAGGTAGGTAATGTTKACCAAATTCGTGATATTATATTCGGTTCGCAAATGCGTGATTACGAGCAACGGTTTTCTCGCCTTGAAGAGCGCGTGCTCAATGAAGCTGATTCATTACGTAACGAAACCAACATCCGTTTGGATGCATTAGAAGATTATATTAAACAGGAAATCAATAGCCTTGTTGACCAAATTGGCAATGAGCGCGGTGAACGCGAAGATGATACCCGCCACCTCGCTAGCGAGCTATCAAAAAACACTTTGGACACCGATAAAAAATTATCCCAAGTCCAAGACAAATTGACCCAAAGCGCTGGTGATTCAAGAGAAGCGATGCTTGAGCAATCCAAAACATTGCTTAAAGAGATTCAAACTGTTCGCACATCACTCACCGAACAAGTCAACAAATCAACTGATGAACTAGCCGACAGCAAAACAGACCGTAAAGCCTTGGCAGATATGTTCATTGAAGTTGCCATGCGCCTTAACGGCGACTTCAAACTTCCAGAAAGTAAGGATAAATAAGAACACATAGAAGCGGCGTTGAGTGTGAATAAACCTCCACAGAATGAAACAGCCATGCAAGAGCTGCGCAAACTCTTATTTGAAAAAGAGTCRCTTCGYCTTGATGAGCTTGAAAAATTACTGCTAGACCAAGAGTTACATGCCCAAGAAGTGGCAAAAGTACTCGCTGAAGCCGTTAAAATACGCAACCTAAAAGATGATGCCCTGGGTAAATCTTTAGCGCCAACGATTGAGAAATCAATTAAAGAGTCCATAGCCAAAGACCCAAAATCATTATCCGATGCCCTCTTCCCTGTGATGGGCCCTGCGATTCGCAAATCAATTAACAATTCCATTGCTGAAATGCTTCAATCATTGAATCAAACCTTAGAAAACTCTTTTTCTGCGCAAGGTTTAAAGTGGCGCATGGAAGCTTTGCGCACGGGTAAAACATTCGCTGAAGTGGTCATGCTCAACACCCTCGTCTACCGCGTGGARCAGGTTTTYTTGATTCATAARGAAACAGGACTRTTGTTGCACCACCTATCCTTTGACCCATCATTGAATGAAGATGCTGATATTATTTCAAGTATGCTGACTGCCGTGCAAGATTTCATTCAAGATTCTTTTTCTGGAAGCACTGAGCAAGGTATTGAAAACCTACGCATGGGTGACCTTGAAGTGGTGATTGAAACCAGCCCTGATGTGGTGCTTGCTGTTGTTTGCCGAGGCAACACACCACGTTCATTCAATGAAAAAATTCAAACCACCATTGAAGATATTCAACAACTTCATGCTGCTGACTTCAAAAGCTTTGAGGGAGATACTGAACCGTTCTTTGGCATAGACAAGCAACTTCAGCCATTACTCGTCTCCGACTATAAAGAAAACCAGAACAAAAAGGCTGAAAAAAAATCACCCATCAAAGCTATTATCGCTGTTTTGGTTATTGTTTTAATCATCGTTGGCTGGTGGGGTTCTGGTAAAATTGAGACCAGCCAAGCCCAAAACAATTGGAATAATTATATTCTAGAAATACAAAGTGAGCCTGGTATTATTGTTACAAACATCCAAGAGATTGAAGGTAAACATATTATTTCGGGTTTACGCGACCCTCTAAGCATTGACCCCTACACATTACTTTCCGCGTTTGATTTGGACAACTCACAAGTTCAATTTCAAATGCAACCTTACCATGCCTTGCAAGAGTCACTGGTTCTCAAGCGTGTTGCTCAACTTATTCTACCTCCTAAATCGATACAAATCACCATGAAAGATGGGACACTGACCATTGAAGGTGTTGCCTCTGAAATTTGGCTGTCTCAAGCCGAGCAGGCTGCCTTGTATATCGCAGGTGTTGATAATATTAATAGCAGCCAAGTGTCTATTTTAACCAGTGTATTTAACGACTTACCACAAAACGACCCTATCAAGCTTGATTCATTGCCCAGCAAGCCGAAGAAAACAATTATCCGCAATAAAACACCTCAAAAACATGTGGCAACGGATGAGGCAATCCTCAAGCGTATCATCGCTTTGCTAAAACCCCCCAGCACAGTGCAAATAGTGTATAGCAAAGGAACACTTTATGTGTCGGGTAAAGCATCTGAAAGCTGGATTGAATTTGCCAAAAACAACTTTAGTAGGGTCGAAGAGGTTGATAGCTTTTATACTTCAAATTTAACCAGTAAAGATACCCAATGATACAAAAAAAGATATGCATCTTAGGCGCTGCTGGCGTGGGAAAAACAAGCTTAACTGCACAGTTTGTATACAGTAAATTCTCTGAAAAATACTTATCCAGCATGGGTGTTAAGATTGATAAAAAGGTTGTTGATGTGGACAACACACAAGTCAACCWGATGATTTGGGATGTACATGGTGAAGAGAAGTATAAAAAGATACCCACCAGCTACTTGCGTGGTGCTTCTGGTATCCTGATGGTCATTGATGGCACTCGCCTCGACACCGCCACCGTCGCTGAAGACATTCACCAACGTGTTCGYGATGCGTTGGGTGACATCCCTATCATCTATTTACTCAACAAGTCTGACCTGCAAGATGCTTGGAGCATTGATGACGACTTGATGCAACAACTGGAAAGCTTGAATCAACCTGTWTTCTTAACCAGCGCTAAAACAGGTGATAATGTCGAAGCTGCATTCACTGCCATTGCCCAAGCCATGTTACCCACATGAGTCAAACGCCAATACCCAAACGCATCAACCAATGGTTAGCCGCTTACCACCTTGGCAACTTATCACCAGCTTGGATTCAACTTGAAAAAGGAGCTGAACTGGTTCAGTCCGTTGGTGGTGCATGGGCTTGTTATTTTGACAACAAACCCGCCATGAAAGCTGATATATCAACATATTGTGATGTTTTGCAAGGCATGTTGCCTATTCACGAGCCTTTTGAACTTCCGCATATGCAACTCATGGATAACCAATACACGGATATTATTGCGCTTGAAGATGAAACATGTGATTGGCTATTGTTTCTTGATGTCACCCACAGTGTTTTAGAGCTGCAGCGGTATCAGCAAGCTGCCAATGAACTACACTTACTCAAAGACCAACTGGATAGAACATTAAGCAGGCATATCGGGCAAGAAATAGCCCAGCTTGCATTAAATGGAGACATTCAACTTAATACTGATGGCGAGCGTAAAACTATCAGCACCTTATTTGTCGATATTCGTGGTTTTACCAACTACAACGAAAAAGTTGATGCGCAAGAAGTCATGAACACACTCAATGCCTACATGCACGAAATGCTGGGGTCTATCCTAGATAATCATGGTATAATCGATAAAATCATGGGCGATGGCATCATGGCTATCTTTGGTATCGCAAGCTCTGAAAACTACCATGTTGAAGATGCTTTCCAAGCAGGACTAACCATTCAAAAGCGCGTTCAAACACTCAATGGGCAACGCGAGAAAAATCAGCAAGAAGTATTGGGCGTAGGTGTGGGCATTGCAACGGGTGATGCCGTTTTAGGCATTCTTGGCTCACATGAACGCAGAGCGTTCACTGTCATTGGCAAACATGTTAATCTTGCTGCCCGCTTAGAATCCAATGCTCGTGCTGGCGAAATTTTAGTGGATAAAACCACGTTACTTGCTCTAAACCACACACCCCAGCATCACATCGTCAATTTAGAGCTCAAAGGCATTGGCAAAGTCGATGTCTGCGTCATTAAATTGAACTAGGTCTATAAAACATCACCAAGATATAAGTTTACATTCACCATATCTAAAAGATAACCCGCATCACTTTTCTTCAAAACATCAGCTTTGATAAGCTTCTTAATTTCACGCGTTACCGATTCACGCTGGCAACTTAATAGTTTACCCAGCATCGCATGACTTGGAAGCGTAATGGCTACTTGACCGCTATCCAAGTCACCACTCGATGTTTGTTCGGCTAAAGTTAAAAAGTAATGACAAAGTTTCGCACCAATATTTGGCTGACTCAATCGGCAGACAACTTCATGTGTTTTCAAATAACGAGAAAGAAAATGACCAGAYAACTTTTCCATAAAAGCRAGGYTRTTCATATTTTTCTTGAAWYYWSWASWSYYRWTYWYSAWYWARMWTSTTTWYGKASMSRYGMYMMMMKTWKYSWTAYKMMWMWWGRWWWYWAWYATWSMWMGTTCGCCCACCAAGTCTCCAGCTAGAAGGTGATAAAGCAAAGTTTCATGCCCTGAACCTGAAATAAGCCGAACATCCAAACTTCCACTTTTTATCAAGTAACAACTGCTACTCGCAGCGTCTCCTTCATAAAGAAACACAGCACCTTTATTTAGCCAAACTTCTTTGGTCGATTGAAAATCGTTTATTTCAAACATTTCTTTTAACTTCATCGTATTATCTTCCATGGTCATTTTAATAGAACTCACGAAGTATACAACATCAGATACTCAATATCGGTAATAAATGTCACATGTTAAAACAAGGGGAAGATGTATACTGCCACTCCCACCACAGGAGAGCAACGTGATTTTATTGGTTGATGATGACTTGGATATACTCGAAACCTGCCAACAGGTTCTTGAAGAGAGCGGCTTTCACGTTATTTCCTGCACTTCAGGTGTTGAAGCAATCAAGATGTTCCACACTCTCCAACAAGAAATCAATACTGTAATCACCGATTACAACATGCCTATAATGACTGGTTTAGAACTCATTCAAAATCTGCGAATGCATCAACCCAGCATCAAAACTATTCTTATCAGCGGTAACTTTGAGGAAAAATTACCCCATAATATCACACTTATAGAAAAGCCTTTTTCATTCGACACCTTGTTGAATGAAGTTCGTAAGTCTAGGTTTTTAGTCGCCTAGCCAGCTCTGCTGCTTTAATTGCACCATCCACCAAAGCCGCACGAACATAGCCAGTCCCCGCATTGGTACCCTTATCATCTTCAGAACCCAAATAACTGCCAGGCAAAAGTTTGACCCCTTGCTCTACATAAGCTCGTTTCACAAAGTCTTCCTCATCGTCCACTGGCAACCAAACAAAAAATGAACCTGCTGGAATATCCCCACCATACACATCAAAGAACGCATCCAAACTATCACGGTACACTTGCAAATGTTGCTGCACATGGCTTTCATCATTCCATGCAGCTACTGCCACATGCTGCAAGGGTAAAGGTGTTCCTGGTCCAGTATAACTGCGAAGTTTTGAGAAGTTCTTAATCAAGTCTGCATCACCTGCAATCAAACCAGAACGAAGACCTGGTAATGCTGAGCGTTTGGACAATGAGTTCATCACCAAACAACGTTTGTATTCCGTGTTGCCCATGTTTTGCGCCACTTCCAATAAGCCAACAGGTTTATCCGCATAATAAATCTCTGAATAACATTCATCCGCCAACACATAAAAATCAAAYTKYTCTGCAAGMYTRAGRAGCTTGGTGTAATAGGCTTCATCAGCCACCCAACCTGTGGGATTGGAYGGTGAACACACATACACCAAAGCCGTATCWSSCCAAATATCATCACTGATGTTATCAATATCAGGTGCGAAACCTGTTTCTTGGGTGCAAGGCTGCAAATACGGTTTGCCACCTGCGGTAATCGCTGCCCCCAAATAGATTTGATACATAGGATTGGGCATCATCACCCAAGGTTTTTTATCAGCATTCGGGTTAATCAAGGCATGGGCTGCAGCAAACAAAGCTTCTCTTGTACCGTTGGCACTTAATACCTGTGTGTCGGCATCAATGTTGTTCAATGCAAAACGGCGTTTTAACCAGTTTGCAATACTTTCACGCAAAAAATCATTGCCTGAAGTGGTCGGGTATTTGGAGAAACCCGCAATTTGCGCATCCAAAGTCGGTCGCACAAAACTTGGCAAAGGTAAACGCGGCTCGCCCGCTCCTGCATCAATCAATGCTAAATCAGGGTTAGGTGTTAAACCATCAAGAAGTTTCTTTAATCGCGCGAAGGGATATTCACCCAGTTGATTTAATCGGTATTGTTCATGTTTATTCATGGTGTAGTTGCACCTTTCGTTTTCATGGGTTTACTCCAAGCTGTTGTACGCCCAATGCTGTCCACWRCACGCACACGGWAGGCATAARCCACATCGGCGCGTTGYAATTTAAAATGATGCTGTAAGTTCGTGCGTTTCGCGCTTGGTGATGATTCATAATAGCGCAACCATTGGTTGATACACTGGCAGCTTGGGTCAACCTCTGCTCTATCCACCTGATACAATATCAAATCACTACCGCCTTGAACACTTAGCGTTAAGTGAAACATCTCAACATCCGACGATGAGCTTACACCCGTCAGCACAGGTTCAGATGTTGAATCATCATACACAATCAACCCTGTTTTTTTGCCACATGCTCCCAATGCCAGTAGAGCAATGAAAACAAGCTTAATCCACAAGTTGCACTTTCCACTTTGCGCATTGCAAACGCACCTGTTCAGGCGCAGTTCCGCCTGTGTGGTTACGGGCGGCAACACATGTTCCCACGGATAAGGCTTGCACCATGTCAATGGTTAAACGCTTATCAATATCAACACATGCAGATGCTTTCATTTCATGTAACTCAATGTTTTCTTTGATACAATATGCCACAGATTTACCGACAATTTCGTGGGCATCACGAAACGGCACACCTGCGCGCACCAACGCATCTGCCAAGTCAGTCGCGGTGGAAAATCCAGAACCTGCGGCTTTATGCATATTGCCAATATTCGCTTTGAGGTCGGGCAACATATCACCAAACACCCTCAAGCAACCCTCAAGGTTATCAAAGGCATCAAAAATGGCTTCTTTATCTTCCTGCATATCTTTGTTGTAAGCTAAAGGTAACGATTTCATGGTCATCAAAATTGACATCAATGCACCAACAATACGCCCAGCTTTGCCCCGCACCAATTCAGGCATGTCAGGGTTTTTCTTTTGCGGCATAATCGATGAACCTGTGCAAAAGGCATCGGGTAAATCAATAAAACCAAATTGAGCGCTCATCCAAAGAATTAACTCTTCGGAAAAGCGGGATAAATGGATGGAACAAATCGAAGCGGATGACAACRGCTCCATAATAAAGTCACGGTCAGACACAGCATCCAAAGAGTTGGCACATGGCGCATCAAAACCCAAGAGTTCAGCCGTTTGTTCACGGTTAATCGGAAATGTTGTGCCTGCCAATGCCGCAGAGCCTAGTGGACATTGATTCATGCGACTTTTTGCATCTTCAAAACGCGCATAATCGCGCCCAAACATTTCCACATACGCCAACAAATGATGCCCAAAGGTGACAGGTTGCGCGGTTTGTAAATGAGTGAATCCAGGCATCACGGTTTCAGCGTGTTCATCAGCAAGTTTGACCAATACCTTTTGCAAATGTTGAATACGAACCATCAAGGCTTCGGTGCGTTTCCTCAAATAAAGGCGCGTATCCGTACCCACTTGGTCATTGCGTGAACGCGCTGTGTGTAAGCGTTTCCCTGCATCACCAATAATATCGGTCAACCGCTTTTCAATGTTCATATGCACATCTTCTAAAGCAATAGAAAACTCAAATTCGCCTGATTCGATTTCTTGTTCCACTTGATTCAAACCATCAAGAATAAGCTTTAAATCTTCTTCACTCAAAATACCTTGCGCAGTCAACATCGTGGCATGGGCGCGAGAGCCTGCAATATCTTCAGCATACATTCGTGCRTCGACATGAGTTGAGGCATTAAACGCTTCTACAAAAGCATTGGTTGGCGCTTCAAAACGCCCACCCCAGGGTTTATCCGACATGAGCAGCCTCTTGAACTTGTTTTTCAGGTATAGCATCAGCCATGCGGCGTGATGATGGTGTATTTCTTTCTTCAGGGCGAATGCCTAACTTGGCAAAAAACGCTCTGTCTTGTTCGGCTTCGTTATTACCTGTGGTCAACAACTTTTCGCCATAAAAAATCGAGTTTGCACCTGCCAAGAAACAAAGCGACTGCATTTCTTCGCTCATCGCTTCCCGACCTGCGGATAAACGAACATGAGATGAAGGCATAGTAATTCTTGCCACTGCAATAGTGCGAATAAAATCAAAGTTGTCCAAGTCTTCCACATCTGCCATCGGTGTGCCTTCAACTTTGACCAACATATTAATCGGCACAGACTCAGGGTGTGGTTCCATACGCGCCAATTGGACAATCATACCCGCACGRTTACGCATCGCTTCGCCCATACCTACAATACCACCACAACATACGCTCATACCTTGGCTACGTACATTTTTTAAGGTGTTTAGTCTGTCATCGAAGGTGCGGGTGGAGATGATGTCTTTATAAAATTCGGGGTCGGTATCGATATTATGGTTGTAGTAATCSAAGCCTGCTGCCTTTAACTTTTTGGCTTGTTCTACATCCAACATACCCAATGTGGCACATGCTTCCATATCCATCGCTTTCACTTCGCGAATCATATCCAACACCAACTCAAAAGCTCTGCCTTTAGGCTCGCGCCAAGCCGCACCCATACAAAAGCGCGATGCGCCTTTTTCTTTGGCAATTTTCGCAGCTTTCATCACTTCATCTTTTTTCATGAGAAGCTCTGATTCCAAGTCTGTGTTGTAACGCGATGATTGTGGACAATATTTACAATCTTCTGGGCAGCCACCTGTCTTAATCGAAAGCAATGTTGAAAGCTGCACTTCATTGGCATCAAAGTTGGCGCGATGCGCTTGCTGCGCTTGAAACATTAAATCATTAAACGGAAGCTCAAATAACTTCGTAATTTCTTCTACAGTCCAATCGTAGCGCATACACTCTCCAAACATCTTCGATACCAACTTGGCGCAAGCTAATCATTAGCCCGACTATTGCAAAGTAGACATGAAAAAGGCGCTGCTTTTTTCAAGCAACGCCTTCATTATATCATACAAATGCTTTAAAATTTATACGTTACACCACCAGCCAACAAATGAACTTCACCTGTATATGTACCTTGATAAAGTGTTTTGGTTGGGTCTGTGGCGGTTCTGTCAGCAAGCCAAACATACACATAAGCCAAATCCATAGTCAGGTTTTCCGAAAGCTCCGTGCCATACCCCAAAGTCACCAACTGCCTATCATTACCTGGCAAGCGTGGTGAGAAGTGCTCTGCATTGGTTGGTGTTGGGTCGGTTGTATAACCTGCCCTTAGCTTCGTGGTTTCATCCAACGTCCATTCTGCACCCAAGCGGATTGCAACTGTCGCTTTCCAACCTTCAGGGATGGTTGTCGTTGGGCCTGTCACAGCATTCAATGCTGACGGGTCATAATCGACAACGATTTCATCAAATGTTGCCCAATTGATTCTATCAATTTGTAGGCTTAATGATAGGTCAGGGGTWGCATAATAAGTGACTGCAAGSGTATGTAARTCTGGGAATGTGACAGATGTGGTCGCATTCGCACCAATACCTTCAAAACCCACAAGTGCCAAAGCTGGGCCACCCACAGCAGTGCCTGAAATATCAATTTTAACAGCAGAGCGATAGCTACCACCAATGCTCCACTTGTCCGTTTTGTACATCAGAGCAAAGTTGCCACCAATGCCATCACCTTCACCACCAATATTTAATGATTGTCCATCCAAATGAACTTTAAAGGCATAATAATACGATACTCCTGCGGCAATGGAAAAGTTGTCACTCACTTGGTACGCCACATTGGGATTCACATGCACTGCCTGAATTTCAGAAAAGGTCACACTATCCGCCCCTGCTGCCACTTCAGAAAATGGTGCWCCCGAATCTGTCCAGTCCACWGACAAACCAAAGGGTGAATTAATACCCAAACCATAACTAAATTTAGAGTCTTCTTCGCCATAACGCACGTAAACTTGCGGCACAACGTGAATACCTTTCACTGCCGAATAGGTTTGCCCACCTGTCTCATATTCATTCAACGGGTACACCAACACCGCACTTCCCGTCACATTATTCTCTTGAAAGGATAAACCAGCAGGGTTAAACCAGTTGGCAGAGGCATCATCAGCAATGGCAGCGTATGCGTTACCCATACCCGTTGCTTTCACCCCTTGCTCAGGAATCATATAACCACTGGCAAAAGCTTGAGTCGTCAATAGCGCAGTTGCAGCACATAAAATAGAAGCTTGTTTAATATATTTAGTATATTTCATAATCACTCCGTAACCGCTGTATTGCTTGTTGTAATTGCACCTGACACAAGGTAAGTCACCGCATCCGTTTGCATGGCTGTCGTTGCCGCAAGCGAGTCAGCTGGGCTCAAGAATGAGCTGTGTGAACCTGCCGTATAATTTACAAAGCCATTGGTTACCAGTGGCGGTGCAACCACAGTGAGCGGCCAAACATTGGCTGTCACGGTTGCCGCATTCCCACTTACCTGCTTTAAGCCTAAGGCAAGTGACAGGTTGTCTGTTTGTGCATTCGGCACAACACCATCAGGTGTGGTCTTCATCAAGAAAATACTTTTAGCTGCCGCTGCTGTGGCATAATTAAGCGGGTCGCCGTCATCAATCAC
>NVSF01000032.1 GCA_002401135.1 Zetaproteobacteria bacterium
ACAACCACCCGCCGCATAAGTTTCACTCCGCTACCATTAGGACGCTCAAGCGAGCGTCCATGTTCAGGTCAGATCAGATCATTCAACTCTAGAGGGGTTTGGCTCGAATGAACATCGTCCAAAACACCCAGACACGCCAAAAAAACACTCTTGCCGAAAAGTTTACCTAGATCAAAAAGATAACGGGCGCATGCACCCAAGTGCAGCGCCCGTCGATAACAAGTTGGATTTTAGGAGCTTGCGGAAGAAATGAACTTCACAGCATCCCCAACGGTCAAAATTGTTTCCGCAGCATCATCTGGGATTTCGACGTTGAATTCTTCTTCGAATGCCATCACCAGCTCGACATTGTCGAGGCTGTCAGCACCCAGGTCATCGATAAAGCTCGCATTTTCCTGCACTTTATCCGCTTCAATGCCGAGATGTTCGACAACAATTTTTTTCACGCGCTCTGCAATGTCACTCATGTTCTGTCCTCATGTCTTGCAGCGGTAGTTGAATATGTACACAAGCACCCTTGCCTTGAGCATTGTTTTGTATGTGGATATTGCCACCCATGCGAGAAATCACAGCTTGCGCCAAATAGAAACCAAGCCCTTGCCCTTCAGCTTTGGTGCTAATGAAAGGTTTGCCTAATGTAGCTTGGATGTCATCCCTTAAACCTTCGCCATCATCGTGAATACTGATGAATAAATGGCTATCATCCCAGTCAAGGTTAAGTCTAATATGTTGTGCGCCAGCATCACTAGCATTATTGAGTAGGCTAATGAGCGCTTGTTGTAGGGTGTCGTCCACGACCAGTTTTGGCGCTTCTTTGTCCTCTAGATAGCTGATATGAAGCTGACTCAGGGCATGTTCGTTTTGCCAATATTTAGCGATATTGGTGATATAATCTGTGATGACCATGTTTTTGCCACCTGTGGCACGTAATTGCCCTGCACTACTGCTCATTTGTGAAATCGTGGATTTACAGCGGTCAACTTGGGCGCGAAGAATTTGAATATGTTCAAGCAATACTTCATCATCGGCATACTCGCGCTCCATTTCTTTGGTCAGAATTGCCATGGTTCCCAATGGCGTTCCCAATTCGTGGGCAGCACCCGCAGCAAGTGTGCCGAGCGCAATCACATGTTCATCWCKMAGGCTKTTTTCRTGGGCAGTSGYAAGTTTGCGYTCTCTATCRCGYAGSGATTCMGCCATRGARACWACRAARAACAWRATSACMAYSACRCTRAAYAARAAGCTGGCTGCCATACCTATGGCGTGGGTGTTCATGGCTGAGTTGGTATGTTGCATTGCCATGCCTGCCATATGCGACATGTGGCTCATATCTTGGATTTGTTGGTAGGGAAATAAGAGCAGTATGCCGTAGCTGATAGTCGTAATCACTGCCATACTCCAAATATAAGGTTTGGGKAGAATSGCTGCGACCAACAAAAGGGGTAATAAAAATAAAGAAACAAAGGGGWTGTTTGAGCCACCCGTATAATAAAGCATGAGGGTAAGCGCCAACACATCCACGCCAAGTTGGGCAAAGAGATAGTTGGGTGAAATAGTCGTGGTTTTGGGGCGATTTATCCAAGTGATCATATGAAATAAGGCATAACAACCAATCACAATCATGATTTGTAGCAGTGGAAAGTTGTTGTCACTCATGCGCACGGCGATGGATAACAATATGACTTCAGCAATAATCATACTGCTACGAAAAAGGAATAAACGTTGCAAATGGTAAGTGCTAATCGGGTGTTTATCTTCTAAAACTATGGGCATAATGCTATGGTTTCCGCCTTGGTAAGTGAGCGCAAAGCATGGGCTTGATGATATGTGCTTGTCAATAAACAGATAAGACCCAACATCTGACATTGACATGCGGCGCATATCGCAACCCTTTGACTCGTCTAGCATTCCAGAAAAAACATGCATCACCAGTGAGGTGAAAGTATGATTTTCTGAAAAGCAATACAAACCAAATGATTACACTCTGCATCCAATGTTAATGTCGGATGTTGGGTAAAAAGGGTATCCATGAGCGAACTGACAGAGACGGAACATCAACAAGACAAAGTGATTGCGCTGCATCCTCGGCTTGCCGAATTGCGTTGGGGCGAGGCGGCGAGCAAGTCGCGCTTTGAAGAGTTTGAGCGCTTGGTCTTGTCGCTGGGTTGCCCYTTAGAAGAGTCTGTGTTGATGAATGTGCGCAGGGCAATACCCGCCACATTGATTGGCTCAGGGCAAGCTGAAGAGATTGCAAAGCGGGTGGAGATTCTTGAGGCTACCGTGGTGTTTGTTGACCATCAATTGTCACCCATTCAACAGCGAAACCTTGAAACAGCATTCAATTGTAAAGTGATTGATAGAACAGGTTTGATTCTTGAAATCTTTGGTGCAAGAGCGAAAACAAGGGAAGGGGTGATGCAGGTGGAGCTTGCCAGCCTCAACTATCAAATCAGCCGTTTGGTGCGCACGTGGACACATCTTGAGCGGCAACGCGGTGGTGTTGGTTTTATGGGTGGGCCGGGTGAGCGGCAGTTGGAATTGGATAAACGCATGATACGTGATGCGATTAAACGCATTGAGCAGGATTTAGCCAAGGTTAGGCAAATGCGCGCCACCCAACGCGAAGGGCGCAAGCGTAGGGAAGTGTTGACTGTGGCTTTGGTGGGTTATACCAATGCTGGAAAATCGACCTTGTTCAACAAAATTACCAAGGCAGATGCGTATGTGGCAGACCAGCTCTTTGCCACGCTAGACCCCACACTGCGCCARATTAARTTGCCSAAYAGCGTGACSYTGATGATGTCRGAYACGGTGGGKTTTGTGCAAGAGYTRCCRCATGAATTGGTCAATGCRTTTCGCGCMACYYTKGAAGAAGTGATTGAAGCTGATTTGATWYTGCATGTGCGKGATATATCCGATGCGGAAAGCCCCAATCATAAAGCTGTGGTGATGGAAACGCTGAAAGAATTGGGTTTGGATGGTGACAACGCCCCGCCGATTATTGAAGTGCTCAATAAAATCGACCTAGCACCGCAAGTCACCACCACCATCCGCGAARATATTGATGGTTCGCGCATTGCCTTGTCTGCTATATCTGGGCAGGGCATGGATGATTTGATGAATATTCTCGCCAAATGGAGCGAGCAGAACATGGTCGAGTTAGACCTCAAATTGCCCATTGCTGATGGCAAAACATTGGCGTGGTGTCATGAGCATGGGTTGGTTTTATCTCAGCAAGCCGATGATGAATGGTTAAATATCAAAGTGCGTATTTCACCCAAATTTCAAAGCCAGTTACAGGGTTGGGTGGTTGAGGAGGACTAACACCTTTTTTTAGTCACACCACCTAAGGAAGTGAGGCTCAAGGTGAAGGCATAAGCCTGAGAAAGCACCCTGGGGTGTTAGCCTCGCCATTAGCCACGCTGGTTATAAATATCAAAGTTAGTTGTTTTTATTGGCTGTGACATCATACAAGCTACCCGAAACATACTTATGCAAAATGCTTGTCACCAAGGTTTGATAGGGAATACCTTCTTCCAATGCTCTTCTCTGAATGGCAGACAAATCCCTGCTCGATAATCGTATATTGATGCGTTTATCTTTCTTGAAAGTGGCGGCAGCGATTTGCTCAATAGACTTCTTCCGCTCATCCGTCATCACGGATTCAAATTCACCTGATTCGTAAGCTTCTAGGATGTCTTGTTCTTCTTGATCTAAYTTCACTTTGTTCATATTTTTCCTCCAAGATACTGCTTTGTCGCTTTTCTGCTCGGCACGACTGTTTTAAGAAATATTTCTTCATCATTTTCAACATAAGGAACCAAATAAACATAATCGTCTATGGCAACAATAAACATACGCTGRTGGRAATACTTTTSCTGATTGGGGTGCAAAACATCATCAAGCAAACAACCCGACTGRAGYGAAWAGATAATCTCTTCAAATGAGATGCCGCGCTCTTCAATAAGCTTGCGATTTTTGTCGGGATTCCAGTTGATGGGTTTCATAAAGGAAAGTATAGGCGATTTGTGTGCCTATTGCCA
The DNA here is from genome assembly GCA_002401135.1 of Zetaproteobacteria bacterium. GTDB lineage: Bacteria > Pseudomonadota > Zetaproteobacteria > Mariprofundales > Mariprofundaceae > Ghiorsea. The sequence continues at coordinate 4,044 of NVSF01000032.1, forward strand.
TCGCAAAGTGGTGAAAAATAGAGATTGAGACCTGAACCTGTAGTAAACTCTAACTATGAGGATGTCTCTTTTGTTTATAAGTCACCAATATTATTGTTGGAATATAAGGAAGGGGTTAATTAATACATGTCCCCGTTTTCTTCGATACTCTGGTTAGATTGAAAAAATATGACACAACCTTGTTGCTTTCTTCGCTTTGACTACTATAGGATGTATTTTTTCATCCTTTAGAGGCAGCCATAGCCCTCTAACCTCTTTCTGATGGGAGTGTTTTGATTCTTTAATAAAGGATGCTGGGACATTATCTTCCCAATCTTGCAGGCTTCTACTTCTATATACGCACTTAGTATAACCCCAAAATCGAGCCTTATTTTTCAATTTCATGGATAAGGCTTTAAAAAATTTATCTGAATCTTCAATCTTTATACAACAGTTGTAGCCCATTTCTTTTATTGCACCTTGGTCGTAAGTGTCACTAACGCAATAAATATAAGAGTTAGGGTCAGAATATGACGCACTCATTCCACCTTTTGCATGAATAATCAACTGATTAGGCTCTGAAACATTTATATGCTGATTCATCCAATATGGAATAGAACTTGAATTGGAGGTGTCAATATACTTTAAAGTCTTTGAATGAACGTTTTTTGTTCCTTCTTTAGCGTCGCCTACTTCAGTGCCATGCAACTCTTCATCTTGAAATTGATGAAGGGTTCCAATTAAAATTAACCCATCCTTCAGGAATTTCCTTGCCCACTTACGATTCATATATTTATACAGAATCACAGCACACCTAACGTCTCACATCACTGGCAGCAAAAAGCAGAGCGACGAGGAACGAGGGGCGGCGCTTTTTGCTGTCCGAGTGTATGTGATTGCTATGTTCGCATTTCTTCATTGTTGTAACATCTGAGGAAACGGCCATTCATGTTCAGCAATGTATACCGTTACCTTATGACCAAGAATTTTCGAGTTTGATTGAGCCAAGAAGTCAGGTGGGAATTGCAATGAGGGGTTCATGGAAAAGAACATGATGTACTGAGTTAACAACTCATAGATTATGCGCTGAGACGGTAGCGATTGTGCCACCAGCTCCTGCTGGTTAAGCGGGCCTGCCCGGAGAATTGTAAACGTGCTTGCAAATTTCTCAGTATCTAATGGTGTCTCCTTTATAGAGCCGCYGATAAATGCGTACTGWGTAAAGTTATAMATTGCTTCTTGAACGGTTTCGCCGGTGATTGGGGAGTTCATAATATTGTTTGTTGTTGGTTTGCCTTTTTTCTTCTTGGTATTAGATGAACCAGATGGCGCATTGGCCTTTTCCAGTTTCTTGAGGCGCTGTTTAACCCCAATTTTTGGATCGATGTTAATAGCTTCTTGATAAGCTGATATTGCTTGATCTTTATTACCTAAAGATTCATTAATTTCGCCTTTCACTCTAAATGCTAGTGCTCGATAATCATGGTATTCAGAAAGATTCCCCGCGAAAGCTCTATCTATTAATGACAGCAGGCCGGGAAGTTCTTCATTAGTGGCGCTTTTCATTTTTTCGCGAACTAAAAGAACCAATTCTGTTGGTGATGCATCCTCGACCCGTTCACGCTCAAATCTCTCTGTATCTAAAAATGTGCCATCGAATCGATATTTGTATTTCCTATTACCTCGATAGCAGAGGCTTAGAATTCCATCGGGTACGGAAAATTCATATTCATTAGCCCATCCCGTTTCTGGGATGAGCGCGGCAATGACTTTTGCTTGACTTATTTCAAATAGAAAAAGTTTCCCGGAGTCATCTGTATCGCTATTACACATTTGCGCTACAACATGCGTCCCTTCTGGAGATATACCAATATTTAGCGTGTTTGCGGAAAATCTGTGTTCGAATATCAGGCTTCCATCGGCTGAGTACACATAGAGCTTGGAACCCAGCTTATCTCCAAATAACGTGTCTGTAATTGCGAACGTACCAGAATTGGATACCGCACCTTCTGTGGGACGCTCACACTCTCCGGCAAATACGACGCTACCATTATCTACTAAGGCAACCGGATTCGCGGTAACCCCCTCTGCCTTGTTCACGATCTGAATCTTGGCGGAGCAAAAGATAACGACCGTTCCTTGACTCGGAGTACGAGCCGAACATATCAAGGCTTGATATACGGAGCATCCGGCTACCAACCTTCCTGACATCATCCTTTTCAGGTGCTTTCTTTTTCTTCGAGCCGAAAAGCCACTTCATCTCTCTCTCCTGCGAACATAACTAATCAAATAGGAGTAATCATAATTCCTCATTATTAACTCGTATAGGTGGTCATTATTTCTGTCATATTACATATTTAACAGTAAAAGGGGGACTATTGCTGTTGTATGTATGACGATTGCTGATACAAAGGTATAGGGTGTCGCTTGTCAAATGCAGCTTGACTATAAAACACCTGTTTCTTACCTTCAAATATGATAGGTAGCGGTGAAGGATTGATATGACTTTGAAGATATTAACGAGCAAAGGGCAGGTAAGGCTTAACAAAAAAGTGGATGATATGTTTGGTAAGCTGCACTTAGCTAATAGAAAAGCGGTGAGCATTGAAGATATGAATGACTCTGTTCTTGCTAAAGCCAAACAAAAGTTTTCATAAAACGTAAGGCAGTTGTTTTTTTGTTTATGGCTTAAAAGGGAAGGAGCTAGAGATATGAAAAAGATATTATTGAGTGTGGTGATGCTGTTGGTGTCTGTGCAAGCGGTGTATGCCGATGCGTTGGCGGATGGTTTAAACGATTACTGCGAGAAAATGAAACAATGCGCGAAAGCCGAGATGTCTGGGGCKGATATGCAGAACATGCMTGAAGGCATGATGCAAATGATGGAGCAATCWTTRAACAGCATGTGTGAYGGCATAGCTGAGAAATATGAACAAGCGGYGGCWAAGCAAGATTTGTATGAACCTGCGCTGGCGTGTTATCAAAGYATGGSMAARCAAAGCTGCGAGACGTTGCACGAWGAAACGCCYGAATGTCAGCGGTTTGGYAAACTTGCCGAAGAATATGGCAATTAAAAGGRTARATTRATGCGKATWCACACCATTCARCAYGTRGCATTTGAAGGCTTGGGTTGTATGCAGCCTTATCTTGAAAACCAAGGGCATGATTTAAGCTTTACCCATCTCTATGCAGGCGAAAGCTTGCCGAATGCGAACGATATGGATGCCTTGATTATCATGGGCGGGCCGATGGGCATTTATGATGATGTGGATTTGCCTTGGCTCAAAGACGAGAAGGWGTTTATCAGGCAGGTGATTGATGCGGGCAAGAAAGTGTTGGGCATTTGCCTTGGGGCGCAGTTGATTGCCGATGTGTTGGGTAGCACGGACAGCAAAAAAGCGGTGTATGCTGGAAAACACAAAGAAATTGGCTGGTTTCCCATTCAAACATCCGATGAACTGCAAGGCACGGTTTTAGATGATGTGTTCCCAGCATCATTGGATGTGTTTCACTGGCATGGGGATATGTTTGATGTGCCAAGTGGTGCGCAAGCTTTGGCAGCGAGTGAGGCTTGCTCGAATCAAGGGTTTGTTTATCAAGATAGGGTAGTGGCGTTTCAATTTCATCTTGAAACCACGCCTGAATCGGCAAGTGGGTTGATACAACATTGTGGTGATGAGCTAGACGGCTCTACTTACGTGCAATCGGCGGAAGACATGTTGGGCGATAAGCAACGCTTTGCCACTTTGAACCAAACCATGTTTAAGGTGTTGGATAGGATGGGGGTATGAGTGTCACCTTGAGCGTAGTCGAAAGGTCTCTGAAATATCTCGAGACTCCTCCACTACGGTCGGAAAGACAATGAGCTGGGGATTAAGATATGAGTGAGGGTAAACGATGAAAATTTGGGTGGATGCCGATGCTTGYCCTGTKCCMGTMAAAGAMATTTTATTTCGWGCSGCAGARCGSGCWAARATAAMMACWGTSYTKRTTGCCAACAGTATGATGCGYGTRCCRAARTCGGCNNRTRTWTCAGCGNNGTKCARGTGGRTGCRGGTGCAGATGTTGCKGAYMAATATATTGTGGAYGMATTGGATGYAGGGGATTTGGTGATTACTGCTGACGTGCCTTTAGCTGCGGATGTGATTGAGAAGGGCGGGTTAGCCTTGAAYCCTAGAGGCAGTATGTTTACGCCTGATAGYATCWAAAGCCARCTCAGTATGCGYARTTTYATGGATGATTTGCGCGGAAGTGGYGTTATCACGGGTGGGCAAGCAGCTTTTAATCATGCTGATAGGCAAGCRTTTGCCAATGCTTTGGATAGAATCATCACCAAACATCGAAAAAGTCAGGCGACATAAAAAGGGCTGCCATTCGAAAAGAAGTGACAGCCCGATACATTTATCCTCTCTAGCAAGAGGGGTGCTTACATGGTGTCTTTAACCATGCCGTCGTCTTTCATCATATTATCGTCTTTCATTTTTTGCATGGCTTCTTGTTTTTCACAAGTCCAGCCCCAAGCGCGTTGTTTTTCAACAAATGCTGCGGCTTGTTCTTCGCAATAACCTACTAGGTTCTCTGCGCTCCAAGGTGTTTCAACGCCTGAATCTTTGGTGTACACCACCTTACAAGGTACAGCTTGYCCTTCAACRTCATAMACWACRCTGATGATGCGYTCTTGATTGCCRTGTTTGCACATATATGTCTCACTGGCGATTGCAGATGAAGCCATAAATGCTGTGGCACATGCTGTTGCTAATACTGTTTTTTTCATTGAAATCATATTGCCTCCGTTCCAGGTTGGAATGGCTAAACGCTTGCTTTGCTTGGAAGGTGTTTCAGTGCTGAACATCACAGGTAAGGAYTACTGTGTGATTTCGACCAAAAGACGTAAGAATGGGGGTATATGAAAACTATAGGTTTAACAGCGCTCGCACTYATTGCCTTTGCAGCCAACTCKGTATTGTGCCGTTTGGCGCTTGATGGTGGTTTGATGGATGCGGCGAGTTTTACTGAAGTCAGGCTTTTATCAGGWKMKYWGMWSMWWGGTTTGATATTTGCTTTGCAAAAGAATAAAACGCAAACTTTAAAGGCATCAGGTAGTTGGCTGGCTTCGCTGATGCTGTTTATTTATGCCGTCACCTTTTCATATGCTTATATTGCGTTGGATATTGCAACAGGCGCGTTGATTTTGTTTGCCGCAGGTCAAATCACTTTGATTTTAGCCGCTTTATTTCTTGGAAGTCGTTTGAGTTTATTAGAGTGGTCAGGTCTCTTGTTGGCATTTATGGGTTTTGTTTACTTGATGTTGCCCAGCGCAACCACACCTTCTTGGAGYGGRTTTGYATTGATGAGTATRTCGGGCGTGGCGTGGGGTTTTTATACCTTGATGGGCAAAGGCTCAACACATCCGCTGGCAGAYACCACYAGYAATTTTATGCGCAGTATTCCCATGTTGRKTGTGYTGCTGTTGTTTTCATTTGAATATATGCAAYTTAGTGGRYTGGGCTTGTTTTATGCCGTGTTGTCAGGTGCGATTGCATCGGGTCTGGGTTACACCATTTGGTATATGGCATTGGAAAACCTGAAAACTATTCACGCAGCAGTCGTACAATTRCTTGTGCCTGTRTTGGCGGCGGTTGGTGGATATATGGTGATGAATGAAGACATTACGTTGCGTTTATTCATTGCCGCAGCCATTATTTTAAGTGGTATTTTGTTGGTGATGCTTCAGCGCAACAAAGCTTGATTGTAATTCGTGGTTGTAGACGAAAAGTAGGCAGTATGGTTCAATGCAAAGTATGAAAGACTGGCTGAAAGAACCATCATGGAAGACGCGTTTAGAAGAGACATTTAAGCTGCCTTATATGCAAAAGCTTGAAGCGTTTTTGCGTGGTGAGATGCAAGTGGGCAAGACGATATACCCACAAAAGCATGGTATTTTCCATGCCTTGCATGTCACACCCTTTGATGAAGTGAAAGTGGTGATTCTAGGGCAAGATCCGTATCACGGTGAGGGGCAAGCGCATGGTTTGTGCTTTTCTGTGCCAAAGGGTGTGCGTGTGCCGCCATCGTTAAAGAATATATACAAAGAAATAGGTGAAGACTTGGGGTTTGAAGCTCCCAATCACGGGTGTTTGGAAAGTTGGGCAAAGCAAGGTGTATTGCTGCTGAACAGTGTGTTGACGGTGGAACAAAGCAAAGCGGCATCACATCAAAAGAAAGGTTGGGAGAAGTTTACTGATAAAGTCATTTCACTGATTAATGATGAGAAAGAGCATGTCGTATTTATTTTGTGGGGTGCTTATGCGCAGAAGAAGGGTGCGTTTATTGATGCATCCAAACATTTGGTGATTCATGGTTTGCACCCATCACCTTTATCTGCACACCGTGGTTTTTTTGGACAGCATTATTTCTCAAAAACGAATACGTATTTGGAAGAATGTGGTCAGAAACCTATAGATTGGTCGTTACCAACTTATGGTCAGGTTCTGTTGCCACTCAAATAACCAGCACTTGCAGAAAAATACAAGTGCTGGAGCGTTTATTTAAGCTGCTTTTAAGCTGTCAGGCTTGCAAACAGTGTAGGAAGCTTCTCAGGAAGTTTGTCTACATTATCAATAATGGTGAAGTTGTTTTCACCAAAGATACGTTTCACGTATGTATCAGCGAGTGGGTCTAAGGTTAGGCAGTAGGTTAATACACCTGTGCCATAAAGCTCTTCAACAGCTTTTTTTGTATCATGACGCAAGTGTTGCGGATCACGCTCATCAATATCAGCAGGTTCGCCGTCGGTGACGAGCAAGATGAGCTTACGTTTCTCTTGCTGTTTGTGTAGGTGTTGTCCTGCATGGCGCAAAGCAGCGCCCATGCGGGTTGATAAACCACCTTTCATGCCAGCAAGACGCGATTTGGCTTCATCATCGAAATGTTGGTTGAAGTCTTTAAACCTATAATATTGCACATCATGCCTACCATCAGAGGCAAAACCATGGATAGCAAATGGGTCACCAATACCTTCAATGGCAGTCGAAACCAARGTGGCGGCTTCACGGGTAAGTTGCAATACTGTTTTATCCGACCCGTTTATAGGCTCATTGGTTGATTCAGATAAATCCAACAATACAACCACAGACAGATCGCGATTTTTTAAGACATTRCGCATGGTGATWCGCGTRTTGGGTTGTTCGCCCATACGAATAGCAATCATRGCATCAATAGCTGCATTGAGATCCACTTCATCACCATCTTCAAGGTTGCGYTCACGTTGTACACCAGCGGGTGTTAATAAATCAATGATTTGTTTAATGCGGTGGGCAACAGGACGATATTCATCAAGTATAGCGTCAATATCTTCAAGAAAACCTTTGGGTTGTCGGCGCTCGTATACGGTTACCCAATCTGGGCGATGCAATTGTATTTGGTAATCCCACTCTTGGTAATGATAAGGTTCAGAAATTGGCTCTTTGCCCCAGGCATCATTAAAGCTTGCCGCATCATCCGTTAAATCATCTTCGTAAAAGCGCATATTGTCTTTGCAAATCCATACTTCTTGAGCGTCATCACCTGCGAGCTCGCAATCGACTTCATGTGCCATCATCAGTGGGCTAACAATTCGTCTTACTTGCTGCTGGCTAGCTGCCATGTATTCAAATTCTGCATTCCAATTGGCTTYKKSARNCKCNNYRWWTRKMACGATTGTCATCGCGGTACGGGATGTCGATGCGCTCCAAAATACGCAAGCTAGGCACTGCTTTTCGCTTGGCAAGAAGGTTGAATACGTCCAAACCTAGATGCCATGAAAATTGATTATCATCTTGACGTTCTTCGATGTTATCATGGAAATACTTAGCAAGTTTACTGATCTCTTCATCATCTGATTGAATGTTTTCATCTAACAGCATCATGGCTAACTTTTCCAAGAGTAACATGGTTGGATGTTCAGGGGTTTCCTCATGWGGAACTTCCATCATTCTGTGCCATAGTTTTCGCAAACCAGGAAACTCTTGAACAGCTTTGTATTCAACRCGTGCATCTTCGATTAAACCGATGAAAAACATTTGGGCTGGGCTTAATTGCTCTGCTGAAATAGCAGCTGATGAATATACCATGTGGGCAGCCATGTGGGCAGAGGTGGCTCGGTAAACTTCCAAACCAGGMACATCACCATARTCATCCAAAGCATCAGGAAGATGTAAGATACGGTGTTCGATATAGGGGCGGAAGTCTGAGAAGTCTGCACCCGTTGGACGTAAGAAAAAATCTCTTCCCCATAAAGCGCGCAGATAGAAGTTGAGTTTACGTTGCGTTTTAACAAAAAGAATGCCTCGGCGTTCTTTTTGTAACATGGCGCGACTGTCTGCGGATTCTAGGTTAAAGTAAGCAGTGAGATTTTTGTAATCACGTCTGTATGCTTGCGCACCAAAATTTGCCCAGCGACGCAAACCACTMAGGGTTAGTTTTGAAAGCAACTCATCAATATGGCTGAGCATAGGGCGCACACCACGCGATGCGGTGGATGCAAGTTGATGAATCAAGCTTAAATAGCCGCGAAATAATTCAGCATCACCAAGGTTGCGGGCAGCAGTAGGCATACTGCTAAAAAGTAATGCCACAACTTCGCCTGATGTCATGGATGACAATTTCATGGCAGCAGATAAACAATCTGACACGACATCTTCACCGCATTCTTTAGCGACCAGCGGTATTTCCTGAATATAGGATATAACGATGCCAGAACCGCGCCCTAAGTTGGACAATGTTTTAGCGCCGTCAAGGTAAGTTTCGAGACCAGCGGGAGACATCACTCTAGCCGCTTCCTGAAAGCTGCTGGTCAGCACATCTTTTACTTCAGGGGCGTGATCTTCGAAGTACGCCTCATAATCTTCAAGTTTGATTGACATATTCGACCTCTTTGGTGTTTGCTAAGGCAGCTATTCCCCCTCGAAAAGGGGGCTGCCTCAGTTGTGTAAGGGTGTTTTATTTAGCCAAAAAATGTTTCYACAGCAGCATGTAAGGTGTCACGCATGTCTGGGTCATCCGTTAATGGTGTTACCATAGTCATAGAGCAAGCGGCTAAAGGTGCGACACCTTGAACAATCAGCTGACCAGAATACACCAAAAGACGTGTTGAGATACCTTCATCCAARCCGTGACCTTTCAAGTTACGAGCGCGGTGGGCAATATGAACCAACTTTTCAGCAGTTGCAGCATCAACACCAGATTCTTTAGCTACAATATTAATTTCAGTTTTTTCTTCAGGATAATCAAAGTCCATGCCGCCAAAACGTTGTTTGGTGGATTGTTTGAGGTCTTTCATCAAACTTTGGTAACCTGGGTTGTATGAAATCACCAATTGGAAATCAGGGTGGGCTTGAATCAGCTCACCTTTTTTATCCAGTGGTAAGCTGCGACGGTGATCCGTTAAAGGGTGAATCACAACGGTTGTATCTTGGCGAGCTTCAACAATTTCATCAAGGTAACAAATAGCGCCAATACGTGCGGCTGTGGTTAACGGACCATCTTGCCATTTGGTGCCATCTTTATCGAGAAGGAAGCGACCAACCAAATCAGAGGCGGTCATGTCTTCATTACAAGCCACAGTAATCAATGGTTTGCCCAGTTTCCAAGCCATGTGTTCAATAAAACGCGATTTACCACAACCCGTTGGACCTTTAATCATCATCGGCATACGCACATCATATGCCGATGTGTATAGTTCTATTTCATCGCCAACAGGCTCATAATATGGCTCTTCACTGATTTTATACTGTTCAATATCTACAACATTTTCAATCACGGACATATGCGTCTCCTTTTGTATTGTTTTGGATGCATGGTTAGATGCATTCAATTAGCGGCTTTCTAAAAGCGAAATTTTAAATGCCAAAGCCGTGTTACGATATAATTATAATGGTTCAATGCTCATCATCAGTTTCAAATGCGCCAGACCAGCCAGCTTTTTTGGCAACTTTTATTCCTTCGCCATGGATACGCTGATGACGCTCCATCAATTCGGGGGGTAAGTGGCTTACTAAACAGCCATACTTGTCCCATTCTTTGTTTACCTTGTCTAATAATCCATCTATTCCAGCGTAGTTCCAGCCTTCGCATGTTTCTGTTTCTTCAATGAGKKMAAAMWCTYSTGSWYYASGARYRRKWKYMCYRWSYKGCSWYAKWMSKYYATYKAYYTYRKTRTYMMKYYYWAMRYWWYTRYKTKSRCGMRYYWTGGTAAATTTGTTTTCACCAGTAAGAGCTACTGGCTCTATGCGACCAGGGCTTCCTTTACCTCCACCCTGTCCCCTTCTATGTGATTTATTCCTCTTCTTAGGTTGTTCCATACGCGATGTAGCACTACCACCCTGTCTACGTCGTTTCTTAGGCTCAGGAGGTTCACTCGCTGACGTAACGATTCTATTTCGGGCCTTTTTGCGCCCAGGACCATGATT
>NVSF01000033.1 GCA_002401135.1 Zetaproteobacteria bacterium
TTGCAGGCTGCGAAAACCAAAACATCTTTCCAGCCTCGGTGTTGCAACAACTGTTTCAATATACAGGTGGTGTGCCGCGTTTGATGAACTTGATTGCTGACCGCGCATTATTGGGCGCGTATGCCTCAGAGCAAAAGAAGGTCAATAAACACATCTTACGCCAAGCCAGAGATGAAGTATTGGGTGCAACCCAAATCCAAACCGAACATCGCTCACCCCTCAAGCTTATATTGTTGTTGGTATTGATGGTTGGCATAGGTATTGGCTTGTGGCAAATGCCACTGCCGACAAAAGCAGTGGTCATGCAATCACCTCCTTCCAAAGTTGTAACCATCACACCCAAACCCAAGCTTGAAGTAGATGAACCTGAAACCGTTGCCCTTGCACCTGAACCAACCGTGTTAGAACCAAAGGTTGAACCCGAAGCCAAACCTGAACCTGCAATCATGGAGCAACCAACCCTGCCCACAACAACCCATAAAAACATGGCATTTGTGCCTGTGTTTAAGGCTTGGGGCGTTGACTTCAACCCCCAAACAGATGGTGAAGCTTGCGAATTTGCACAAACGAACGGGCTTTTGTGTTTGCGCCAAAAAGATGGCATCGCAGCCATGCGCAGCTTAAACCGCCCTGCCGTACTCACGGTTGCAGATGAACATGGTCAAACCGCATACACAGCATTGTTAATCCTTGGTGGTACAACCACGCAAGTGGCGACCAAAGATGAGCCCACTGAAATATCCTTACAACAACTTGCCCTGCAAAGCTTTAATGATTTTACATTGTTATGGAAAACACCTACAGGTTACACAGCACCCGTGCGCCCAGGGCATTCGGGAGCATTGGTGGCGCATTTGGCAGAACAAGTGACCAAGGCTTTGAATCAAAGCTGGATTGGTGCGCCGCGAACCAAGTATGACAACACGCTCAAAGAACAAGTGAAGGTATTTCAACGCCAACAAGGGCTCAACCCTGACGGTGTAGCAGGCCCTATCACTTGGATACACTTGAACCAATCCAATCATATTGATGCACCAAGTTTGAACACGGCAAACCCATAATGTCCTACATTTTGGATGCCTTAAATAAAGCGGATAAAGAGCGCAAGCAAAGCGCAACACCTGCGTCTGAAACTATCATTGCTACCAAACCAGCAACACAATCCAATGTGGTTTGGTTCGTTGCCCTCATCATTATTGTTTGTATTGTTGCATTGTGGTTTGTCTTTCAATCCCAAGAAGCTACAAAACCTATTGCTTCTGCTGTCTCCAGTGCCCCAACGCCAACGCCTATAAAACCTAAATCCATACCAAGCAAACCCGCAGCAACCGTGCAAACCACCACAACTTTTACCCCCGCTGCACCACAAGACATAAAAAAAGAACCACAACCTATCCCCAATATTATGGGCTTAGATGAAACCATCCGAAACAGGCTTCCTGCCATCAATATTTCAGCGCATGTATTTAGCCAAGATGCAACAAAACGTATGGTGATTATCAACAATCAAGTGGTGCATGAAGGCGATTATATTGCGGCAGACTTAAAGCTTTCGACCATTCAACAACATGGTCTTGAACTCAATTTTGAGGGCAATACCTTTACCATGAGAGTCAAAGATAAGTGGCCGCTTGGTCAATAAATACGCAACAAACATGAATAACCAACCCTGAACCAACCTTGACCCTTTATCCTTTCATAACGTTGATTGCCAACGAAGAAAGTGTGAGAGGAGAAGGGAAAGATGCAATACAAARATCCAAATACTGACGGCGCAGTGATAAACTTTAAGCCCGTTTACGAAAACTATATCGGCGGCAAGTGGGTTGCACCTGTTGCTGGTGAATACTTCGACAATATTTCCCCTGTTGACGGCAAACCATTTTGTAAAATTCCAAAGTCGCAAGAAGCAGACATTAATCTTGCCTTGGATGCGGCACATGCAGCCAAAGATGCGTGGGGCAAAACATCAGTCACCGAACGCTCTAACATCCTGCTCAAAATTGCCGACCGTATTGAAGAAAATTTAGAAATGTTAGCCGTGGCTGAAACATGGGACAACGGTAAAGCAGTACGTGAAACCTTAAACGCCGATGTGCCTTTAACAGCAGACCACTTCCGTTATTATGCAGGTTGCATCCGTGCGCAAGAAGGCACAATGGGCGAAATTGATAACAATACTGTGGCATATCATTTCCACGAGCCACTGGGTGTTGTTGGTCAAATTATCCCTTGGAACTTCCCACTATTGATGGCGGCATGGAAGCTTGCACCAGCACTGGCTGCGGGCAACTGCGTGGTACTTAAACCTGCGGAACAAACACCTGCATCTATTCTTGTGTTGATGGAGTTGGTTGGTGATTTATTGCCTGATGGCGTGTTGAATGTGGTCAATGGTTATGGTGTGGAAGCGGGCAAAGCTTTGGCAACCAGCACCCGCATTGCCAAAATTGCCTTCACAGGTTCAACGCCTGTTGGCTCTATGATTATGAAGTATGCAGCAGAAAATATCATCCCATGCACGGTGGAGCTGGGCGGTAAATCGCCAAACCTCTTCTTCTCCGATATTATGAATTATGAAGATGAGTTTTTAAGCAAATGTGTTGAAGGTGCTGTGCTTGCATTCTTCAACCAAGGCGAAGTATGCACATGCCCATCGCGTATGCTGGTGCAAGAAGATATTTATGACGACTTTATCGCCATGGTGATTGAGCGCTCAAAACAAATCAAACGCGGTAATCCTTTGGACACTGAAGTCATGGTCGGCGCACAAGCTTCCCAAGAGCAATTTGATAAAATCTTAGAATATATGGATATTGGTAAAGCAGAAGGTGCTGAAATATTGATTGGTGGTGAAGTGGAAAGCCTTGATGGCGACTACAACGGCGGCTTCTATATTCAACCCACCTTGATGAAAGGCACCAATGATATGCGTGTGTTCCAAGAAGAAATTTTTGGCCCTGTGGTTTCCGTAACCACATTTAAAGATGCTGAAGAAGCCTTGGCAATCGCCAATGATACTGAGTTTGGGCTTGGTGCAGGTGTTTGGACGCGGGATATGAATTTATCCTATCGTATGGGTAGAGGCATTCAAGCGGGTCGCGTGTGGACCAATTGTTACCACTTGTATCCAGCACATGCTGCTTTTGGTGGCTACAAAAAATCAGGTGTTGGTCGTGAAACCCATAAAATGATGTTGGATCATTATCAACAAACGAAAAACCTGCTGGTTAGTTATGATACARACCCATTGGGTTTCTTCTAAACAAGGTAAAATCTTTCCCACTATCCCCTCTAGATGGGAAAGCGAACGCGGGCTGTTTATCAGCTCGCGTTTTTTTATGCTTCTTTCAAAGCTGCGATTTCCGTTAACCGCTCTTGCRCTGCCAAGTGTTCACCYGCTTGATGCATATGTTCCATAAGCAAAGAAGCATCATCGCAATGGTGAATACATTGCTGCATRGTGGCATCCAAACAGGTTCGCCACTCTTCAATGCTGGGGGAYTGTGAAGTCAGCAACATGGGGGCGCGATACAAMGCCATGGCTTCATGCGTATCATGTTGTTTCAGAAAGTGCCAAATTTCAACAAAGTCTGCCCAAAAAGGCATGGTAAGCTGGTAGGGGCGCGATGCAATTTGCCCATCCAGTATCTGACGTAAATGTGATATTTCGGCTTTAAGCGTGGTCGAACTGACACATGCATCACCATATAGTGCTGCATGAAAAGCATCCAAGTGTAGCCCTTGTGGGTGTAGCGCAAGAATACATAAAATCTCAAGTTGGCGGTTGGTCAGGTTSATTTTCTTACCYTTRAATACAATRCGYGGCYKCCCCAAAACATGAATTTCTAAAGCWGCCTTGGGCTGTTCTAAAGGTAATGCGGCAGCAATGGAGCGCGCCATATCATTCACTGCCGCCTGACCCAAAGGGGTGTGGCGTTTCCATGTGGTAGATAAATCTAAAATGCCAATACACTGCCCTGATTCAGGGTGAATAATGGGAGCGGCATAACATACCCAGTCATGAACAAAGGGCTGGTAGTGCTCAGATGAAAATACGGTGACAGCTTGCTTTAAACGCAATGATAAACCCACAGCATTGGTGCCTGCAGAAGGCTCACCCCAACGCCCACCTTGATGAAAGTGTACATTTTCAGCGCGTGAGACCATGTGTTTGCTGGCATACGTCCATAATAATATGCCGCAAGGGTCGGCAATAGCAGCAACCAATTCACCTTCTTTCGCCAATTGTTTGATATTATCTTGTTGTTTGGCAGCGGCGACAGCCAACGCCGACTTTTTCCAACGCTTTTCAATCACCTGACTGTCTTCAGTCGGGGCAAAGGATTTATTGGCAGTTAAGTGGGTTGCGCTACGCTTCCAAGATGCTGCAATCTCAAACCGCACATCATCATCCACGCTGTCGCCAGACACAAARCTTTCCCATTGYGTTTCAATKTCGCTRCGCCGTTGCAACAAAGTATGATGTTCCTTCATGAGCCTGCCCATGCAAGGGAAGTTATGTCAGTATGCTATAAAAGGCAATCAATGMTKRGSTRWWWYTAWYGMMMRCATTGCTCYKGASCACCYGCTAGAATCGCGTTTACTTCCACAGCAAGCGCAGGCACTTGTGGCGTATAAGCTGTGCCTGTAATCAGCTCGATTTGACCAACAAATGAGCGCAAATGATTCCGCGAGCCACACAATAAATTGTCATAGGTTTGAATGATTAAGGCGTGAACAGGTTGCACCAAAGCCTTTTCTTTATTGATGTCTGCAATGTCCATTTCTTCCACCAACGCGCCCACCATCAGCGCATCCACGTCCGTTGCACCAGCACCAGTGGATGTTGCAMGCAAATCGTTAAATARGGYTTGCARGGCAGGGTCGCTATATGTTGTTGGATTACCTGTCGAAGGGTCTGCTACACTATAAGTATTGAGCAAGTTCAGCATACTTTGGGCATGAGCGACCTCAGAATTTAGTGAAATACTTTGAAATACAGTCAAACCCTTATTGTTAAAAATGGTCATATACAAATCACGCGCCAGCTCTTCTTCCTCACGCATATATTTTAAACCATTGGCTTCATCCATGGTCAGCGGCGTGGAAAGCCCAGGGTCTGCCGCCGTAGTTCCACCTG
The DNA here is from genome assembly GCA_002401135.1 of Zetaproteobacteria bacterium. Lineage (GTDB taxonomy): Bacteria > Pseudomonadota > Zetaproteobacteria > Mariprofundales > Mariprofundaceae > Ghiorsea. Next base: position 5,144 of record NVSF01000033.1, read on the forward strand.
TATTTCCACATGCGCCAAGCCATGTTACCAATATCATGCCTACCCATAGTTTTGTTGTGCTCATCTTCACTCCCATTTTTGCATCTTTGGCGGGAACGTAAAATCTTAACATTAATGAATTATGAAACTCTAATATGTAAGGGTGCGGGGTTATCTACGACTATACAAGTCAAAGAGCGTGATAAATGCGTGATGATTTTGCATTACGCTGCGTATCATGAATACTATCAGCATCAACCAAGGAAGAAGATATGCTCAAAAAAAGTTTGCCCTTACTCATCATCGCAGCTCTTACTGCCCTATTTATACTTTCGGGAGCGCATGAATATTTAAGCTTTGAACAGTTGCGCGAGCATAGATTAACGCTCAATACTTGGGTCGGAGAACAACCGCTACTTTCAGCACTGGTTTATATCTTGATATATGTGGTGGTGGTCGCTCTTTCTTTGCCTGGTGGCACGATTATGACGCTTACAGGTGGTTTTTTGTTTGGTGCGCTTTGGGGTGGTTTATATACCGTAGTCGGTGCGACATTGGGTGCGACAATCATCTTTTTGATTGCCAAAACATCTTTGGGTGATGCCCTGCTTGCCAAAGCTGGCAAGTCGATTCAATCCATGAAAGCAGGGTTCAACGAAAATGCCTTGAGTTATATGTTTGTATTGCGCCTTGTGCCGTTATTTCCCTTCTTTATTGTCAACCTTGCCCCTGCATTCTTGGGCGTGCCGCTGCGTACTTATGTGATTGCTACGTTCTTTGGCATCATGCCTGCTACATTTGTGTTTTCTCTTGCAGGCAGCGGATTGGGCAAAGTATTTGAGCAAGGTGGTGAGTTTTCTATCGCAGGTATTTTAACCCCTGAAATGATAGGTGCGTTGCTTGGCTTGGCTTTGTTATCGCTTATCCCTGTGTTTTACAAAAAATGGCAAAACCGAGGTGCATCATGAATACCATCAAAACAGACATTTGTGTGATTGGTGCTGGCTCTGGTGGTTTATCGGTGGCTGCGGGTGCAGTGCAGATGGGCGCAAGCGTTGTACTTATCGAAAAAGGCAAGATGGGCGGCGATTGTTTAAACACAGGCTGTGTGCCGTCTAAAGCCATTCTTGCCGCAGGGCATGTGGCACAAAATATGCGCGATGCGGCAAGCTTTGGTATTGAAGCCGTTGAACCCAACATTGATATGGCAAAAGTGCATGAACATGTCCACGCTGTGATAGCTGGCATTGAACCCAATGATTCGGCGGAGCGTTTTACAGGTTTGGGGGTGAATGTGATTCAAGCTGCCGCTGAATTTGTGGATGAACACACCGTCAAAGCAGGCGACAACATCATCAAAGCCAAGTATTTCGTGGTGGCAACGGGTTCATCTGCGTTTGTGCCACCCATAGATGGCATCAATGATGTCACCTTTTATACCAACGAGAATATTTTCAGAATTAAGGAAAAAGTGGAGCATTTAATCATTGTTGGTGGTGGGCCTATCGGCATGGAATTGGCGCAAGCCCACCGCAGATTGGGTGCAAAAGTCACTGTGATTGAAGTGATGAAGTTGCTTGCCAAAGATGACCCTGATTTAACATCTATCGTCATTAACCACTTAACAAAAGAAGGCATCAACTTTCATGAAAGCGTAAACAATCTTCGATTTGAAAGCCATGACAATGGTATCCATGCTTTTTTTGATGAGGCAGACGGTGAAACCACCAAAGTGTGCGATATTCATGGCTCACACCTCTTGATTGCCACAGGTCGCAAAGCCAATGTAAACGGTTTAAACCTTGAAGCAGCAGGCGTAACGTATTCGCCGCGTGGCATTGAAGTGGATAAACGTTTACGCAGTAGCAATAAAAAAATATTCGCCATTGGTGATGTGGCTGGACCTTATCAATTCACCCACATGGCGGCTTATCAAGCAGGTATCATCATTCGTAATATCTTGTTCAAAATGCCTGCCAAAGTGGACTATTCGGCTGTACCTTGGGTGACCTATACCGACCCTGAATTGGCACATGTGGGCTTAACTGAAGCGGATGCCAAAGCCCAAGGCAAAGACGTGCGTATTTTAAAATGGAGCTTTGCGGAAAATGACAGGGCAAGAGCAGAGCGGCGTACTGAAGGTTTGGTCAAAGTSGTGGTYACACCCAAAGGTYTKATTTTGGGKGCAAGYATYGTCGGKCTTCATGCTGGYGARYTGATTCAACCKTGGATTYTMGCCATYTCACAAAAGMTRAAAATCGGAGCYATGGCATCAGCSATYGCACCMTAYCCMACMYTKGCSGAAGTGAACAAACGCATTGCAGGCAGCTTTTACACCGATAAATTATTCTCCACAGGCACGAAGCGCATTGTTCGCTTTCTTATGCGCTGGTTTTAGGCTTTAATATGGCATAAGCAGTTTGACACGTATGATGAGGAGGCTTTGTGGCACACGGTAAAAAAGGTCATGACCATATCCTAGATAAGTTGAAACAAACCATGCGCGTMACACCGCTCAAGGCTGCTTATACACCACCCCCASCACAATCCAAACCCGNCNNACAACTAGCAAAACCAATAGCCTCAGACACATACCAAGGCATTGAATACCCATCACGCGCGCTCTATTTGATTAACGCATGGCGGATGCACGGTCATTTACATGCCAAGCTCGACCCGCTTGCGTTGCACAAGTCCAAACCCAGCCCTGATATGCAACTGGCTTATTATGGTTTGAGCGATAAAGATTTGGATGCCCCTTTCCCCACAGGTGATTTGGTGGGTGATTCACCCATGCCTTTACGCAATATCCTGCAAATACTCCAACAAACATACAGTGGTCATGTTGCCCCAGAGCTTATGCACATCAGCGATACTGTCCGCCGCCTGTGGCTGCAACATCGCTTAGAAAGCACACGTTCCACACCCAACTTTGATGCAGAAAAGCGCCAACGTATTTTTGCCAAGTTAATGCGCGCTGAACAATTTGAACGCTTTTTACAAACCCGATATACAGGTCAAAAACGCTTCTCTTTGGAAGGTGGTGAAAGCTTGATTCCCATGCTGGATAGCCTGATTCAACGCGCGGGCAAACATGGGGTTAAAGAAATGATTATGGGCATGGCGCATCGCGGTCGGCTCAATGTGCTTGCCAATGTTTTACACAAATCTTTGGGTGATGTGTTTGCAGAATTTGAGGGCAATCAATTTTCTGATACAGAAAAAGGTGCGGGTGATGTGAAATATCACATGGGTTTCTCTGCCGATATTGACACTGAGGGTGGCAACCTCCATCTATCGCTTGGTTTTAACCCTTCACACCTAGAAATCATTTCACCTGTCGTGCTTGGCAGTGTTCGCGCGCGCCAATGTCGGCGCAATGATAAAGCCCGACGAGAAGTGATGGGTGTGTTGATTCATGGTGATGCTGCCTTTGCAGGGCAAGGTATTGTTGCCGAGTCTTTAAATCTGGGTGATTTATCGGGTTACCGCACAGGCGGCACAATTCATATCGTGGTCAACAACCAAATCGGTTTTACCACCAACCCCTTCGATGCCCGCTCAACATTCTATYGCACCGATGTTGCCAAACTGGTGCAAGCACCCATTTTGCATGTGAATGGGGATGWCCCTGAAGCTTGTTGTATGGCGATGGAACTCGCYATGGATTATCGCCATAAATTCCGCAGCGATGTGGTCATTGATTTGGTCTGTTATCGCAGGCTTGGACACAATGAAGCCGATGCGCCAGAAGTGACCCAGCCCAAAATGTATCACCACATTCGCCACCACCCCACCACCTTAACCCTCTACCGCGAAAGCTTGGCAAAGGCGGGCATCATGAGCCAAGAAGATAGCGAAGAAGCCATCTCCATGTATCGTACATGTTTGGATAATATTCGCCGCGAAAACCTTGCCGCACCCAGCCTAACGCCCAAAACAGAAAATAGTTTGCAAGGGCGCTGGGAGGGTTTTGTTCACGAACATGCAGCCAATCCCAACACCACAGTCAACGCTGATACACTGAGCCAACTGGTGCGCCAAGCAACGGCTGTGCCCGATGATTTTGTGCTTCACCCCAAAGTGAAAAAGATTTATGAAAGTCGCATAACCATGATGGATGGCAAGCAACCCATTGACTGGGGTTGCGCGGAAATGATGGCATATGCCACCTTGCTTGATGATGGCGGYTGGGTRCGRYTSACGGGKCAAGAYTCTGGGCGCGGCACATTTTTCCATCGCCATGCCATTGTATACGACCAAAACACGGGCAAAGGTTTYACCCCACTGCGTCAATTACGTAAAGGTGAGTTGTCGCGCTTTTTGGTGGTGGACAGTATGTTATCCGAGCTGGCTGTGATGGCATTTGAATATGGTTATTCGGTTGCCGAGCCTCGTGCGCTGGTGATTTGGGAAGCCCAATATGGTGACTTTGCYAACATGGCACAGGTGGTAGTGGATCAGTTTATCGCTGCGGGTGAATCCAAATGGAAGCGTATGTCTGGCTTGGTGCTGTGGTTGCCGCATGGTTACGAAGGGCAAGGTGCAGAACATTCGTCGGCAAGGTTGGAGCGTTATTTGCAACTGTGCGCTGATGATAATATGCAGGTGGTCTACCCATCCACACCYGCGCAAATGTTTCACTTATTGCGCCGCCAATACCTTATCAATACACGTAAACCTCTCATCATCATGGCGCCCAAAAGTATGCTGCGMAACAAAGCCTCCACGTCCATGATTRCAGACTTTACCGACCACGGTTTCTTGCCCGTGTTGCCTGAAATCCAAGCCCCAAGCCCACAATGCAATCGTATTATCTTGTGCAGTGGTAAAGTCCATTTTGACTTGCTTGAGGCTCGTGAAAAGTTGGGTATCACCGACATTCACAGCATTCGCCTTGAGCAGTTGTATCCTTTCCCCGATGAATCATTGCGCGAGTTATTAAACCAAGAACCGTATCGCGATTGTAGTGAGGTCTTGTGGTTGCAAGAAGAGCCTGTCAACCAAGGCGCATGGCGACAAATCAAACATCACATCCATGAAAATCTTGTGCTAGGGCAAACCTTGTATGCCTTAGCGCGACCTGAATTGGCAGCGCCCGCCGTAGGTTCCATGAAGCGGCATAACGAGCAAAAAGAATATTTACTGACTGCAGCGCTGGGTGCAGATGTTGATAAATTTATGCATTATAAGGCAGGGTGGCATCATGTTTGAAATCAAAGTACCCAGTTTGGGTGAATCAGAAAACGAAGCGACATTGATTACATGGCTTAAAGATGTGGGTGATGATATTCACGTGGATGACATCATTGCTGAAATTGAAAGTGACAAAATAACCATGGAAATCACAGCCACAGAATCAGGTGTTTTAAGCGAACAACTGGCGGCTGAAGAAGACACGGTTGAACCTGAACAAGTCATTGGTTTGATGGATACATCGGCAAGTGTTGCCAGTAAACCAACCGTCACCCCTCCGCCAGAAAAGCCGTCTGCGAAACAAGAATCAACACCGAAAAGCATGGCGCAAATGGATGACGGCACAAACACCATGTCTGAGCGCGAAGTGATTCGCCAGCCCATGAGCCGTGTGCGCAAACGCATTGCCACACACCTAAAACATGCACAAAACACGGCTGCAATTTTAACCACCTTCAATGAGGTGAACATGCAGCCCATCATGACAATGCGCAAGCAGTATCAAGATGATTTTACTGYCCAATTTGGCGTGAAGCTTGGTTTTATGTCTTTCTTTACCAAGGCTTGTGCTTTGGCTTGTGCTGAATTCCCAACTGTAAACGCATATATTGATGGTGAGGATGTGCTGTATCATAACTATATTGATATGGGTATTGCCGTATCCACGGATAATGGTTTGATTGTACCGGTATTGCGTGATGCGGGCATCAAAAGCTTTGCTGAAATCGAACAAGGCATCATTGATTTGGCAACCAAAGCCAGAGATGGCGGCTTAACACCTGATGATTTACAAGGTGGCACATTCGCCATCACCAACGGTGGTATTTTTGGCTCTATGCTCTCCACACCCATTCTCAATACCCCGCAAAGTGCGATTTTAGGTATGCACACCATTACCCAGCGTGCTGTGGTTGAAGGTGAAAATATTGTAGCGCGCCCCATGATGTATCTTGCTTTATCCTACGACCATAGATTGATTGATGGCAAAGATGCCGTTCAATTTCTTGTGCGTGTTAAAGCCCTACTTGAAACACCTGAGCAGTTTGATATAGGKCTTTAAACCAAGCCCTCCCTTTACAAATACCGTGTTAAGACCGCCGCATCGCATATTCATGCGATACCGCCTTGTTCATCCCATGCTTAACCTTCGCTCATCAAGATTGTTTGATATGGGAGAGGGTTTATGGGACTTGCAGCTTTGGATTCAACATCGATTTACATGAAACAAATCACACGTTACWCRCTGCTCAATGCAGMACAAGAAATTGAACTGGCAAAGCGCATCGCYAAAGGTGATGAAGCTGCAAGACAAGCCATGATTAATGCCAACCTTCGCCTCGTTGTGAAAATCGCCCGTAAATATATGAATCGCGGGCTGGGTTTGGATGATTTAATTGAAGAAGGCAATCTTGGTTTAATTCATGCTGTGGGCAAATTTGATATTGCACTTGAATGTCGTTTCTCTACATACGCAACATGGTGGATTCGCCAAAATATTGAGCGCGGCATCATGAATCTTGCCCGCACTATTCGTGTACCTGTCCATGTTAAAAAGGAAATGAACAGCATGAACCGCTCAGCAAACCAACTGCGCAGCATGTTAGGGCGCGAACCTTCTGAAAATGAAATCGCTCTAAAAATGGGTAAAAGTAAAACGCGTGTACAAGAATTAAGGGCAGCCATGCAACCCACCAACAGCGCCGACCAAATTCTTATGGGCACAGAAGATTTGACCTTATATGATATTACTGAAGACACTGCTGCTGAACAACCTAGCGCACAAATGGATAAACATATTCAGTCCAGTCTGGTACAAAATTGGCTTGCATTTTTAAGCAAAAAAGAACGAGATGTGATGATGCTAAGATATGGTATTGGCGATAGAGATGACCCGTGGACATTGGAAGCGATTGGTGACCATTTTGGGGTAACCCGCGAACGAATTCGTCAAATTCAAGTTGCAGCATTGGTGAAATTGCGTAACCTTCCAGAGGCACAAAATATGCTTCTGGAGGAAGTGATTTGACGATACAACCAGCCCTTCAACTTCGAGATTTTATTCGTAACATCCCTGATTTCCCTAAACAAGGCATCAACTTTAAAGACATCAGTCCTTTGCTGGCAAATGGCGAAGCTTTTTCCGAATGCACATCTGAACTATCTGTACATATGCCTGATAATATTGATGCCATTGTTGGTATTGAGTCGCGCGGTTTTTTGTTTGGTGCAGCCCTTGCCCAACTCACTGGCGTTGGTTTTGTGCCTATTCGCAAGCCAGGGAAATTGCCTGCGGAAACCCACTCGATTGAATATGACTTAGAATACGGCACTGACACCTTAGAAATTCACCGTGATGCACTCAGCCAAGGACATCGGGTTGTTGTTGTCGATGATTTGCTGGCAACAGGTGGTACGGCTGCAGCAACCATTCAACTTATCGAACAATTGGGTGCAGAAGTTGTGGCATGTTTGTTTGTGATTGAATTGGATTTCTTAAATGGGCGTGTAAAACTTGGGTCTACGCCTGTCTTGAGCTTGCTTCACTACAACGATTAGTTTTTTAACAGGCTTGCAAACACATCTTGCACATGTTTGACCAGCAACACTTCAACTTCTTCTCGCGTCTTTTCAATACCTTGTTTATCCAATGAGGTCACTGGCGCATCGCGCATCCCACACGGCACAATACCTTCAAAATGCTTGAGGTTGGGCTTGATGTTCAAAGCAATACCATGCCAAACCACCCAACGCCGACAACGAACACCTGCCGCCGCAATTTTTAAACCATCTACCCACACACCGATACCGCGTTTATCCCTTGAAGATGATACGCCTAAATCTGTAAGCGTGCGAATAACCACTTCTTCCAAGCGCCAAATATGTTTCCTCAAATCTTGCTCTTGCGATAAATCCGCAACAACATAACACATCAGTTGCCCTGGCCCATGATAGGTGACCTCGCCACCGCGCCCCGTTTGAAACACTTCGATAACAGCACCATCCACTTCGCGGGTTAAAACATCTTGCTCTGTGCCTGATGTGCCTAATGTATAAATGGGGGGGTGTTCTGTGAGAATAAGGTGAAAGGACTGTGCGCCAGCAAGTAATTCATCGCGAAAGCGCTCTTGTTCTGCCATGGCTTGTGGGTATGTTTGTTGCTGATGTTTAATATGTTGAAAAAAACCTGTCATGCTAATCGAGCGCAGGTAAATACACCTTAAAAATACTGCCCTTTCCAACGCCCGTTTTGATGCGAATTTGACCGTTATGTTTTTTAATAGTTTTCAACACTTGGGGCAAACTCATGCCTCGTCCTGCAAAACGTGTGGAGAAAAAGGGCTCAAAAATTTTGTGTTGGGTTTCCGTATCCATGCCGTGACCGTGGTCTTCAACAGCAATAAGCACATGTTTTGTATTCAGCCCAGTTTTTTTATTTAATAACACAACATTTTTACTTGAGATAAGAATAGTTCCATTCTCTTGGGTGGCATCCACTGCATTATGCAATAAATGTTTCAACATTTTTACCAAACTTCCATGGTTGGCAAAAACGCTATATAATTCGCCTTTAATCTGAATGCGCAGTTTGCGCGGCTTGTCCACAGCCAAATCTGTTTTATAGTACAGTTCAACTTCTTTAATCACATCTTCAACAACATCTAAGAATTTGGATGGATGTGCTGTTTCTAAGAAAACACAATGTGCTTTTGGGTTTGATTTTAAGTACGCTTTAGCGCCTAAATACCCAACAGCTCCGTGAGGGTCTGCAACATAATTGTAATTGCCGTAAATCTCTTTCATTGCTGCTCTTGTTTCTTCATCAGAAAAGCTATAAGAAGATAAATTGTCTTTTAACAATTTAAAGTCATTTTTATATATTTCTTGAATACGAACAAAATTACTTGGATCTCCAACATCCATAGCATTGCTTATTGTTTGTACGGATGGTTTTGTACTGTATAGCTCTGTTTTTAAATACCGAGTAACCACATTGTTTTCGTTATTTGACGCAATAAAATGCTTGATCGGTAAGCCTAATTGTTGCGCTATCATACCTGCACATACATTACCAAAATTACCACTCGGAGCAGAAAACACGATATCTTTATATGTGTTGTGCAATTGTTTATAAGCAAACATAAAAT
>NVSF01000034.1 GCA_002401135.1 Zetaproteobacteria bacterium
TTTTGGTCCTGCCGCTATGAATGCCCTTTCCACAAACGTTTGGTTTAATGTAATCTTCTTTTTATTGCTGGTAGTTTTTGCAGTATCATTTTTAGGGGCTTTTGAAATTACTTTACCTAGTTCTTGGGGTACTAAAGTAGATGCTCAAGCTGACAGAGGTGGATTGATAGGTATTTTCTTTATGGCATTAGCCTTAGCAATAGTATCTTTTTCCTGTACGGGACCAATTGTTGGAACGATTTTAGTTGAGGCAGCGGCTGGAGGAAGTTATTTAGGTCCTGCTATAGGAATGTTTGGATTCTCTTTAGCTATTGCAATTCCATTTGCCTTGTTCGCTGCTTTTCCAGGATGGTTAAATTCATTACCAAAATCGGGAGGATGGTTAAATACCGTGAAAGTAGTTTTAGGATTTTTAGAATTGGCATTGGCATTTAAATTCTTGTCAAATGCAGATTTAGTATTACAATTGCACTGGTTAGAACGGGAACTTTTCTTAGCAATTTGGATTACCATATTCGGAGCCTTGGCATTTTATTTATTTGGAAAAATTCAACTGCCACATGATTCACCTATTCAACATATTTCTGTTGGAAGATTGAGTTTAGGTCTAATAACGATGGCATTTACAATTTATATGATTCCTGGATTATGGGGAGCACCGTTAAATTTAATAAGCGCATTTCCTCCACCACAACATTATAGTGAATCTCCTTATGGAGTTGGTTTTACAAAATTAGGGGGCGGTTCTACTGTTAATAATTCTAAAATACCAGAAGGAGCCTATTTATTAGCACCACATGATATACTTGCGTTTAAAGACTATGATAAAGGGTTGGCATATGCCAAAAAAGTAAATAAACCTATTATGCTTGATTTTACAGGGCAAGCTTGTGTAAATTGTCGTAAAATGGAACAAAATGTTTGGGCAAAGGATAAGATATTACCAATATTAAAAAATGATATTGTATTAATTTCTTTATATGTTGATGACAAAAGAAAACTTCCGGAAGGGGAAGTAATTGAGTCGAAATTACGCCCAGGAAAAAAATTAAAATATATTGGACAAAAATGGAGTGAGTTTCAAACTATTAAATTTGGTGCAAATGCTCAGCCGTTTTATGTATTGATGGATCACGATGAAGAAAATTTAAATGAACCAGCGGCTTACACACCAGATGTTGATGAATATCATGCTTGGTTAAAAGAAGGAATTTCAAAATTTAAAAAATAACTATAATTCATTTCAAAATGAAAAAAATAATTTATGTATTAAGCATTGCTTTGGTAGTTATTTCTTGTGAAAATGAACTTCCAAAAGATTATGTAACATTATCTGGGAAAATAGCGAATCATAATTCAGATTCATTAATGGTTCTTGCAAGAGGTTTTAGTAAAAAAATTAAAGTAAATGAAGATGGTTCTTTTTCAGATACTTTAAAAGTGAAAACAGGTACTTATTCGTTGTTTGACGGTAGTGAAAATACATCTGTTTATTTGAAAAACGGATTTGATTTAAATTTGACACTTGATACTAAAGAGTTTGATGAAACTATTAGCTATGTAGGAAATGGCGCTGAAGTAAATAATTATTTAGCTGCAAAAGCATTGATGCAAGAAACKGTATTTGCTGATRATTCAATGTTTGAATTGGAAAAATCTAAGTTTGATGAAAAGGTAGATGAAGTTAATTCTCAATTTAAAACGTTGTTAGCTGAGACAAAAAATCTAGATTCTTCATTTATAGCTGGACAAAATAAACAAATTGAAGCCTTGGCTGAAAAGGGTTGTGTGGTCAGTGAATATGCACCTGATAAAGTAGCCCATCCCAGCTTCTTTCCGCAACGCAATCGTTTGATAGCAGGTTTGAGTCAAGCATTGTTGGTTGTAGAAGGCGGCTTGAAATCAGGCTCTTTGATAACAGCAAGGCAAGCATTGGCATATGGGCGAGAAGTGTTTGCAGTGCCTGGTTCAGTGCTCAATGATGTTCATGCTGGCTGCCATCACMTGATAAAAGATGGAGCGATTTTGGCAACGGATGCACAAGATATATTGCAAAACATGGGTTGGCTTGATGCAGGCGTTGCAGGGGAGAAGTACCAGCCAGCCTCGGCAACGGAAGCGAAAATTATTGCGCTTTTACAGGTCGAAATTAAACATGTGGATGCGCTTGCCGAAGATTGCGCCTTGACCGTGCCTGTTCTTTCTACCATCTTGCTCGCCCTTGAGTTGGGCGGTATTATTGAAAAATTACCGGGTAGTCGTTATACATTAGTCTAGGTTTTATAAGGAGATAGTGTGAGTGCAGTTGTCGTAGTGGAATCTCCAGCAAAAGCTAAAACAATCGAGAAGTATTTGGGTAAAGGTTATAAAGTGCTTGCCTCTTATGGGCATGTTCGCGCCTTTCCCAAGAAAGATGGCTCTGTTGATGTGGATAATAATTTTGCCCTCAAATATGAAGTGATTGAAGATAAACGAAAGCGACTTTCGGATATTGAAAAAGCCTTAAAAAAAGCCGATGAACTCATTCTTGCCAGCGATTTGGATAGAGAAGGAGAAGCCATTGCTTGGCATGTTGCCGATGAAATGGAAAAGCGTGGTAAACTTAAAGGCAAAAAAGTCTCGCGCATTACCTTTAACCAAATTACSCGCAARGCKATTCAACATGCTATTGCCAACCCAACAGAAATAAATATGCCATTGGTGGATGCGCAGCAAGCGCGTTCGGCACTGGATTATTTGGTGGGTTTTACGCTTTCTCCGTTGTTATGGCGTAAAATTCGTGGTGGCTTATCGGCGGGTCGGGTGCAATCCGTTGCGCTACGTTTGGTGTGTGAGCGCGAACAACATATCCGCGACTTCAAACCCAAAGAATATTGGACGGTCGCAGCAGCATGTATCAATGGTACAGCTGTAGAATCGACCTTCAAAGCACTGTTGAACACGCTGGATGGTGAAAAATTAACCAAGTTTGATTTGAATAACCAAACATCAGCAAAAAAAGCTGCCAAAGCTGTGGAAGCAGGTGGTTTTGTAGTCAGTGATGTGCAGAAGAAGAAAACCAAACAGCATCCAGCCGCGCCATTCATTACATCCACAGTGCAAATGGAAGCATCGCGTAAGCTTGGTTTTACAGCACGGAAAACCATGCAAATTGCACAGAAATTGTATGAAGGTGAAGAAGTAGATGGTGAGCGTGTGGGTTTGATTACTTATATGCGAACCGACTCTACCAGCTTGTCGCAAGAAGCAATTGATGAGGTGCGTGAGCAAATTCAAGCGCAATTTGGGGCTGAATTTGTACCCAGTAAACCGCGCACGTTTAAAGCCAAAAGTAAAAATGCACAAGAGGCGCATGAAGCGATTCGTCCCACATCATTTGCGCGAACCCCTGAAAGTTTGAAGGGGTCACTTTCTGCGGATGAACTTAAATTGTATACGCTGATTTGGAAGCGCACAGTTGCCTCACAAATGGAAGCGGCAGTGCTTGACCAAGTGCGTGCCGATTTAACATCAGGCAACACGATTCTTCGTGCCAATGGCTCAACATTGGTCTTCCCAGGTTTTCGTACCCTTTATATTGAAAGCACAGATGAGCCAAGTAAAGATGGCGATGATAAAACATTACCTCCGCTAGAAGTTGGTGATGAAATCACAGTGCAAACGGTTGAACCCAAACAACATTTCACAGAACCTAAGCCACGTTTTTCTGAAGCTACTTTAGTGAAAGAAATGGAAGCTCATGGCATCGGTCGCCCATCAACCTATGCTTCGATTTTGAATGTATTGCGTGTGCGCAAGTATGTGGATATGGACAAAAAACGCTTTGTACCTACGGATGTTGGTGAGATTGTTAGTAAGTTCTTAAAAGATTATTTTGGCGACATTGTAGACACCAACTTCACAGCAGACATTGAAAACAAATTGGATGCTGTGGCGCGCGGCGAACGCGATTGGAGACCACTCTTACAAGAATTTTGGACACCTTTTAAAGAGCGAGTTGACCACACCCAAGAAAATGTAAAACGCTCGGATGTGACACATGAAGCAACAGATGAAATTTGCCCAGAATGTAGTAAACCTATGGCAATCAAGCTGGGTAAATATGGTAAGTTTTTGGCGTGTACGGGTTATCCTGAATGTAAAGTTGCCAAACCTTTGAATGATAATGGTGAAGCACCTGCTGAACCTGAAATGTCTGACCAAACATGCGACAAATGTGATTCGCAGATGGTGATTAAAGCAGGTCGTTATGGTAAATTCCTTGGTTGCTCTGCATACCCCAAGTGTAAAAACATTCAGCCATTGGAAAAACCTAAAGATACTGAAATCCCATGCCCAACGTGTAATAAAGGAACATTTCTGGAGAAAAAATCACGCAAAGGAAAGATTTTTTACTCTTGTTCGCAATACCCCAAGTGTAAACATGCTTTGTGGAACAAACCTTTGGATAAACCATGCCCTGAATGTAACGCGCCGTTTGTCACAGAAAAAACGACCAAACGCAATGGTACCGAACATGTCTGCGCCAGTGAAACATGCACATGGAAAGAGCAAATCCAAGCCCCTGATTGATGGGTTTGAATTATCGGTCAGGGACGATTGACGATATTGAGCATGTTTTTCGCTTAAGTCGTTTGGTACTTGATGAAGCTTGGTCGAAAAATGTGATGCTACAATCCTTGCAGGTTGGCTATGATTTGTATGTTTGTTACCAAGAAACAATGTTGGCAGGTTATGTGTTGAGCCAAGATATTTTGCTTGAAACACAAATTATGCAAGTGTGTGTACATCAAGATGTCAGAGGGATGGGGGTTGGCAAAACATTGATGTTGATGTTGATGCAAGATAAACAAGATGCTGATGAGCTTATGCTTGAAGTGCGCAGCTCCAATGCTTTGGCGCAAGGATTTTATGCCCACTTGGGCTTTAAGCAAGCAGGTGTGCGCCCCAATTATTACAGTAAAACCAAAACCAAACCACGTGAAGATGCCGTGGTGATGGTGTATTCACCCGCATGATTCAAGACTTATTGCATAGTGAAACGTGGATGGATGTACGCACGTGGCGCGAGTTGTTTGCTGATAGTCTAACGCCTGTTCATGTGAGTGTTTTATCGGTGGTTACACCTTTGACGAGTTTGCTTGAGCGCAAATATGGCATGAAGCTGGATGTTCATGTTCACGACCAGTTTGTCGATGATATGAGCGAGCAAGAAGCACGTTTGTTGAAGATGGAGCAAGGCGAACGCTGCTTGCGTCGTAAAGTCTCTTTGCTCTCGCGCGGTGAAGTGATGTTTGATGCTGAATCTGTGCTGCCCTTGGATGTGTTGCCAGTGACATTGATGGCGGAGCTTGAGGCAGGTAAACGCCCGCTTGCCAACTTACTCTCTGACCAAGGGTTGCTGCTTTCACGCTCCAACTTAAACATTGCACAAGTCAAAGATGATGGTTTTTATGCGTTGTGTTGGTCTAGACGTTCGGTGCTGGGCTCAACTTCGGGTGCAAAAGCTTTGGTCACTGAAGTCTTTCACGATGCGATTTGGCGTAAGATTCAATATTTTATTCAGCGTTAACTCAGTGCTGTTTCCATGTGTTTGACGGCATCTTCCAGCTCAATTTCCACAGCGGCTAAATGTGTTTCACCCGCACCAATGCGTTGAATAGGGGCATAATTCATGGGGTCAATATCATCGGCAGCATCAAATAGCACCTTGTGACCGTGCGACTGAATGAGAAAGTTTGCAGCATCCACAAAATCAATCAATTTATCTCGCGGTCTATCATCGGATTCAATGCCATGATGGGTGGCGATGATTTCAAAAGAATCAGGCATTCCCCAATAGTTGAGCAGGCGACCGCCCATTTCTCTGTGTAGCGACTGGATGATTTTGATTTGATCCTCAGCGGCTAAAGGTGTGAGTAAATCAGGTACAGCGCAGACCACAGCTTGCACACCAATATCATGCAACATACCTGCTAAGAAAGCTTCTTCAGGGTCTGCCCCTTGTAATATTTGTGCCAAATGTCGGGCAGCAACAGCAACATACATGGCATCTTCTTTATTTTTATTCAGTATTTTTTGTAAGCCTTTATCTTTCACATTCATATGCAACTTGGATGAAATCGCAACCATAAGTTGGAGTGTTTTTCTGCCGCCCAAGCGTTGAACAGCCATAGGCAAGCTGCGAATTTCATATGTACCACTTTTGAACTCGGGGCTGTTGGCAATACGCAATACGGTGGCAGCAAAAGTGGTACATTCAGCCAATACTTTTGCAATATCAGATGCGCCTTTGCTTTCGTCATGGACAATTTTTTGCACCTTGAGCACTGCTTTGGGTAACAAAGGAAGCTTTGCTTCACCTTTTCTAAAGCGAATACGAATGACCTGTGCGAATGCTTCAATATCAGTCTTCATCTTTGTCTCCCATTATTTTAATAATGTCTTCAACGCTGCGGTTAGAGTTAGACCTTGGGGCAATGCGATAAACCTCTTCAATGGTTGTATGCCCCTTTAAGGCTTTGTATAAACCATCTTCCATCAAAGATAATAAATCAGTTGTGTCGCAACTGATGCGCCGCACCACGTGTGAAGGTTCTTGGTTGATGATGGCTGCCCGCACTTCTTCATTGAGCACCAGYAATTCATGYAGTGCAGTGCGCCCATGRTAACCTGTGCCATAACATGTGCCGCARCCSACMCCGCGATAAAARGTRTAGTTGCGCAGCGTGTTGTCATCAATGCCAATCAGGTTGGCGATGCGTTTGTTCGGCATATAAGGTTGGCGGCAATCAGGGCAAATGGTGCGAATTAAGCGTTGCGCCAAAATGCTGACGACAGTGCTGGAAATGAGAAATGTTTCAACACCCATATCAATCAAACGCAATAAACCACCGATAGAATCTTCGGTATGAAAGGTTGTCAGCACTTTGTGCCCTGTGAGTGCGGCTTGCACAGCCACAGATGCTGAGTTTTTATCGCGAATTTCACCCAGTACAATAATGTCAGGGTCTTGTCGAACCACGGCTTTCAAAGAATTGGCAAAGCTTCTACCCGCACTTTCATCCACAGAACATTGCATGATGCCATCAATGACATATTCAACAGGGTCTTCCAGTGTAATAATCTTGGTGGTGGGTCGATTAAGGTAATCAACGGCTGCGTAAAGTGTTGTTGTTTTCCCTGAGCCTGTGGGACCAGTAATAATAATCACACCTGTTGGTGAATCCAGTGCATCATGCTTGAAACGCTCCAAAATACCACGTGCCATATGAATTTGTTCAATGCTTTTAAGYCCGCCATCGCGGCGCAAAACACGCAAMACRAGGTTTTCTCCATGAATGGTAACATAGGTTGAGACGCGGAAGTCGACTTCAACTTCACCAACCATATGTGAAATACGCCCATCTTGATGGGTTCGAGTATCTGAAATATCCATTTCACCAAGGATTTTAAGTCTAGCAATAACACGTTTAGACAAGGCTAGTGGCAAGTCCATTTTATGAATCAAAACACCATCCATGCGAAAGCGAACACGCATAGCTTCAAGCATGGGTTCCATATGAATATCACTGGCAGAATCGCGAAGGGCAGATAAAAAGATTGAATCTACAACTTCTAAAACTTGTAGACCGCCATCTTTTTCTTCTTCAATGGTTCCAGAGGTAAGCTTGGTGAGCAGATGTGTAATGGTGCGTTTGGCAGCAATGAAGATTTCGGCTTTCTTTTGGGTTTGTTGTTCAATTTCTGCAATGGCTTGGGCATTTAAAGGTTCAGATGTGATAATCGAAATACGTTTGTTACCAGCATCAAAAGGAATCATTGAACTTGTGCTTAAAAACTTTTTGGCGAACTGGCGTGTTAAATCTTGGTCAATCATACSAATGTCGATGTGCATGAGTGGAATACCTAGCTGTTCAGATAAAGCTTGAGCCAATTGGCGGTCATCAATCATGTGTAGTTTGATGAGTAATTCACCCATTCGGATGTGGGGGTCTTTGGCTARTTCTTCTTCTGCTTTTTGTAAGCTAGACAGGTCAATATAGCCAAGTTCACAAAGTAGTTCGCCGATTAAAAATCTTTTGCCGTGTTTGCGAATCAGTCTTCGATGTTCATTTTCATCCAAATAGCCAAGTTCAATAAGAATTTCAGAAATTATTTTATTATTACCCAGTTTCTTTTGGATACGAATGGCTTTTTCTAAATCGGCAAATGGAAGAAACGATGTTTCAATAAGAATACCTGCCAGCTTTGCACCGGGTTGGTTTGTAATTGATGTCTTAATATCTCTTTGTGCCTGATCCAATGTGATGACCTCAAATATTAATTATAGTGGCGGTGGTGAACATCCACCATTCACTTGTAGGTGAACTCGCATATTCGTAAAGCATATTAAGTGCCAAGTTTGTTTGTTTGGTGCTTTTCGACCGAGAACAATTGACACTAGCCTTGCGCTCTTTAGTTTGGCGCGGCTGTAATTGAGGCAATTTAGGTTTAAGGTGAAACACTGTGAGTAATAAAAAGAAAAAAGATAAGCCTGTTGAAGGCGTGGTTGACGGTACAGATTTTGTTGAATTAAAGCGCGACATGCAAAGTGCGAAAGTGATTGCATGGCTGCAATACAATCAACAACAGCTCATTGCGGGCGCAGTGGTGTTGGTGTTGGCACTGGTAGGCTCTTCATTGTGGCAAGCGCAACAAGCCAGYCAAAAAGGYGCTGCTGCACTGATTTATATTAAGGCAACAAACACAACGAATGCAGAAGAGAAAAYGGCTCTTTTTGATAGTGTGATTGCAACATACCCTGATTCAGGTTACGCCACATTGGCGCGAYTACAAAAGAGCACAAGTCCGAGTGTGGATGCGCAGAAAGTAGCACTACAGGCTTTGATTGATGGCAAWGGCGCGCCTGAGTTTGTTTGGCAAGCRCGTTTGGATTTAGCAGAAGTTTACCTCGCTGAAAACAACCATGAACAAGCCAAAGCGGTGTTATCAGCACGYCTTGGTTCTGAGTATGAACAAGCTCGCCTTGCTTTGTTGGCGCAAATGGCTACGGACACAGATGAGAAAATAGAGCTGATTCAAAAAGCTTTGGATGCGTCATCGCATGATAATGATTTAAATGCTGCGCTTGAAGCAGAGCTCGCCCAACTCAAAGCGTCTCATTAAAATGAAATATTTCACCTGTGCTTTTGCACTTGTTGCCTTTGTTGCAGGTGCGGTTGTGTTTACATCGCAAGCCATYGCAGGGTCAAGCATTCAAACTGTTTGGTCAGTGGATGTTGACCAGCGTGTACCTAACTCACCTTTGGCCTTGAGTAGCCCTGCTATTGTGCAGCATCAAGATGAGACGTGGTTAGTACTTGGCGGTAGAGATGGCTGGGTGCATGTTTATGATTTGGATTCAGGCAGTGAAGTTCGCAGGTTTCCTCTACAGGCCCYATCAGATTCAGGTGCGCTAGCGCTGCGTAATGGTCTGGTTGTTTTGGGCGACATTCAAGGGCATTTGTATGCGGTTGACCCTGAAAAAGGTGAAATTGTTTGGCAAAAAAGTTTAACTGCTGCCGTGACTATTCCGCCCCTGCCTTTGGGCGATGACTTTCTGGTGCAAACAGGTGACAACGAATTGTACCGTTTTTCAAGTCTTGGTGAGAAGCGTTGGAGTTATACAGGCTCTAAGAACACGCTGAGCTTGTATTTTGGTGCTGAAGCATTGATTGCGGGTGACACGATTTATGCCGTGTTTAATAATGGTGATGCTGTGGCGCTTAAAGCATACACCGGCGACCTGATTTGGAAGCGCCAAACTGTCTTATCCAGCATTACTTCTGTTTTAACCGACTTGAAAGCGCCCTTGGCACAACCCATGCTCCTTGCGCAGTTGAACTTGTCTGGGGAAAAGGTGGACAATGCGTTGATGGTACCTATTTTTCAGGGAGAAGTGGTTGTGCTTTCGGCAGTTGATGGCTCACAATCATTTGATGTGCCTGTATCATTGAAAAGTTCACCGCTGGTTGTAGGTGAGCATATGTTTATGGCTGATAGTTTTGGTTTTTTACATGCTTACAATATCGACAAAGGTAACCGGGTGTGGAGCAAGAAGATTTCTGCCAATGCGTTGATGGGCCCTGTGCTGTTTGACGACTTACTTTGGCTAACGGACAACCAAGGCACTATTTTTAAGGTGAATATGAAAGGTGAAATTGAAGGTATGAAACAGTTGCAAGGCAGCATCGCAAGGTTACCCATTGTGACCAACCAAGGGCTGATTGTTCGCACCGACCGTGGTGTGATGGCGATGGTGAAATAATGGCTTATCAACTTCCAGTGATTGCCATTGTTGGTCGCCCGAATGTGGGTAAATCAACATTATTTAATCRAATTATCAAAAAACGACAAGCTATTGTTGGTGATAGACCAGGTGTTACGGTTGATCGCCTAGAAACTGAATGTTTGATTGGTGGCGAGCCTTGTGTGCTGGTCGACACAGGCGGCATTGGCGAGTCTCAGCATGGCGAAATGCAAGGTGCGATTGACAGCCAAGTTGAAGCTGCATTAGACATTGCAGACGTGGTTCTTTTTGCGGTGGATGCCATTGCAGGCCCAACACCTGTGGATCATGCTTTGGCGCAAAAGCTTCGTAAATCGAATTTGCCTGTGATTTTAACCGTGAACAAAGCAGAAAATGCGGGGCTTGCTCAAGAGTTTTTCGCTTTGGGCATGGGTGATCCTGCGCCAGTATCTGCGGCACATGGACATGGTATGCAGGCTTTGTGTGCTTTGATTGCCAAAACCATTCCCAAATATGATATTAAAGATGAAATCAGTGATGAAAAACCTTTGGCGCGTATTACGGTGATTGGTCGCCCTAATGTGGGTAAATCAACATTGATTAACGCATGGTTGGGCAAAGATAGAATGGTGGTTAGCCCCATTGCAGGCACAACCCGCGATGCCATTGATACAGATATGCCGTATGATGACGCTTTTATCCGCTTGGTAGACACCGCAGGGCAACGCAAAGCAGGGCGCATTAGTGATGTGATTGAATTTGTGGCACGTGTTAAAGCTGTGCAAGCCTTTAGACGTGCTGATGTTGCCGTCATGGTTTTGGATGGCGGCGAAGGTATTGTTGAACAAGACATGCGTTTGATGCAACTGGCACAGGATGAAGGTTGTGCATTGATTGTTGCAGTCAATAAAGTTGATTTGTTGTCGGATGAAGATTGGAAATATTATGTTGATCGTTTGGACTTTAGAATGCGTGGTTTGCCTGATATTCCAGTATTCCGCACAGCAGCCAAACATAAAAAAGGTGTCAAAAAGTTACTGAAACATGCGGTGGAAGCAGGTATTTCCAATCGTATTGACATTGGAACGGGTGAATTAAATCGCTGGATGATTGGTGCTGAGAAAAAACAGTATGCGCCCAGTGATGGTGGTTCAGTTGTTCGCTTAAAGTATGTATCTCAAATTGGCACAGCACCGCCAACCATTCGTATATTTAGCAATCGTCCGCAGGCGATTAAATCATCTTACAAACATTATCTTGAAAAGAGTTTTCGCCAACATTTCAAATTGCCAGGTATTCCCGTGCGCATCAAGTTTGGCAAAACAGACAACCCTTATGAAGAAAAAATGAAGGGTAAAAGCAAGACTGCCAATGAAAGACGGCATCAGGAAAAGAAAAGAAGTCGCGGCTAATGCATTGCTTTGAAGAAACCAAAGTGTTGCCTGCAAGTGCCAAGGTGATGTATGACTTGGTGATGGATATTGAGGCATATCCTGCTTTTGTGCCTTGGGTGTGTGGCGCKGAGCTGTTGGAAGTAAAAGATAATGAGTTGAGTGCCGAGCTGACCATGGATTTGGCAGGCATGAAACATAAATTCCAAACTGTTGATTATTTTATGCCACATAAACTTGTTGAAATCCGTTTGCTGTCTGGGCCATTTAAGTTTTTAGAAAGCGTATGGACGTTTGAGCATATTGATGAGGTCAGTTGCGAAGTGCATTTCTCAATCGAATTTGAATTTAAGAACATGATGTTGGATATTGTGGCATCACCATTGTTTGGYGCAGCTTGCCGCACGATGGTGAGAACATTTGAAAAACGTGCTGCAAGTCTAGCTAAGGTAAGGAATTAATTATGCATGTATCTGTTGTTTATGCTTTGCCAGAGGAACAATACATTGAAGAGYTRGATGTGCCAGAAGYATGTACGGTTGAACAAGTGATTCAAATGTCACAAGTGTTAGTAAAATTTCCTGAGCTTGATTTGGCTGTGAATAAAGTCGGTATTTTTGCTAAGTTGACGAAGTTGGATGCGGTGGTTGTATCAGGTGAACGTATTGAGCTGTACCGCGCTGTGCCGCGTAAACCACGCGATGCCCATGCATCCGATGATAAAAAAGCGCGCATTCGTGCCAAGAAAGAACGGAAAAAGTCTGAGGAAAATGAATAGCTTGTACTCCTTTTTGCAGACCTAAAGAAGATAGCTGCGGCTTTATGTGTTCACCTTTTGTAATCACGCAAGTCACTTAGCAACCTAAAGCGATAGTTTTTCCAAACATACTCTAGCTTTTGAGTTGCTACAGCTTCACTATTACAGGAATATATTTTTTGATTAAATCGAATTACCAACTTATCTGTTTTTGGATTTAATATTTCATAAAATTTCTTTTCAGGAACTATTGCATTGGAACTCTTGCCCAAATTGCTGCAAACTTTTCCTGAATCAGAGGATAGCCCATTAAATGCCCCCGCACCTTTAAAAGAATCAATAATATAGCCTCTTTTAGAAACAGACTTTGGAACAAAGTAAAAGGCTGAAACAGATGAAGTAGATACCCCCCTGTGTAATCGATGTGTTGTGAATAAAACAAACTGCTTCTTACCTTTTCCGTAAAACCTTGCTTCGATAGATAATGATGGGTAATAAGAATATTGCTTTTCAGGCTCACATTCTAAACTATTACTATCATTCTTAGCACAATAGAAGAAATTTCCCCGAAAACTTGCATCAGTATACAAAAATTCTTTATTGTTGAGACGTTGGCAGCTACTAGCTGCTTTATTGTTGTTTTCTAAATAGTCTTTTAAAGGAGCATAGCTAGTTCTTTGAATAACATTGCTACAGTTTTGGAAAAATACTTCCGCAGTAACATTGTGTGCACATAAAAAAGTGAATAAAATAAATAATAACCTATACATAAAGAGTCCTCTATATTGCTAGTTGCCCAAGGAAACATACGCCTATCTGAGTTTAGCGTCAATATAGTAAAAAAATGACTCAATGAGAGAAGCTCTCAGGCTCGATTGATTTCTGACCCGCCCAGTACAGCTATAACAGGGGATGATGTCTCCTCGAGCGCAGGCGAGAGGTCTAGATTTGTTCGGCAATACTTCTTTATTTTCAACATACAGATGTAGGCTAATTCTTTATTAACACTTCTCAACAATTTAGTGCTTGTGTTATAAAAAGTTGCCGTTAAGTTTCGCGTCCCTTCGCGAGGAGGGCTGCTAGAAAGAAGGTTATTTTAGCAGTGGCTTTATCAAGTCAGTTGTTTTGTTTTTAGTTGCCAAGTAGGCGTTAAAGATAAGCAGTTGACATGCTAAAGTTTGGCGATAAGATTCGCCGCCCGCAGCGAGACGGGTTACTCGAAAGGGTAGTGAGTTACGCTGTTGGACTTGTTCTTTACAATATATAATTTTTACTTGAGCTGTGAGCGCATTGGGTCTTCCTTAACTTTATTGGTAGGATTACTTGATGTAGACTTATAGTTCATTTACATGAACGTTACGTTTATTTTTGAGTGGTCTTGTGACCAATAAAGTTGGGATTAAGTAATATAACAAAGTTAAACTTTCTACGGAGAGTTTGATCCTGGCTCAGAACGAACGCTGGCGGCGTGCCTAACACATGCAAGTCGAACGCGAAAGTCCTTCGGGGCGAGTAGAGTGGCGCACGGGTGAGTAACGCGTGGATAATCTGCCCTAGGGTGGGGGATAACGTTTAGAAATGAACGCTAATACCGCATAAGACCACGAGCCTTCGGGCCAGTGGGAAAAGATGGGGAGCACTTCGGTGCCCTGTCGCCTTTGGATGAGTCCGCGTACCATTAGGTAGTTGGTGGGGCAAAGGCCCACCAAGCCATAGATGGTTAGCTGGTCTGAGAGGATGATCAGCCACACTGGGACTGAGACACGGCCCAGACTCCTACGGGAGGCAGCAGTGGGGAATATTGCGCAATGGGCGAAAGC
>NVSF01000035.1 GCA_002401135.1 Zetaproteobacteria bacterium
GCCTTTTTATCTTAGCCATGCTGAATATGAGTTGGATAGGTTTTGTGCCCGATTTGGCGTGTCATTGCGTAAACTTGGCATCAGCAATCAGAATATCTGCAATACAAAGTTAAGCATCACCTTTGATTTCACAGGCGTACAAGCCAGCAACACCATCCCCTATCATATCACCATGCAACTGGATGAAGTCACAAAAAGAGAAGAAACATCACCCTTTTTTACCACGATAGAAACTGCTCCCCACCACGCTTCATTATCAGCATCTATCCAGCTAAACCTCAGCCCAAAAGAAGTGAAACAAGCTCAAAACCCCATACAACCTTGGTATCCTGATTTGCCCGACTATGCAGTGCGTCAACAAGCCTTTACACGCTTACACCAGCCTAAACTTCCTCACCCTGAACCCATTGTTCGTCATGAACCACTGCGTTTTGCCTGCCAATGTTGCGGGTTCCCAACCATGTTAAGCTGCGATGATTATGACTATTGCTTACTTTGCGATTGGATGGATGAGCCACACTTGGGAGAGCGTATTCCTGCTGAACTGGATATAGCCAGAGAACACTTTGCCTTGCTCGGCAGTGCGGATGATGCCTTAGAAGCAGCGGAAAATTTGACCCATAAACGCCAACTCGCCAACGCATATTTAAAGTTGATGCACATAGCCAACCAGCAACATCCTGACTTTGACAAGCTTTGGCATGGTGTGTTGCAATGTGAGCAAAATATAGACTCATAATTCTATGTCTTATTGACACTTTTCTCGCTGTGACGTATAGTTTAACTTTAATAGTACGTCAAGAGGTGGTTATGCAATCAAAACTGACACTTAGGCTTGAAGACGATGTCATCAAACAAGCAAAAATATATGCCAAAGCCCATCAAACTTCACTATCAAAGGTAGTGGCTGATTATTTCCAGGTATTAACTATGGAGAAAAAAACCTCCGTAATACCCCCAATAACACGCTCGTTGGTTGGCGTGTTAAATGATGCTGATATTGACCTAGACGACTACAAACAACACTTAGAGAAAAAATACCTTTGAAAGTTCTATTTGATACCAATGTTATCTTGGATGTTTTATTAAACAGGCAGCCTTTTGTGAATGTGTCGGCTCAGCTTGTTGGTTTGGTTGAGCAAAAGAAAATTGAAGGTTACCTTTGTGCAACAACCATCACYACGTTGGATTATTTAGTGAGCAAAGTTGCAGGGCGAAAACAGGCTGCGCTTGCCGTGCAAAAACTGCTATCTATGTTTAATATTGCTGATGTTAATGCTGTGGTGCTACGCTTGGCAATACACTCAGAGTTTACAGACTTTGAGGATGCTGTGCAGTATTTTTCAGGTGAGTGTTGTGTTGTTGATGCTTTGGTGACACGCAATATTAAAGACTACAAGGCGAGCCAGTATCCTGTGTATACACCTGATACGCTACTCAAGGCATTTGAAATACGCATTGCAGACTTGGAATAGGTTTACTACGAAAGTAACAACGCATCATTAAAACACGCATGGGCTATAAATTTGGTAAAAAGGAATAAACATGAGCTTAAAGATAAATCGTAAACAATTGGTCATGACAGGCGTGCAAGGCGGGGTTTCCCCTGCTCAAATGTGGGCGCCTTTTGAAGTGGGCAGCAAAGGTGAAGTGTTTTCTTGGCCGAGCACGGGTGGTATCACCTATAACGTCAAAGTCGGTGATTCGGTGTTTGGTTGGGCGGGTGAACATATTGAGCCTGGTGTTTCGAGTACTCTCACCCATAAAAACCGTAAGTCTGAAGATGGTTATCAGTTTCATGCTTGTTGCGGCAATCAAGCGCGGGTGATTTCTGGCGAAGCCAAAGGCGAACTTGGTACAGTGATTGGGCATCATGGTGGGGTGAATCATWTGATGATTGATTTCCCTGATGCAACTTTGGATAAACTCACTTGCGATGATAAATTTATGATTCGTGGTTTTGGGCAAGGTTTGAAATTTATCGACCATGATGATGTGTTTATTTATAATATCGACCCTGATTTGTTGGAMAWAWTKKKRKWANAAGSARAANGMAMWWSKRYAGAKTGWWGTNCNKGTGARYKKGATKSTKSCSAACTATGCCATGGGCTCAGGCATTGGTGCRYTKTCRGTRACGACWGGTGAYTAYGAYATYCTTTGTCATGATGAAGATATGGTCAAAGAGCATGGCTTGGACAAATTAAGGTTTGGTGATTTTGTGGCTGTGCTTGACCATGACAACAACTATGGGCGAACATTCCGCAAAGGTGCGCTCACTATTGGTATGGTGATTCACTCGGATTCACCGCTTGCAGGGCACGGGCCAGGTATGATGACGATTATGTCAGCATGTGATAGAAAGCTTGTTCCCATCTTGAATAACAAGGCAAATATGGGCAATTATTTAGGGGTTGGACGATATGTTTAAATATATTTTTCTCATCATAGGGCTGACATTAATACCACTTTCAGTTCAAGCTGAGCTTTATAAAGTTGTGAATGAGTATGGTGAAATTATATACACTGATATTGCACCAAGTATGGATGCAAAAGAATATAAACTAAATCCTATTAAARCCATAAGAAACCCTGCGTTTAACCTYGATAAAATCGAATCTATGATTCCTTATCAGGATGAATCTGGCTCTATGATTGTGCAAGGTAGTGTTCACGGTGTAGCTATGCGTTTTATTGTGGACACAGGTGCGACCTATGTCGCAATTCCGCCTGCCATTGCCAAACAAGCAGGTTTATATGATTTAAAGTCCAAGACCATCAAAGTTCAAACATCAAACGGTGAAATAGAAGTGCTTCGTGTTCGCCTAACAGACATGAACATTGGCAAAATGAGCCAATCAAGAGTTCGGGCAACCATTCAAACCATAGCCGCCGACAAACCCAACCTAGGTCTACTTGGCATGAGTTTTTTGAAAAATTATAAAGTTACCGTTCATCAAGATAAAAAAACGATAGAACTCGCYCCMAAATAARTGGYTAAAYANNTWAGWMYRNTNCGCTACAAGTTGCATGTATGCAGCTTTGCAGYTCWGATGATGTGCWGCAAAATTTGCAACATATTGRRCAACTTTTRGCCGACCATGCCCAGCCTATTGATGTGTTGCTCTTGCCTGAAAATGCRACRCTGATTACCCATGATATTCAACGCAAACAACATCATGCCCAGCCCTCTGAATRCAAYAAAATACWACAACACTTCAGYARCCTCGCCAAAACRWATMAATGYTGGTTMATTGCTGGCTCAATGTTGATTCAGGATGGCAACAACCCTGATAAGTTCCTCAACCATAGCCCTGTATTTTCCCCCGAAGGCAAGCTGGTGACAGCTTACAATAAAATGCACTTGTTTGATGTGGACTTGGGCAGTGAATCTTGGCAAGAGTCCGCACAAATCAGTGCCGGTAAAACACCTGAAACTGTCACTCTGAATGAACACTGGAAAGTGGGTTTATCGATTTGTTATGACTTGCGCTTTCCTGAACTTTATCGGCAATACAGTGCGCAAGGTTGCAATATTCTCACTGTCCCCGCAGCGTTTACAGTGCCAACAGGCAAAGCCCATTGGAACACATTGCTCAAAGCGAGAGCTATTGAAAACCAAGCTTATGTATTGGCTGCTGGTCAGGTCGGAACACATGCAGACGGACGAAAAACCTACGGGCACAGCCAAATCATCAACCCTTGGGGCGAAACACTGGCTGAGATAGAAAGTGGTGAAGGCATCATTTCAGCAACCATCAACAGCACTTTCTTGGATGACTTAAAACAACGTATGCCTGTGTTGCAACATCGCCGTATTTAATGAACTATGATGTTCCAGACGCACCCCTTTGTTCTGAACAAATCATCAAAAAAAGCCGCTTTATCACCCACATTCAAAGAGCCAAAAACAAAGAACAAGCCAAAGCTTTTATAGAAAACATCAAAGCGCAATATCCCGATGCAAGACACCATTGCTGGGCATATATCGCAGGACATCCCACTGCAACAACTGACATAGGATTTAGCGATGATGGCGAACCACAAGGCACTGCGGGAAAACCGATTCTTAATGTTTTACAGCACAAGAGAATCGGAGAAGTCGCACTGGTCGTTGTTCGCTATTTTGGTGGCATTAAGCTGGGTGCAGGTGGTCTTGTTCGCGCCTACTCCAGCTCGGCAAGCCTTGCCATGAACAAGCTTGAAGTGATTACGCTTGTGGACAGTAAAATATTCACTATCACCTTTGATTACCAYTTAGAAAACAACATRAAACATCTGCTTAAAACGCATAATATCACGATTCGAAAAGCAGGTTATACCACGCGTATAYCACTCTGCATTGATGTTCCAACCACTGACATTGAAAGCTTAAACACAGCCCTAACCAACATCAGCGCAGGACAAGCCCAACTACACTAATATGTTTAGAGTAATTAAGGGGCTACAAGTTTTACAAAAGCTTTACCAGCAATAATGTTCGATAAAGTTCTCCAAGCACCTTCCGAAACTGACACCAATAACGGTCGTTGTAACTCACCTGAAAACGCTGTGTTCTGAAYACTAAAATAAACATTTKCTTCACCTAATACATCAACACGCCTTAATACATTCACAACAATACCATCGCCCCAGTGGTGTAAATTGAACGCAACTCCACTCATGTCACTATCTGCCCATGCTGCAGCTTTATGCAACAGGACAGGCCACGCTTTCATGGTGTTTTGTGAAAAGACAACAGACTCACTGAAAGCTACCTCACCAGAACAAATGGATGATGCAACCCAAAGCATAGAAATTTCTCCGTTTGAGCTGTGGTCATACAAGATGTGCCTCACCCCACAGCCCGATTCTTGTTCATCCGCAGAGTAGTTTGTTTCAAACCATACATCCTGTGCCATAGCTGCAGAAGAAAACAAAACACASGTCATCATTGCCATCAATTTAAATATTTTCATCTCTTTCTCCTTAGGGGCAAATCGAGCAACTACCTGTCGCTCCCCATTGTGCAACAATACTACATGAAGCAGCTCTACCTTCCTCACTACCTCCATCTGCATACACACACGCAGCCTGACACTGTGTRCTCACCTGAACATCATTAGGGTCACCCGTCCATACCGTATTCCAATCACACGGTGTAGCCGATCCTCCTGCTCCAGTTCCTCCACYTGTTGAGCTACCCAATGAAGAGTACGCACCATAAGGTGAAGGGTCTTTATTGGCATTGTATTGATAATCACCTACATTCGATGCTTCCCTATACCCCAAAGTACTACATGATTTTCCTTCATGAAAAGTGTTTCCTTCACCATAAAAACAAATTTCCGAATCTGTCGGAGGAACAAGTAAATAATCTTCGCTCATATCAGTACAATAATAGTTTGAAGGCGTACTGAAGCTATAATAATACTCACACCCTCCCTCTACTGTACACCCTTGCAGACCTATTACCCCGAACAAAATAAGTGATAGTTTTAGCAATCGCTTCCACTTCATATTCAATGTTTTTATCATACTTGCACCCTCTCCTATTAAACTTCTCATAACTGTCTCATTTCCTTACATTCTATCATCCAAATTATATTTCAAAAACGATACGCAATGTTTATGCCACTGACAAAAGCTGCCGAAGCAAGGTACAAACCATTATTGGCATAATCACTGGGCGATCTCAAATTTATTTATCTCATCCAGAATCAATTTTGCAACCCAACCACATATAAAAATTTTCCGCATCGCCCAAATGGGCTATGCCGTTGTTTTATTATTGTGCTATGCTTGGTAGATGCCACATCAAGACCATGAAAAAATTGAAGCATATTCCAAGCTGGTAGAGTTAATATATGATACCGCGCAATCACCTGCGCTTTGGCCTGAATTGTTTCAATCCATTGATGAGCACAGAATTGCCTTCTCCGATGAACCAAAGGTGGATAATGTTAAACATTTGGAGCCTCACCTAACAAAAGCCATAAGAATCCATCATTATATCAGTAGTTTGGAAAGTAAGAGTGATGCAGCTGACCATATTATCAACCGTTTGCCTATGGGTATAGTTATCGTGACGCAAGATGCTGAAATTGTTGCCTTAAATCAGCGCGCACAAGCTTTTCTTGATGGTAAGACATGTTTAAGTACAGAGAATAATCATATTTTAGCCCACAGTTCAAAAAGCACCCAAACACTACACCATGCGATTACAAACGCTGCAAGCCAACAGCAAACAGGTATTTCTTTGCAGATTGACCTTAATCAGGAACAGCGCACATCTATCTGGGTTACTAGCTATGCTGAGAAAGAAAGCACTCCGACTGCACCCATGAAAGTTGCCCTCTATATTGTGTCGCCAAGCATCAAGCCTGAATATCATATAGATTCCATTCAGCAAGACTTTCAGCTTACCAATGCCCAAGCCAAGCTTGTTGCCCTGCTCGCTAATGGTTGCCATAATCTCAATGATATTGCTGAAAAACTTGGTGTAAGTATTCATACCGTGCGCGCTCAAATTAAAACCATCTTTGATAAAACAAGCACAAGYWRKCWMRWWRARTWKRWMMWAWMRRWWSWRMMCMKMMYATCTGCGATTTTAGGGCAACCGCAACTTCCCTTGCCGTTTATACCGCTGGGCGAAACTGCCCTGCCCCCACCACAAGGCTCTATCGCTTTACTTGACGGTCGAAGATTAGGTTATGTTGAGTATGGCAACCCTGATGGTGAACCCGTTATTTTTTGTCACCCACTGATTCACCCTGACAAACAAATGTTTCATGAACCCCAACTACAAGATCTAGTGAAATACCGCATTATCTCACCCAAACGACCAGGGTTTCTTGATTCTACACCCACAAAGGGAAACTATAGCCTGCAAGACCATGCTAAGGATATTATTCAACTCGTTGACCATTTGGGCATAGATATGTTTAAAGTAATTGCAAGCTCTAATGGTACACCTTATGCCACAGCCTTGGCACATGACTATCCAGAACGCGTCAGTCAATTGTTGCTCATATCTCCTGTTGTACCACCTAACATGGATAAACTTACAAAGATAACCACCAACAATATCCTTTATAAAGCTGGCAAATATCTTCCTCGAGTTGTGTTTAACCAAATGACCCTTATTGGTTTTAAAAGCCTCGCTCAACGACCCGATGAACTCATCACTAACAATGATAAATATGTGTCAAGCAGCGAACGTGCCTTTAGCAATACACCTGCCTTACGTGACTACCTGAAACAGTGGGTAGAATCCTCTTATCCAACACGTCTTGCAGCAGTGAACGACGACTTGTTGGTGCGTGTTCGTAAATGGCATTTTAAGCCTAAAAACATCAAGGTTCCCGTGTTTTTATATCATGCCGAAGATGATACAACCGTTGATATCGCTTGCGCCAAAAAACTCGCATCAGCCATCCCCAATTGCCAAGCCCACTACCTGAAAGAAGGTGGGCATTTCATCTTTTTTACCCACTTTAATGAAATCACAAAAGACTTCTAGCTGCGCTCTTCGATTGGAATATAAACTTGATTTGATTTGCCTTTATAGATTTGCATTGGGCGATAAATACGACCATCTGCAAGCTGCTCACGCCAATGCGCCAACCAACCCGATACACGTGATACAGCAAAAATGGGGGTGAACAAATCGGTATCAATACCAAGCTTGCGATAAACAATACCTGAATAGAAATCCACATTGGGACAAACACCTTTTTTGCCTAGTGTTTCTTTAGAAAACTGCTCAATATAACGGGCAATTTCATAGGTTGGGTCTTCGCCCAACTCCTGGGTTAAATCGCCGTATAACTTTTGTAACAAGGTAGCGCGGGGGTCTTTAGTTTTATAAACCCTATGCCCTAAACCTGCAATTTTTTCTTTGTTGGCAAGCTTGGCTTTCAAATAACTTTCAGCATTCGCCAATGTCCCGATTTCATCCAACATATGCAATACATCTTCATTCGCCCCGCCATGTAATGCGCCAGATAATGAACCCACAGCCGCGCTGATAGATGAATAAGGGTCTGCTTGGGATGACGCGACCACAATTGTACTGAATGTGCTGGCATTCATCGTATGTTCAGCATGAACAATCAATGCCACATCCATGATTCGCTCTGCCAATGGGCTTGGCTCATTACCCGTTAACATATATAAGAAGTTTGCCGCATGGCTTAAATCATCACGCGGTTGAATCGGGTCATCACCTTTACGCATACGCGCATGAGCAGCCACAATGGTGGGCAACTTGGCAATGAGTCGCAAATAGACCTCGCGAATTTCATCTTCGCCAAGGTGCTGGTTTAAGCCTGTTTCCATCGGATAATACATGCCCAATACAGCCACACACGCCTGAAGTGCATCCATAGGGTGCGCTGATTCGGGGAAACATTTCATCATATCACGAATTCGGAATTTAATGCGGCGATGATGACGCAGTTCATCGTCCCACTTCGCCAATTCATCTGCTGATGGTAAATGCCCATAAATCAAAAGGTATGATGTTTCTTCAAAGGAAGATTTTTCTGCTAATTCTTCAATATCAATGCCACGATACGCAAGGATACCTCGTTGTCCATCAATCGTGGACACTGAAGATTCAGCAACAGGAATACCTGCCAAGCCGGGTGAGTAACATGAAATATCTTGTGTTGAAGCCATCAGTTTATCTCCTAATAAGTATGTCGCAAAAAGGCTAGTCACCTTACAAATCAAAGTTGAATTGTCAAACACTACACACTTTATAAAAAGTGATGATATTATCCATTTTTACCGTTAAAGTCGGCAATCACAGGAGTATACACTAGCCATGATTAAGAAAGTATTACTAAAAGTTTTTCGTGAAGGTGTTGGTGGGTTAATGGCGTTTATCAGCTATATCACCACCCCTCCCAAAGTGAAGCGAAGTGCGGATGAACAAGCGCAAGTTGATGTTGCAGTGCAACACATGTCTCTCTATCAATACTTTGCTTGCCCTTTTTGCATCAAACTTCGCCGCACGGTTCGCCGCCTCAACCTGCCGATGGAATACCGCGATGCCCAAGTGCGTGGCGGGGAACATCGCAAYACTTTRGARCAMGAAGGYGGYRCGATTAAAGTACCATGTTTACGCATTGACGAGGATGGTGAAACCGTTTGGATGTATGAATCCAATGAAATCGCAGCTTATTTAAACAAACGCTTYAACCCGAGYTTCRAACAAGATAACTAAGYAAACCATGCAAATACCAGCCACTCATTTAGCCTTATTGCTTGAAGATGAAAAACCTGCTCGCGATCATTTAGCAGCAGCYATTAACATGCATCCTAACCTCAAGYTGGTAGATGCTGTTGCCACCTGCCAAGAGGCATTGGTATCTTTGGGCAAGTACCAACCTGACATCCTTGTTTCCGACTTGGGYTTACCTGATGGGCATGGTGTTAAAGTGATTCGAGAAGCCAAACGWTTRTATCCCAACATCGAAATTTTGGTCGTCACCATGTATGCTGATGAAGAACAYGTGGTGGARGCMTTGGAAGCWGGTGCWAGTGGTTATTTRCTCAAACGCCAAGCTTTTGAGGCGTTGGGTGATGCTATCATCACCTTGATGCGCGGCGAATCTGCCATCAGCCCAGAAGTTGCGCGTTTTCTTCTCAAACGYTTYAACRRCRCRGAAAARAAAGTKGYMATMRAAGTACACAACCCATTAACAGCGCGCGAGCATGAGGTGCTTAAATGGATTGCCAAAGGTTACAGCTATGATGAAATCGCAGCTATTTTAGAAGTCTCTGCCAACACTATTCGCACGCATATTCGCAGTGTTTATAAAAAGCTGGAAGTCACATCGCGCTCTGAAGCAGTCTTTGAAGCCACCAACTTAGGCATCATCAACCTGAACGACTAAAAACCTGAGTGTTCACCGCCTGAAAAATTTTCAAATCGTGTGAATTCTTTTAAGAATGTAAGGCGCGTTGTGCCAATCGGACCATTACGCTGTTTGGCAATAATGATTTCTGCAATACCCTCATTTTCAGGTTTCTTATTATAAACCTCATCACGATAAATAAACATAATCACATCGGCATCTTGCTCAATCGCACCCGATTCACGCAAATCAGACATCATTGGGCGTTTATCAGCGCGTGATTCCAATGATCGGTTCAACTGGGATAAAATAATAATCGGTACATCAAGTTCTTTGGCAAGTCCTTTCAGCGAACGTGTCATTTCACTGATTTCCAAGTCTTTGCGGTCAGCATTGGCATTGCCTGTCATCAATTGCAAATAATCAATCAATACCAAATCCAAGCGCCCTTGTTCACGCTTTAAACGGCGACATTTTGAGCGTACTTCAAGCACTGATATACCAGGWGTATCATCGACAAAAATTGCTGCTTCGGAAAGTTTTTGCGTGCCTGAGGCAAGCTTACGCCAGTCATCACTGACAAAACTACCCGTTCTCATTTTTGACATATCCACACGTGATTCCGCCGCCAATAAACGCATACCAATTTGTTGCGCWGACATTTCCAGAGAAAACACTGCCACAACATTTTTCTCAACATCACGAATCGCAGCATTTTGTGCCAAGTTCATCACAAATGCTGTTTTACCCATGCTTGGACGACCCGCAATGACAATCAAATCACCACGCTGCAAACCTGCTGTTTTTTCATCCAAATCAGTAAAGCCTGTGGCAATACCTGTGATTTTACGCTGATCTTCATAGCGGCGTTGTAGCTCTTGATAACCTTCTTGAATCAACGTTTTAAGGTTTTGGAATGTTGGTTTGGTTTGGGTAAAGCTTTCAGCCACAGCCAACATTTGCGATTCAGATGCATCCAAATGCTCACCCACTGGCTTTATCGGGTTTTCATAAATTTCTTGGGATATTTTACTGCAAACTTTTAAAAGCTGCCTAAGAATGGCGCGTTCTCGAACAATTTCAGCGTAATGGCGAACATTGGCTGAAGTTGGAATTAATGAAATTAAATCACCGAGRTAAGCCTCGCCACCACACTGCTCAAGCTCACCTGTGCGCTCTAAGTAATCTTTAACCATTAATGCATCAACAGGCTTATTTTCAGAAGCCAGTGATTGAATCGCATTGAAAATATAACCATTGGCTGCCACATAGAAATGGTCAGGCAAWAGGATACCTTCAAGACGTTCTAAAGCTTCTGGGTCGAGCATAACGCCACCCAAAACTGCACACTCAGCATCGCGAGCATGAGGAGGAACTCGCTCACGCAAATCTAATTCACGCGGCGAGGTTCTTCCTTCTTCAATCAAGTCGCTTCAGCTTCCACAACGATTTTAATGGTTGCAACCACATCAGGATGCAAACGAACACGGAACTCTTGTTCGCCTACTTCTTTGATCGGTGCATCTTGCAAGATGTCACGACGCGCAACATCATAACCTTCAGCAGTAACCAACTCAGCCAATTCATTTGCGCCAATTGAACCGTACAAATGTGTACCATCCGAAGTCGCACGAATCACTGTCAAATTCAAAGAAGACATCTTCTCTGCTTCAGCTTGTGCTGTTTCCAACACGTTGCGCTGTTGTTCTTCCAATACTGAACGGCGGCGTTCAAATACTTTACGGTTACTTGCATTTGCAGATACCGCTTTTTGTTGAGGAAGAAGRAAGTTGCGACCATATCCGTCACGAACTTTAACTTCATCACCAACGTTACCAAGTCCTTCTACACGTTCCAAAAGAATTAATTCCATCATTTTTCTCCTGTTGYCGAAATAAACTTTCGACGAAAATTAAACCACATATCAAGTAGCCCAATGAGGGAAAATACAACCACCACAAAGGACCAAAAAAATAACATTACATACATCACAATAATAGTGTTCACCATCTCACGGCTTTTCAGCCACGCATGAACAACCACCACACCTTGTACCGCTGCCAATCCTGCCAACACAAWCACACCACTTAACGCGAGGTATTGTATACTTCCTTCAGCCAAATTGGCAAAACCCAGAAGAATCAACAGTACATAAGCCAGCATATTGGGCAAAGCAAAGCTTAAAATATCGCTATCATCGCCTTGGTAGAAACCATACTTTTGTGCAATGTTTCGCGCATAAATAAGGTCAGTCCACCAAATGAACCACAGCCCCAAGATAAAAAACCCTGGAAACACCTTCACCATCATGGCCTGCAAGTCTTGCATGGCGACAATATCTGCCTTTGATTCAGCAGGAATCTTGGCAATCATCTCTGCAAACACAGGCTTGAATTGTTGACTTACAAATGATTCCAAACCTTGCGGGCTAGCACTCACAAACATCGCAGTTGCAAAACCCACAAACAATACCAAAGCCAGCAACCATCCTGCTTGCCCCAAACCTTTGCGTTGCATGGTTTGCGCTGCAAACACGGGAAGCAAAACAAACAGCAGCATGAAAACAACCACTGTGCTCACGCTTCCAGTCAAAAGCAGGAGTAATAATCCGCCTGCTATCGCCCCCGTTTGCAAACTATACTTTACACCACCACCCAAGCTTACCAAAGCAAACAAACTGGGTACTGCAAGGTGCATCAACACACCAACCAACAAAAGTATAAACGCAATCAGCCCCAAATTACCGAACAGCATATTAAACCAATACACTGCCGTGAGCATCGACACTGCCAAAACAGCGCAAAGCACTCGGTTGGTCAAAAACAAGTCAAGCGCTCTAGGCATTGCTACGCCTTTCGGCAAAGGTTCTTGACTCATAACTTTAAATTACTTGTGATGCAAAGGTGTAAATGCCAACAGTGCCAATATACGTGCGCGTTTAATCGCAGTGGTCAATTGACGCTGATGTTTTGCACAAGTGCTTGTTACACGTGACGGAATGATTTTGTGGCGTTCTGAAATGAACTGCGCCAAAAGCACTGGGTCTTTGTGATCAACGGTTAAACTTGTGTCTGCACAAAATTTGCAAAACTTGCGGCGACGTTGGAACTTACCACCACGCCCACCTGGCCCACGACGTTGTGGACGTGCTGGACGAGCCCCATCAGTACGCGCTGGACGAGCATCTGTTTTTGCCGCTGCTGGTGCCGCGTCTTTTTTTACTGTATTTTCTTCACTCATTCTTATTCTCCTAAATCTTCTGAATCACTTATATCATTCACCCAAACTTCAACCTGACCCCACCGCTGCTGCCCATCTCGGCTATAATAACGGCGGCGAAGTTCCCCCTGAACATGAATAACCTTTCCTTCCAGCTTTAACAGCTTTTCAGCATATTCACCTTCTGCGCGAAGTGGCATCGGTTGTTCGTCTATCATTGTGGCTCTTTTTTGCCCCAAATGTGGACGTTCAACAATTAAAGATGCAACAATCGCAAGGCTTCCATCGGGCATCCAACGATCATGAATGTCGGCAACGACACCATGAAGCGCAACATGATTAGCCTTCAGCTTTTTCCTCAGACTTTTCTTTAACTTCTACAGGTGCTTCTTCGGCTTTATCTTCTTTCTTTGCCGCAGCCTTTTTAGCAGGTGCTTTTTCAGGCTTTTCTTCAGCTTCAGTTGTTTCTTCTGATTTCTCAGCTTTAACTTCAACCTTGTCTGCAACCTTTTCGTCAGACTTCGCTTCTGTTTTATCAGTAGCTTTTTCCTCTGACTTTTCTTCAGTAGGTTTGTCTTCAGATTTATCTTCAGAAGCAACAACACGACGACGCAATAGCGGCGAAGGCTCATCAGAAAGCTCAGTAATACTTGTGGTTAAGAAGCGTAGAACGCGCTCATCCAAACGCAAAGTCTCATCAATCATTTTAGACACATCACCAACACCATCAGTGACAAGTAATGTGTAATGACCACGGTTACGTTTTTGGATAGAATAAGCAAGTGGACGAGATCCCCAGTATTCGCGTTTCACGATACGGGCTCCAGCTTTTTCAATTTTATCGACCAATTCATTGGTCATAGTTTCGGTGTTTTCCTGAGAAATATCAGGGTTTACGATAAACACTGTTTCGTAATACATAGCGCTCCTCTTGGCATGATTATCATCTTGATAATCGTTGCTCTGAAACATTCTTAGGCGCGTTCAAAGCAAGGTTATTTTAGTTTCACTGCATGTCGCAGCGTGCGGCAGCATAAAACTTATTTTTGCAAAGTCAAACCTAAGCCTTTTCCAATACAGAATGCGTCTGAAATAAGTTGAATCTGCCATGCTAAGGAGATGCTGGTAGAAATGAGAGATGAAGAGATAAAGACAATTG
>NVSF01000036.1 GCA_002401135.1 Zetaproteobacteria bacterium
TCAATATGACGCGGCTCAACAATACATTTTTCCATGAATAGTTCGCCATTGCCAAATGCAGTCATGGCTTCATTGGTGGTTAATTCGTAGTTTTCAACCACTTCCTCATCAGAGTCACAACGGCGAATACCGCGACCGCCACCACCAGCCGAAGCTTTGAGCATCACGGGATAACCCATAGCTTGCGCAGTTTCTACGGCTTCTTTAACCCCAGTCAACGATGCTTCAGTGCCTGGAATGCAAGGTATACCAGCAGCCAGCATCGCTGTGCGCGCATTGGTTTTGCTGCCCATGTTTTTAATCGCATCAGGGGAGGGGCCAATATAAGTGATGCCAGCATCAATCACAGCTTGGGCAAAATCAGGGTTTTCTGATAAAAAACCATAACCTGGATGAATAGCATCCGCTTTGGCTTTGATGGCAATATCGACAATACGGTGGATATTGAGATAACTTTTAACAGGGTCAGGGCCAATGAGGATAGCTTTATCAGCCTTTTTAACATGTAAGGCATGGTTGTCTGGATCTGAATAAACAGCAACAGACTCAATGCCTAGCTCACTGCAGGCACGAAT
Organism: Zetaproteobacteria bacterium; assembly: GCA_002401135.1. Taxonomy (GTDB): domain Bacteria; phylum Pseudomonadota; class Zetaproteobacteria; order Mariprofundales; family Mariprofundaceae; genus Ghiorsea. The sequence goes on from NVSF01000036.1 coordinate 576, forward strand.
AATACGGATGGCACATTCACCACGGTTGGCAATCAAGATGCGTTTAAACAAGTGACTCACTCCTTTTCTTCGAGCGAGGCACGCTAGTAAAAAGTTAGCTTTTGGGCAATCGTTAAATGATAATTTCTAGGTGTTTAGCAGCGGTATATGCAGTGATAATGCGTCTAATTCTTCCATGCAGTGTTTCTGTGTTAAGGGTATTTCGTCTAAAAACTGTGTTTTACCATCTCGGTGAGCAAGACGAGCAAAGATACCCAACACTTTGATGTGCCGTTGTAATGAGGTTAGACGTATAGCCCTATGCCATGCTTCAAAGTCATTAAAAAATGCTTTGTTTTCACTGCTTAAAGCATCAAAAAAGTATTTGCTCCACTTGCAACGTTCTGCTTCAGTATAGTCTTGATAACAATCATAAAGCAAGGATGCCAAGTCGTAGGTAATTGGGCCAACCACTGCATCTTGAAAGTCGATAATTCCTAGTGGTAGACCCGAATCAGGCACCATTAAGTTGCGGCTATGGTAATCGAGGTGAACGGCAGTTTGAGGTAGCGTATTGATTTCTTCGAGTAGCGGCAACATGGATTCCTGGAATGTTCGACGCTCTGCTTGGCTGGGTATATATGTTTTGAGATGAGGTAAATACCAATCTAAATATAGGTCGCATTCGCGTTGCATTCGAGCTACATTAAATATAGGTAAATCCAGTATGATTTCAGCATGTTGCAAGCTATGAAGCTGCTGAAGTGCATCTYCAAATAAGCTATCTATTTGTTTGTTTTTATTGATGTATTTTGACCATGTTACATCGCCAAAATCGTGTAATAATAAAAACCCTTGGTCTAGGTCTTGAACAATAATCTTGGGCACATTTAAGCCCACTTCTTCAAGCCATAAACACACAGAAACGAATGGGGATACATCTTCTTTTTCTGGCGGGGCATCCATCAAAACATAAGACTGCTCGGGTGTGGAAATACGAAAATACCTGCGAAATGAAGCATCACCTGCTAGAGGTTGTATAGTAAAGGTTTGAGTTTGCTCGTGTTGCGCTAACCAAATTTTTGCTTGTTCAAGGCGAATATCACCCATTTTGAATCAATAGACCAGTAACTTTAAGCTTTTGTTTAATCAACTGCTTGGCATGAATGGCATCTTGTTCCTTCATGTATGAGCGGGTGTATACGCGGAAGTATGTGCCTTTATTGGGGATTTCAACATGTTGGACTTCGGCTGGAATGCCGAGCGCTTGCAACCGAGGAACAAAGCTTTCAGCATCTTCTTTCGTGGTAAAAGATGCAACTTGAATACGAAAAGTGCGTGATGTGTTGTTCATATGTGCATTGATAATATCTTCAAGCTTTTGCTCGGTAGCAAGCCTGGCGTGTTTGTCGCCTCTGGATTTTTCTAAATCTGCTTCAAGTTTATCTAAAAATGCAGCGTTGTTTACGGCTTTGGGTTGATTATCTAAAGGTTCAGGGTTAATAGACTGGTCAGGAAGTTCATTGTAGAAGGTAAGCTCACCAACTTGGGAAGTATTGGCCTCTTGTTGCTGCCATTTTTCTGCATCGACTTTAAGTGTTGCCAGTTCTTGCTTTTGATTATGTAGCTTTTCAATGAGCTTTTCGTGTTTATTACTTTTATTTGCTTCAAGCCCATGATTTTCACCCATATAAAAACCAATGCCAAAGCAAACCATGGCAAAAATGATAGCAACTGCGGTGATAACCATTGCTTTTGTGGATGAGTTCGCTGCATTGTCATGCTCAAAGTAAGCAGTCTCGACTTGGGCAAAGTCCTTGTCAGACAATCCTACATTTCCTCAGGTGCTGTMACACCCAGCAAAGTGAGGGCATTTTTAATCACTTGTGCTGTGGCTAAGAGTAGTAATAAACGAGCCTGCATTAAATCTTCTGCCACACCAAGTACGCGGTTGTGATGATAAAAGCTGTGGARTGCTGCGGCAAGCTGCATGATGTAGGTKGCRATRCGRTAAGGTTCRCGRCGATTGGCTGCTGTGTCCARCATATCAGGGTAGGCGAGCAACATTTTAATGAGTTTACTGGCTTCATCGCTGGTGAGTAGCGATGTGTCGACATCTTCAACTTTTACCAGCGTGACACCTTCACTTTTGGCTTTGCGCAGCACTGCATGAATACGCGCATGAGCATATTGCACATAATACACAGGATTTTCCGCATCTTTGGCTTTGGCAGCTTCTAAATCAAAGTCAAACTGGCTTTCGATGCGGCGGGTCATAAAGTTGAAGCGCACAGCATCCTTACCCACTTCTTCAACGACCTCGCTTAAAGTGACAAATGTACCTGCGCGTTTACTCATTTTGAACGGTACGCCGTCACGCGTAAGGTTAACCATTTGTACAAGCAAGACTTCAGGTTGCTTGTCTAAGCCTGTTAAAGCTTTCATGGCAGCTTGAACGCGGGTGATATAACCACCGTGGTCTGCGCCCCAAATATCAATCATATGTTTAAAGCCACGCTCAAACTTATCCGCATGATAAGCAATGTCTGCGGCAAAATAGGTGGCAGTGCCATCTTGTTTCATCAGTGGTCTATCCACATCATCACCAAAGTCCGTGGTGCGAAACAAACGCTGTTCGATAGGATTGTAGTCTTTGACTTCTTTACCTTTGGGCGGGGGAAGTGTGCCTGTGTAAATCAAATCATCGGCTTCAAGTTTTTCAATCAGTTGGGTGACTTTGCCTGATGCGTGCAATGTTTTTTCAGAGAAATATAGGTCAAACGTAATGCCAATTTTTTCGAGGTCTTGACGAATCATTGCCATATTCGCATCCACAGCCGAAACACCTAACTCTTGTAGGCGAGAAGTTTCATCCAAGTTTTCAAAATAAGTAAAACCTTTTTTGTCTAAGATTTCTTTGGCAATTTCATTGATATACTCACCTGGGTAAGCACCGTCAGGGAAAGTGATGTCTAAACCCTTTTGCTGTTGCATACGCAACCATACTGAGTTGGCAAGCACTCCAATTTGATTACCTGCATCATTGATATAATACTCTTTATGCACCTTGAAACCACGAGCCATCATAAGGTTGGCTAAAGAGTCACCAACCACAGCACCACGACCATGACCCACATGCATAGGCCCTGTTGGGTTTGCCGAAACAAACTCTAAATTAATACGCTCGCCATTGCTATTGTCCACGCAGCCATAGGTTTCGCCTTGGTTAAGGRWRYSYTKRRKMWKRWCSKWWKCSYYGSSWKCTWTGWKYYWKRWRYKRAKAWARYYGKRTMCKRCWWYRTCWSSKSWWTCYAYRGYRWMASSAAACTCAACCGTGGCTAAAATAGTTTCGGCAACTTGACGCGGATTTTGTTTTAAAAGCCCAGCAAGCGGCATAGCAATATTGACGGCGTAATCACCATGTTCTTTTTGTTTGGGGCGGGTCAGCACCACAGATGGTATTTTGTTGGTTTCAATATCAGCAAGCAGACTGCTCACAACATCTTGCAATGCTTGGGTAATTGAATCTTTAAGCGATAATTTCAAAGTCTGCTCCAGACGAAAAGGTTAAGATAGCTAAATAGTAAGTATTACTCGCTTTTTTCAGCAATGCACTGCAATGGATGGTGATGTTGACGACTAAAGCTTTCAACTTGCAACGCCTTGCTCTCGGCAATGTCTTTGGGGAAAACACCGCAAATGCCACGGCCTTGCTTGTGCACTTGCATGGTAATAATTTCAGCTTCACCGCTATTTTTAAAGAAATATTTCATCAAAATTTCTTCAACAAAGTCCACGGGCGTGAAGTCATCATTGAGTAAAAGCACTTCATACATGGATGGTGGTTTGATGGCTTGCTTATCGGCAAGCTCTAGAATAATTTTCTCTTGGTCAGGTGTTTCAAATGTAGGCATGTCGCAATGCTACAAATCAGAATCGGCAATGCCAAGTCTAAAATCGTTTTTGTATTGATTGTCACCAGCTTCAACACTATCTTTCTAACATTAAATCATGAGGGGTTGGTGTATACTTGAAAAGGGCTGTGGTTTTTTTGACTTATATCTTCTTGTTGATTTCCCCAGCGTGGGCTGAGTTTGATTATGAGCTGGATGCCTATTATTCCAACATATCTTGGACAAAAGGTTTTGACGACCAAGAAGTACCTGAGGTGCAAAATTTAAAAGAGTTGGATATATATAAGCAAATTTTGCAAGATAGTTTGACGCCAGATTTTGTTTTGTTGGAAGCAAGCATTAATCCCTTACCTATTCTTGGGGTGCAACTTCGGGAAAGTCACCCTTCTTTGTATCAAAATGGTAGAGGTCATGGTTTTAACGGTAAGTTGGTTGAGGCGGTGACAGCAGGTTTTGAAGAGCCTTATGCATTGTCGTTGTTTATAGGTCGTGTACTCAAGTTTGCAGCACCGCAAGGCAAGAAAACAGAGGGTGATAATAAGGGTTATATCGGTTACTTACTGAGTGTTGGTGGGCACCATATTCAACAAAATGTATTGTTTCGTGATAACTGGTTGGAGTTGGAATGGAAAATCAAAGGTAAACGTGAAACGGACATGCAATATTTATCGTGGAGTTTTCGCGGTGGCGCAAAGTTTCATAGTCACCCTAACATTTCAGACACATTCAAGCTGGGTTTGAGGCGGGATAGAATAGATTTTCAAAAAGCGGAAGATGACTTTATGCGCGATATTGGTATCGACTATCAGTTGGATATATTACAGCGGACGCTAAAGCCAAGTAAACAAACGCTTATCATTGATAAACATTGGACACTTAACCAAGGTAAACTCACCATGACCTTGGGTTTTGGTGTGATTTGGCAAGGCGCCGAACGATACACGGGAGAGCTCGCAAGAGAGCAGCAAAGAATCACCTTTATACTTCGCCMGAACATCAAGTTTTAAAGTGAGTGTTTGACCTTTAAGGCTTGGCTTATAAAGTCGCATCATCTTTTAATCGGAGTTTTGCCCACGTATGCGCGAATTTGAGAAAATAAAACGTCTTCCACCTTATGTTTTTGCACAGGTTAACCAGCTTAAAATGGAATTGCGTCGCGCCGACAAGGATATTATCGACTTTGGCATGGGCAACCCTGACCAAGCTACGCCGCAACATATCATTGATAAGCTGTGTGAGGCTGCACAAGACGGGCGCAACCATAGGTATTCCGTGTCGCGTGGCATTGATGGTTTGCGTAAAGCTGTGTGTGGCTGGTACAAGCGCAAGTTTGATGTGGATTTAGACCCTGAAACTGAAGCCATTGTGACCATTGGTTCTAAAGAAGGTTTGGCGCATTTGGCTGTGGCGATCACCTCGCCTGGGGATTTAATTTTATCACCCAATCCTGCTTATCCGATTCATCCATATGGCTTTATCATTGCTGGTGCTGATATTCGTCATGTGCCTATGGGTGCGGATAGGGATTATTTTGCGGATATTGAACAGGCAGTGAAAGATTCATGGCCACGTCCTAAGATTATCATTGTGAATTTTCCGTCTAACCCCACTGCGCAAGTTGTGGACTTGGATTTTTATGTGAAGTTGGTGGATTTCGCTAAAGAAAATGACCTCATAATTATATCGGACATTGCTTATGCCGAAATCACTTTTGATGATTACCAATGCCCATCGATTATGCAGGTTCCGGGCGCAAAAGATGTAGCCGTTGAATTTTATTCGCTGTCTAAAACATATAATATGCCAGGTTGGCGTATTGGTTTTATGGTGGGGAATAGTGAAATCGTTGGTGCATTGGGTAAAATTAAATCGTATTTGGACTATGGTATGTTCCAACCCTTGCAAATTGCAGCATGTGCAGCATTGAATGGTCCGCAAGACTGTGTGGAAGATATTCGCAATATGTATCAATCCCGCCGTGATGTGCTCATAAAAGGGCTACACAATATGGGTTGGATGGCGGAAAGCCCCAAAGCGACCATGTTTGTCTGGGCTGAAATTCCTGATGAGTTCAAAGCTATGGGTTCAATTGAATTTTCCAAAAAGATGCTTACTGAAGCAGGTGTTGCAGTCAGCCCTGGTATTGGTTTTGGTGAATATGGTGATAGCCATGTACGCATTGCTTTGATTGAAAATGAACACAGAACCCGCCAAGCATTGCGTGGCATTAAAAGTTTCTTAAACGCTGGAAGTGGAGTGTAAGATGAAAGAAGTTCGTGTAGGTATTTTAGGTTTAGGCACAGTTGGTTTAGGTGTTGCCCGTATTTTGATTGAACAACAAGCTTTGATGGCAAAACGATTGGGTAAAACCATCACACTGGTCGCAGCAGCCGATAGAGATTTAAATCGTGATTTTGGCTTGGATTTATCGGGCATCAAACTTTATGACGATGCTGCTGACTTGGTGAAAGCTGATGATATTGATTTGGTGGTTGAGCTGATTGGTGGTTATGAACCTGCACGTTCATTTGTCGCATCAGCCATTGAACACGGTAAACATGTGGTTACAGCCAATAAAGCTTTGATTGCCAAACATGGCGAAGAGCTATTTGATCTTGCGGCAGAGAAAAAAGTAGCCATAGGCTTTGAAGCGGCAGTGGCAGGTGGTATTCCTTGTCTTAAAGCGCTTAGAGAAGGCGTGGCAGCCAATCATATTGAATCGGTGTATGGTATTTTGAATGGCACATGCAACTTTATTCTCACAAAAATGGAAAACGAAGGTGCAGACTACGCTGATGTACTTAAAGAAGCCCAAGAGCTTGGTTATGCTGAAGCAGACCCAACTTTTGATGTGGAAGGCATTGATACAGCGCATAAGTTATCCATCTTAGCGGCTATGGCTTATGGCTCAGAGATTAAGTTTGATGAGGTTTATACCGAAGGCATCAGCAAAATAGGTGCGGCAGATATTGAGGCTGTGCATGAGCTTGGTTATCGCATTAAATTACTCGGTATTGCTAAGCCACATTACGAAAATGACGAAGTTCAACAGGTTGAAATGCGTGTGCACCCAACATTAGTGCCACTTTCCTCGCAAATTGCCCAAGTGTCAGATTCTTATAACGCGGTGATGATTTCGGGTGATTTTGTGGAACACACCGTTTATATCGGGCGTGGTGCAGGCGAGCGACCAACAGCATCGGCTGTGGTGGCTGATATTATGGACATTACGCGTGTATTTCCTGATGGTGTTGAATATTTGGCACCTGTTATGGGTTATATGGCAGATGAACGCAAACCATTGGAAACATTGTCCATGGCAGATGTGCAAAGTGAGTATTACCTTAGGATTATGGCTAAAGACAAGCCAGGCGTGATTGCTKYGSTRMYRKYSMTTTTRGYMKWCSRSMWWMTYRRSYYKSAAGMMRYGSWRCAARRRKWWSMKRAYMMAGGTGNNKKWKYACSKKWSMWWWKSTKKACRYMKKMRMSGMSRSAAKGAAANKWRMMAGSAGCGATGAGCCGAATTACGGCATTGACCGCTGTTGAAGATGAAGTATTAATCCTAAGAAAGGAATCATTTGATACCTAATTCACTAACATAAAACTTTTTTCTAAAGTTGCTCGCTAAGTCTGCGATAGATAGGTGTAACACCCTGTATGGCTTGGTTGAGCAGCTTGCATTCCTCCCTTTATGCACTCTCCCTTGGTTTGTTCCCAAGCCAAACAGGGTTCTCCTTATTTCAAAACAATYCMTGCCATAAAARTGGCATTCTCTTTGCTTACCCTYYTATGACATGTTTTTAATCATGAATAGGGAGCAATGCGATGTCGGGTTTATTTTCTAATAATTTCATCAAGCTTGGGGCAGCCGCTGCGGCGAGAGAACAAATGCAAACGGTGATTTCCAGTAATATTGCCAACGCAGACACACCCAACTATCGAGCAGACAAACGCTCATTTGAAGACTTTTATAAAGAAAGAGTTTCTGAATCCTCATCTATTTCACCGCAACAAACACACACTAAACATTTAACGGGCTCTTCTTCGATGGGTTTATCTATGAATCTTTTTAATCGTTCTGATGATGCGCAACGCATGGATGGTAATACGGTTAATGTGGAGCGTGAAATGTCTACATTGGCAGAAAATCAACTGATGTATGAACTCAATATGAAAATATTACAAGGCAAGTTGAGCAGTATTACCAATGCAATTAAAGAGGGTGGGAGATAAATCATGGCAAATGACCTTTTTACGTCGATGCACATCAGCTCTGCGGGAATGGCTGCGCAACGTGCGCGAATGGACGTGGTATCTGAGAACATTGCAAACTCAGAATCTACCAAAACAGAAGATGGTGGACCATACCGCCGCACACAAGTTATTTTTGARACCGTGGGCGTTAAATCTGATTTTAATAGTGTTTTTCGAGGACAATTGAATCGTTCGGGCGCACAAACCGTTCGCGTAGCAGAAATCAGTAAAGATATGAGCCCGTTTAACCAAATTTATGATCCCACACACCCCGATGCAGATGAAGCAGGCATGGTCAATATGCCCAATGTGAACACGATTGAAGAGATGGTGGATATGAATTCGGCGGCAAGAAGTTTTGAGGCAAATATAACAACGATGGATGCTTCAAAGCGTATGTTTCTCAAAGCTTTAGATATATTACGATAGGAGATGGTTATGCAAATACAGAGTTATGGACCTCATGCTACAAAGATTGCAACGCCAAAACTTGAGACGGGAACAAGTGAAAATAAAGGGCAGTTTGCCGATGTGTTGAAACAATATGCAACGGAAATGAACCACGATGTTAAGTCGGCAGCAAAAGATGCAGAGAAGTTGGCAATTACGGGCGAAGGTAATATGTCGGAGACCTTGTTAGCCATGAAACAAGCCAGCTTATCTTTTCAGTTGATGCTTTCAGCGCGAAATAAGGTGATGGATGCCTATCGTGAAGTCATCCGTATGCAAGTTTAGTTTATGTCGCTTTAAAGTTGTTATTCCTGCGTTATTCGTTTGGCTAATAGCGTTGCTATAAGCGGCAACTCATGCCTTGGACTAACAGCTTTTAACCAACATAAAAACTCTCAAGGAAACAAGAAAAGAATAGCTAAGGGGAAAATCAATGGCTGAAGGTTTAGCACCACAACAAGGGCAACATCAGATGAATCAACAACAAGGTCAACCGCAGGGTCAATCTTTTGCAGGCTCATCTGAAGTGCTATCGGGAACCATTGATGGTTCGGCACCTCCTTTATTGAATATGCAAAACATGATGCTTAAACACAGGCGAATCATTTTGTTTTTCGCGGCTTCATTGATGTTTGTCGGGTTTGTGGGTTTGATGTTATGGTCTTCGGAAACACCTTATCGCACGGTTTATTCAGGCATGGATGAAAAAGATGCGGCTGAAATTGTTGGGCTTTTGGAAAAAGAAAGAATCCCTTATAAATTACAAGGCGGTGGTACAGTGCTTGTACCTGAAGACCAAATCTATGCGGTTCGCTTRAAATTGGCGAGTGCAGATATGATGCCAAGCAATGGTGAAGGTTTTGAACTGTTTGACCGCAGCAATGAGTTTGGCATCAGTGATTTCACGCAAAAAATCAACTTGCAACGTGCGATGCAAGTGGAGTTGTCGCGCACCATTGAAGTGATTCCTATGGTTTCTGCGGCACGGGTGCATTTGGTGCTGCCTAAGGAGTCTGCATTTGCTGAGCGAGAACGCAAAGCATCGGCTGCAGTGATGCTTAAATTGATGGGCAACAAAAAAATGCCGCAACAAACCGTAGTTGCGATTCAAAACCTAGTGGCTTCTGCTGTGGCAGAATTGAGTAATGATGCGGTGACGGTTGTGGATTCATCAGGCAACCTACTTTCATCGGTAGAGGGTAATCAACCATCAGGCGAAGGACAAAGCATGATGGATTACCAAAGTAAGCTGGAGAAAGGCTATGAAATTCGCTTGACCAGTATGCTTGAGCAGGTGGTTGGCGCCGGGCAAGCTGTGGTTCGAGTTACAGCTCAAATTAATCGTGAACACCTTGAAAGTAGTGCCAATATTTATAACCCAGATGAGCAAGTATTGCGTAGCTCGAAAAGCATTGAAGAGCAAAGGAAAGCAGTAGATTCAGTGCCTATGGGTGTGCCAGGCATGGCATCGAACAATCCAGACAGTGTTGTTGCAGCAGATGGTTCAGTGGGAACACAATCAGCACCATCAGAACAAGCCACACGCAATGAAAATGTAATGAATTATGAAATCAGCAGTAAAACAGAACATAAAATTATACCTTTTGGGACATTGCAAAAGTTATCCATAGCCGTGATTGTGGGTGAAATTGTAAAAACCAACGAAGCAGGTGAAATTACCCATTCACCACGCACACCTGAAAGTTTGAAAGCTTTGGAAAGTTTAGTTGTTAGTGCCGTGGGTTTAAATGAAGACCGTGGTGATACCATTGAAATCCAAAGTATGCCTTTGCTTGATTTATCGGGTTCTTCGGATGTGTTGATGGATGGTTTTGGTGACCGTGCTTTTTACTTTGAAATAGCGCGTTATGGCATGGCAGCTTTAGCACTCTTGCTTGTAGCATGGTTTATTATGCGTCCGATGGCAAAACGTATGCTGACGATTGAGACGCGTGAGGAAGATGCATTGCCTTTGGATTTACAAGGTTTTACATCTGGAAACATTGAGTCTGAGCACGTGCAAAAAATGAATAAAACACGGCAGGCAGTGTTGAGTAACCCTGATAGAGCAAGCCGAGTGGTGAATGAGTGGGTAAGCTCGGTATGAGTGAAGCTGTTGATGTCAGTAAAATGAAGGGGGAAGATAAAGCTGCAATTTTATTGTACGCATTAGGACCAGAAGCGGCGACTCCCATTATACAAAGCTTAGAAGATAAAACACTGGCTAGAATCAGTAAAAAGATGGCGGATTTGGGGCGCATTGATACTGAGGTGCTACAAGCGGTATTGGATGATTACCTTGCTGTTCATGAATCCAGTGACCCATTACTCTATAGCTCGCAAAAAGATGTGATGCATTTATTAGCCCATGCTGTTGACCAGGATAAAGCACAAGAAATTTTTGAATATTTAGAAAAACCGAAACAATTCACCATTTGGGAGAAGTTATCGCGTTTAAATCCGACCATGATTTTATCGTATATCGAATCAGAGCATCCACAAACCAWTGCGCTTATTTTGGGTAAAATTGATTCCAGTGTAGCGAGTCAGGTGATTGCCAAGCTTTCTGAAGATGTTCAGATGTCGGTGTTGGTGCGTATGTCTAAAATTGAAAGTGTACCTGCTGAATTGGTGCAAGATATTGAAGAGATTTTAGAGCGTGAAATGGCAGAAGCGACGGGTGGTTCGGGTATGAGCTTCGATGGTATGGTGAGTTTGGTCGAAATCTTAAAAACATTGGATAAAGATGTGTCCGCTGCGATTTTGGAGCGTTTGGAAAGCAAAGATGAAGAATTGTTTTCGCAAGTGGATAAACTACTGCTTGTATTTGAAGATTTATTGGCGCTTTCGGGTAAAGATGTACAAACAATTCTCAAACATATTTCGTCTGATGACCTTGTTAAAGCACTCAAAGGCGCACCTGATGAACTGGCAGAGCGTTTTTTTGGTAATATGTCGCAAAGAGCGGCTGAAATTATGCGTGAAGATATGCAGGTGATGCCACCACTAAAACTTGCTGATGTGGAAGATGCACAACAGTCGATTCTGCAAGTTGTACGCAAGCTGGATGATGATGGGGCAATCACATTAAGCAGTGATGATATGGTATGAGTTTAACTCCTTTACCCACAACGAAAGCCAACCATGTTAAAAAGAACAGGTCTGAGCTTCCTTACTCTGAGATACATCAAGCCAAACCGCGTGAAAATATCCCAAGGTTGCGCAAACAATGGGGTGAAAAGCCAACCAGTCAGGATGTTGGTGAACAACAGCGCTTACAAGAGTTAGAAAATATGTTGAGCGAAGCCCAAAGTCGTACAGCTATCGTTGAGCAAGAAGCCTATGATAAAGCATATGCGGCTGGTGAAAAAGCAGGGCTTACATTGGGTGAAAAACGTGCGGAACAATATTTAGAAAGTATGGAAAATATTGTGAAATATGCAGAGCGTGAGCTCGAACACTTGCAGCAAACATCCGTGCATGTGATTGTTGAATTGAGCGAAAGCATAACCAAGAAGGTTGTGGGTGAAATACCACAAGGTGTGCTGAATGTTTTAGAAAAGTCGATTCAACACACATTTTCACAGCTTGATATTCAAGCAAAACACAGGCTTATGCTTGTGGTTCATCCTCAAGATTTAACCATGTTTCAACGCATGGGGGACTTGCCACAAGACTTAAGGGTGACTTCAGATGAGGCAGTTGAGCAAGGTACATGCAAGCTTTTATCAACGCACCATGATGTTCTTATTGATCCGCAAGCTATGATTCATCAAGCAGCCAAACATATTCGCCAACATTTTTTGAAAACATATGAGCATCAAATCCATGTCACAACGTGAAATGAGAGGAGGTTTATGGGATTCGCATGAACGCAAGCAGGTGTTGGATAGTTTGCAGAACATGGCATTGGTAGAGATGCGAGGGCGCGTGTTTAAAGTGCTAGGTCCGATGATTGAAGCCACAGGTCTACAACGAAGTATTGGTGAGGCTTGTGATATACACACCACTTCAGGGCACACGATTCAAGCAGAGATTGTTGGCTTTCGGGAAGATAAAACCTTGATGATGCCTGTGGGCACAACGCGAGGCATAGCACCCGGTGATGCGATTTCATCGCAGGGAAGTGTGCCATCCATACAAGTGAGTGAACATTTGTTGGGGCATGTGGTTGATGCCTTGGGTCAGCCTATGGATAGTCATGACTTCTGCCCTAAAGGTGAGTTTTATCCGCTATATGGGCAAAAATTAAATCCACTGCAAAGACCAGTGATTGATACACCAATGGATTTGGGCGTGCGCTTGTTGGATACATGTTTACCCATGGGCAAAGGACAGCGCTTGGGGCTATTTGCAGGACCTGGTGTAGGTAAAAGTATGTTGATGGGCATGTTGGCACGTAACTCAGATGCTGATATTAATGTGATAGCCCTGGTTGGCGAACGAAATCGAGAAGTTCGAGAATTTATTGATTATTCATTAGGGCAGGGTGCATTAGAAAAAACGATTGTGGTGGTCGCAACATCTGATATGCCGCCTGTTTTAAGGGTGCGTTCTGCTTTGCTGGCAACGACGATTGCTGAASTCTTTCGCGCTCAAGGTAAACAAGTGTTGCTGATGATGGATAGTTTAACGCGTTTTGCCCAAGCGCAGCGTGAAATTGGTTTGATGTTGGGTGAACCACCAGCCAGTAAAGGTTTTACACCGTCTTGTTTCACGGCGATGGCAGAGCTTTTGGAAAGAGCAGGCTCAGGCAAAGAAGGAGGCAGCATTAGTGCATTTTATACTGT
>NVSF01000037.1 GCA_002401135.1 Zetaproteobacteria bacterium
CGGTTTTAAACCTACCAAACCAGTCAATGCCGCAGGCTGACGAATCGAGCCACCTGTGTCGGTGCCTAATGCAGCAGGGGTTAAGCCCGCAGCCACAGCAACAGCCGAACCACCCGATGAGCCACCAGGGATACAATCGGTATTCCAAGGGTTTTTGCAGCCACCAAATGCAGATGTTTCATTGGATGAACCCATAGCGAATTCGTCCATATTTGTTTTGCCCACCAACACTGCACCAGCTTCTTTAAGGCGGGTAATCACATGCGCATCATAAGGCGCTTCAAAACCTTCAAGAATATTGGAGCAACAGCGGGTTGGTCCGTTTTGGGTGCAAAAAATGTCTTTGACTGCAATTGGCAAGCCTTCGAGTGGGCGAGAACCATGTTCGGCGCGGTAGGCATCGGATGCCTCGGCTTGTGCCAATACATGTTCAGGGTCGATATGAACGAATGCATTCAAATCATCATTGTATTGGGCGATGCGGTCTAAATAATGTTGCGCAACTTCAACAGCAGTGGTTTGTCCTGCTTCAAGTTGGGTTTGGATGTCGCTGAGCGAGCTGAACTGGGATTTGAAGGGCATGGTGTTTCCTCGAAATTGATTTTTAAGAAAGGTTATGGATGCTGGGATGTGTTTTATTGAATCACGACTTATTCAAGCACTTTGGGTACAACATAAAGCCCAGATTCTGTGCGTGGTGCTGGTTGTTGCAAAGCATCACGGCGACTTGGATTGGTCACTACATCAGGACGTTGCGGCATGGCAACATCATGGGGATGGGCAGTTGGAGCAACGCCATCGGTGTTCACTTCGCTGAGTTTGTTAATATAATCCATAATGCTGGAAAGCTGGGGGGCAAGCTCAGTTGCCTCGGCATCAGTCAGCCGAATGCGAGAAAGATTTGCGATTTTTTTTACGTCAATGTCCATAAAGACCACCTCAATTGAAAGTCGGCGCAGACTAATGAACTAAGTCAATTATCTCTAGTCTTTTAGAGGTTCTTTAGGTTCTTTAGGTATTTTTCCCATGTTAAACATGGTTCTAAACCGATAGATGATGCATATTGCTTGAGGTAGCTTTTGAGGTAAAACACGCCTGGGAAAGCTGAAGCATCATTGGCTTCAATGGCTTTTAAGTGAGCTATTGATATTTTGGTTTTGTTGGCGATATATTCCAGTGTTATGGCGTGGGACTCTCTTACCGTTCTTAATGTTTTGCCACAAACATTATGAGGTATGGCAGTTGACTGCACTAAAGGTATATCTATATTGTCGTTTGGCGCTAGATGTAAACTATCTTTTTGTGACTTCTCATTAAGCTTGGTTTGATCAGATATATGAAGCGTTTTGTCATATTCGTGTCTTGTTTCACTATTGGATAAAATAGCATAAGCCTCTTCGATTTGCTGATTAATGGCAGTTATTTCTTCGGCTGAATAGAGTGAGTAGGCTGCCACCGAGTCGGCTTGAAAGGTAAGTTTTATTTCACGGTAGGCATTAATAATTCCTATTTTACTTGCGTTGGTTGAAATATGAAGGATGTCGTAATAACTTTCGGAGACCTTCATGCTAAAACATCCTCATTTTGCATTTTAGTTTCATGTTTTTTAATCATGTCTTCTGCAATACGATGTAAACATATCGCGTTACGCGATTGTGAAAAGAGCCTGTAATAAGACTGCCGTTGTTTTAAGGACTGGATGACATGCGTATCATGATGTAGACAACCTGAAACATTAACCTCTAGGCTGAAATACTTGTAAAATATAACCTTCATAGCCTCGCCCAGTTTGGTGTCTGCGGGATCTATCATTTGGTTGATGATAAGATTTATRTTTAAATTTCGTAGGTTATTTTGAATGTTTTTCCCATGGTTGGGGTGGTTGTACAACATATCGGATAAAAATAGTGCGAAAGATTGTACTTTGCCAAAGACCTTTTTTTGTTCTTTTAACACATCATTCATCAGAGCATGACTTTCTTGGGGTAATTTTTTGAGTTGTCGTGTGAGANGGCTTTTGACAAAACGATAAGTATTTTCAACAGAAGTCGGCTCAGGCATGATGGTGAGAAAACCTTGGTCGGCATAAAGGAAAAAGTCCAAGGTGTTAAAGCCAGTGCCTGCGCCCAAGTCAAGAATGACATAATCGACATTAAGGTGTTTTAAGTTGCGCATGATTTTAAGCTTTTGAAAATGCTTGAGGTTTGCCATGTCCAAGTCATCACTTGCACCACTGATTAATCCAATAAATGGTGTGTCACCGCGTTCAACTAAGTCATTGATGTTGACGTTCTTTTGATTGAGTAGTTGTGAGAGCGTGGTGGTAGGGTGGCTGATACCCAAACATGTATGTGCRTTGGCACTGCCTAAGTCTAAATCAACAAGCACCGTGCCTTTTTCGTGCGCTGCAAATGCCATGGCTAAATTGGCTGCAACAAAACTTTTACCCACTCCGCCTTTGCCACTGGCAATGGCTAAAATGAGTGGTTCTTTTTGCACAGTATTTGTTGTGTTTTGTTCAGCCATTGAATGTTTATTAACCCATTTCCCCAACGCAAAGTGATTATTCGCACAAGGTATATTGGCGATATAATTCTAAACGTCAACTTAAGGTGTTGTTTTGAATAAACTTATGTTTAAGAACGTACTGGTTATCCAGTAAGCTCTGACCCAGCCAGCGGTGTTTTGCATTACCTTGATTTAAATGCCTTTAAGTAAATTCACCCTGTTTTAGTTTGTTGCGATATGTTTTTAGCGCGTCAGCAACCTTGTCTTGTAAGATATACAAACCAATAAAGTTGGGAAGTGCCATGGCGAGCAAAAGAAGGTCGCTGAAGTCTAAGATGTTACCTGCGCTGCCTAGTGTTGCCAAAACGATGAAAGCGAGGAAGGTGATTTTGTAAATCATGGAGAACTTCTCACCAAACATATATGTCCAGCAACGTTCACCATAATATGACCATGAAATCATGGTGCTAAAAGCGAACAACACTACCGAAAGTGATAAAATACTGGAAAACCAAGGCACAACAGAGCCAAAGGCAACAGAGGTGAGTGCTGCTCCTTGTTTGGCATCCACGAGAGCGGCATGTTCAGGTGCATTGTAGACACCTGTGACCACAATAACCAAAGCTGTCATGGTGCAAATGATGATGGTATCAATAAAGGGTTCGTGTAGTGCGACAATACCTTGGCGGACAGGGTATTTAACGGATGCTGCGGAATGGGCAATCACCGCAGAGCCAATACCAGCTTCGCTGGAAAACGCAGCGCGTTTAAAGCCTTGGACGATGACCCCAACCAATGCGCCAAAGCCAGCCTCTAGCGAAAATGCACCATGCCAAATGGTTGCGAGTGCATCAGGGATAGCAGATATATTGGCAAGAATAATCCACAAACAAGTCACGACATAAATAATGACCATGGTTGGCACGATAGCTTCAGCAGCATGGGCAATGCGTTTGATGCCACCAATAATCACAAAACCAACCAGTGTTGCCATGATGATGCCAAACACCCACGGAAAATCGTTAAAGAAAGACACCTCGCCTTGGATAGCACCCAAAGCTTGAGAGACTTGAAAGGCGTTGCCACCACCCAAAGATGCAGCAATACAGAAGATGGTAAACATAATGGCAAGGGCTTTACCGAACCCAGCCATACCTTTTTCAGCTAATCCATCGGATAGGTAATACATCGCACCACCCATGAGCCGTCCATCGGGGCGAGTTTGGCGGTAAAGTTGTCCTAAAGTGACCTCAGTGAATTTGGCAGACATACCGAAAAAACCAGCAATAATCATCCAAATAATAGCACCAGGCCCACCGATGATAATTGCAATGGCAACGCCTGCAATATTACCCAAGCCAACCGTAGCGGACAGGGCGGTGGTTAAAGCTTGGAAAGGGGTAACTTCGCCTTTGTCTTCAGGGGTTTGATACTTACCACGGATAATCGCAAAGGCATGACCCATCATGCGTAAATTGATAAAACCAAAGCGGAAAGTCATGTATATTGCACCAACGCTTAACCATGCAACAATGAAAGGGAACTCAGCTTCACCAGGGAAAACATCATAGAAAAAGACGGCTGCTAAATAGCCGTTCATCGTGCCAAAGAAGGCATCAACTGCATTGGTTTCACTAGCAAATGCAGGATTTGCTATAAATAAAAACAAGCCGAAACATGCGATTTTTAGCGTAGTGCCTGATTGTGTAAACATAAGCCACCCCTCAATGACAACATCATGATGTCGGCAGTCTGCCTTTGTCTTGATTTGTAGCAAGTATGCGGCAAAGTTTTGCTAAACATTGCATCTCTTAGAGTGCAGCATACGATACGACCATGACTGTTTTGTTCCGCTGGATGTTTATATCAACAGTAATGCGTGTTGCTGTGATTATGTTTGCCGTGATGCTGATATTTATGGTTGCAGAATCCATTGATAAAGCCCGATTTCTTGGTAACGGTTTGACCTTGTCGCTACTGGTTGAATATTTAATTCTTAAAGTACCTTTCATGATTTCTGAGCTGATGCCTGTCATTGTTTTGATTGGTGTTGCCATGTATGTGCTTGAAATATCAAAACATCATGAATTGGCAGCATTGCGTGCGGCAGGTATTACATTTGTAAAACTTGTTCAGCCCTTGTTGCTTGCGGGTGCAGTGTTTGGTTTTTTGATGTTTGCAGTGGGTGAATGGATTGAACCCACGGTCAACAAACGCTTGGCATACATTGAGCGCGTTCACATTGCACAAAAAGATACTTTAGAACAAGGTGTACAATGGTTGCATGAAGATGACACCTTTATTCGATTGACGCCACTGACCCAATCATTTTTTGCTGTTCTAATGATAAAGAGGGATGCAGATGGGTTGTGGCAAGAGCGGGTAGAAGCAAGTAAAGGGTTTTATGCGGCTGGGCAGTGGGTTTTGCAAGATGTGTATGTCAGCGAACCCAACCATCAGGGATTTATAAGTAAACATCTTGAAAAGCTGAATGTTTTATCGCAGTTAAGCCCTAAAACAGTGGCTGCGCCTGACCCGCGTGATATGCAGTGGTTAGAACTGTATCATTTTGAGAAAACACTGGCTGCTGCAGGTCTCGATTCCAAGGATTATTTGTTTCAATTGCAGCGAAAGGCAGCTGCGCCATTGGGTTGTTTGATTATGGTTTTGTTGGCATACAGCCTTTGTAGTAGTATGGGCGAACGCATGGGTTCTAATGCCAAAGGTTTGGTGATGGCGATAGCGATTGGTCTTCTTTTTTATGTGGTTAGTTCGGCTATCAAAGTGTATGTCACAGGTGATGAAATACCGGTTGTTTACGGTGTTTGGTTCCCTAATATGTTGTTTTTGGGTATTGCAGGTTATTTACTGCTCAAAAAAGAAGGCTATTGATCATCCTTTAGAGCTCCTCAATCTCGGTTTCCGCAGCCAAAGGTGCAATGTCTTCCATGCTAAAAGGTTGCGGCTCAGAAATATTGGAATTGTTAATGTTTACAGCTTTTCCCGCATCATTGTAAACCATGGCTTCGCCGTAGCGTGGCGCAATGGAGACCTCGCCTTCAAGCAGTAGGAAAAAGGTTTTATCTTTACCCACGCGACCCCAAAAATCTGTGCCGCGTACGCCAAGCACGGCGGTGCGTGTGCTTAAAGATGTTCTGCGAGCAGTCATACCACTGGTTAACAGACCTGCGGTGTAGCGGAATGCACCTTGGAAAATACGCAGCGTGGAAGTAAAAACACCTTCTTTTTCACTCCAGTCGCGCACTAAAAACCGTGATCGTATGCCCAGTTTTACACGGCTGTTGTCAGGAAAATCAATGTATGCGCGCCCTCTGCGACCTGTGCGTATTTCATCACCTTGTTTGAGTTTCATACCTGGGTATGCGCGTTCAAACCTGTTTTGACGGAAGACCTTAACAGAGCCCAAAATACGGACAATAGTAGGCGATGCAACAATGCCATTGATGTCATCTGCGATGACAGGTTGTGCCGAACAAATAAACAATGTTAGCCCTAAAGCCAATGTGATAAGTTGTTTCATATGTTCTCCAAAGGAAATGTTCTTTAATACTTATACGTCTGAAACCAAGTTTTGGTTTTATGTCGTGTGCTAAAAAAGCTTAGTCTCGACATGGGAACCGTCAAACATTGCTTCTCAGCCATTTCATTCTTACGATGCGATTTAATATTATAATGGTTGTGATGTAAAGTGATAAGCTTCATGGAGTAAATAATGAAAACGATAATGGTGAATAAAGCTGGCGATGTTGACGTGTTGCAATATCAAGATGCGGATATGCCGAACCACTGTGCCGATGACGAAGTGCTTATCAAAGTCATGGCGGCGGGGGTGAACCCTGTGGACACCAAAGTACGCGCCAATGGTCTGATGTTTGATGATGCATACCCTGCAATTTTAGGGTGTGATGGTGCTGGGTTTGTTGAATCCATTGGGGCTGATGTTGAGCATCTACAAGTCGGTGATGCTGTATATTATTGTTATGGTGGTTTGGGGCAGAAGTCTGATGCGGGTGATAGCGTGGGGAATTATGCGGAATATGCTGTGGTTAGGGCGGCTTATGTGGCTTTAAAACCTACAAGCCTTGATTTTGATACGGCTGCGGCATCGCCTTTGGTGCTTATCACGGCTTGGGAAGCTTTATTTGATAGAGCAAGGCTTCAATCAGGGCAAAAAGTATTTATTCATGCGGGTGCTGGGGGCGTTGGGCATGTGGCGATTCAACTTGCGAAACTTGCAGGTGCCGAAGTAGCAACGACGGTGAGTTCGGCTGAAAAGGCTAATTTTGTCAAAGAACTTGGTGCGGATTTGGTGATTAATTATAAAACGCAAAATGTGGCAGATGTCTTGYTGGATTGGACGGATGGGTTAGGCGTAGATGTAGCTTTTGACACTGTTGGTGGCGAAGCTTTTAAGCAGCTTATCCCTGCTATGCGTTTGTATGGTGACTTGGTWTCTATTTTACAGTTTCCTGAAGATACAGATTGGAAAACACTGCGGGTTAAGAATGTTCGTTTAAGCCAAACCTTAATGCTGACACCCATGCTGAAAGAATCAGTGGAACTGGGTGAGCATCATGCTGGGATTTTGGAGCAATGTGCGCAGTTTTTTGATGAGAAAAAATTGGTGGTGTATGTGGATGAAACATTGCCACTTCAAGATGCGAAGCTGGCGCATGAGAAAATAGAACAAGGGCACCAAAGCGGGAAAATTGTGCTGCAAATGCATATGGATGAGATGGAAGCGTAACAATGTTTTGCCGAATATATTTGGATGCAAAGCTTGAACTTGATGCCTTGGTAGGCATGGACGCGGAGCAGACGAAATACTTGCGCCAAGTGATGCGCTTGCAAGTAGGTGATATGATTGTCGTGTTTAATGGCAAGGGCGGAGAATATGAGGCGGAATTGACTTGTTTAGTCAAAGGTGAGGCGCAATGTCGGCTTATTGATTTTATAGATATAAACCGAGAGTTGCCTTGTCGGGTGCATATTATCCAAGCAGCCAATCGCAGTGAAAAGATTGAAACAGTGCTACAAAAAGCAACGGAAAT
Source organism: Zetaproteobacteria bacterium (assembly GCA_002401135.1). Lineage (GTDB taxonomy): Bacteria > Pseudomonadota > Zetaproteobacteria > Mariprofundales > Mariprofundaceae > Ghiorsea. Next base: position 7,581 of record NVSF01000037.1, read on the forward strand.
GGGAGCAGCTAGCTTTCAAATTGTAAGTAGCGAACGAGCGACATTTAATTTGCCTGCCAATAAGCGTGAAAAACGTATATTACGTTGGCAGAAAATCGTCAGTGAAGCCGCAGAGCAATCGGAGCGCACGGCGATGCCAGGTGTATGTTGGGTGGATAAGTTGAGTGCGGTTGCGCTGCATGGGCAGTGTTTTGTGTTGCATCCGCGAGATGCAAGGCTTTGGCAAGATATGCGCGCTAATATTCAGGACTTAGAAGACATAACTTTAGCTATTGGTCCTGAAGGTGGCTGGAGCAAACAAGAGTTAGAACTATTGCAGTCGCAAGGCTTTGAAGCTTTAATGTTTGGGCAGCGTATTATGCGCACGGAAACGGCAGCGCCAGCATTGCTTGCTGCAATCCAAGCAGTTGTATAACCTTTGCCTAGTTATAATTTCAGTGAAAGGAGTAGGTATATGAATAAGATGATAAACATGGCTTTGGTCGCCTTTTTGGCAGTTGGTGTTACAGCTTGCAAAACAACAACAGTGGAGCGTGTAGACACGGATACAGTGCAAGATTTAAGTGGTAATTGGAATGACACAGATTCAAGGCTTGTCTCATCACGCATGGTGAGTGACATGATGTCACGCAAGTGGTTGACCAGCTATCWAGTGAAAAATGGTAAAAACCCTGTGCTGATTGTCGGCGCTGTGCGTAATTTAAGCCATGAACATATCAACACGCGAACCTTCATTGCTGACTTGGAACGAGAGCTTATTAATTCAGGTGAAATTGATTTTGTAGCTTCAAGTACAGAACGTCAGGAGATTCGTGATGAACGGACTGACCAAGCTGATAATGCAAGCATGAACACACAAAACATTGCTGGTGAAGAAACGGGTGCAGACTTTATGCTCAAAGGTCAAATCAACACGATTTTTGATGCAGCAGGTGATACGCAAGTGAAATATTACCAAATTGATTTAACGCTGATTAACCTTAAAGATAACCGAAAAGTGTGGCTGGGTCAGAAGAAAATCAAGAAAGTTCTTGAAACAGGACGTTTTCGTTAAATAGCACTTTAAGCCACTACATTCATGCATAAGTTTTATGTTATTGGGCTTGTTGTGTTGTTTTTTTCGGGGTGCGCAAGTTATAGCTCTAGTTTTCAACGTATAGAGTTGCTGCTCGCCCAGCAAAAACCACAGCAAGCCTTGCTTGAGTTAGAAAAAAATCCTGCCACAGGTACGGATAAAGTGTTGTATCTTATGGATAGAGCCATGCTGCAACGTATGAGCGGTTTATACCAAGAGAGCAATGCAACGTTTGAAGAAGCTAAGAAACATATCCAATCATTGAAAGGAACAAGCTTGCTAGAGCAGGCTGGTGCGCTAGCTATCAATGATAGCTCCATGAGTTATGAAGGCGAAGATTATGAGCAAGTTGCCATTCATATTTATGAGGCTTTAAATTACATTGCGCTGGGTCAACTGGATGAGGCTAGGGTTGAGGCTTTGCAGGTTGATTTGCTTCTTAAAGCCAAGGCAACAGATGAAAGCAGCTTTGTGGAGCATGCTTTTTCGCGCTACCTCACAGGCTTGATTTATGAATCAGGTGGCGAGTTTGATAATGCACTTATTGCCTACCGAAAAGCAGAGCAAGCTTATGAGAAAAGTAAAAAAACATTGAAGGTGAACACGCCACTTTACCTCAAAAAAGACTTGCTTCGCCTAACCAAAAAGCTGGGCTTATTGAATGAGTATGTTGCCTATAAAACAAAGTTTTCTTTGGATGTTGATGCGCCTAGTGATGCAAAAGACATGGGTGAAGTGGTGCTGATATTGCACACAGGGCTTGCACCAATCAAACGCTCTCAAAGTTTATTTGTGAATACCGATGATGGTGTTCCTGTTCGTATTTCCATGCCCGTTTACCAGTCCCGAGCCTCGGCTATTGCAGGTGCACAATTGATGGTTGGCGAACATATATCGCAAGCTGAAATCGTTGATAATATTGATGCTAATGCGAGAGCTTCTTTGGAAAGCCATAAAGGTGAAATGATGGTCAGGTTGATTGCCCGTGCTGTTGCCAAAGCAGCTATTTCAAATCAAGCGGGTAAACAGGGTGGTGAGTTGGCTGGCTTCTTGGTGGATGTGGTGGCAATGGCAACGGAAACAGCAGATACACGGAGTTGGTTGACGCTTCCCAAGTCGATTCTTTTATCGCGATTGAGGCTTAAATCAGGTGTTTATCCGTTGCGACTTGAACTTGTGGGCAAACATGGTGCATCGTTGGGCATTGTTGATTTAGGCGAGATTGATGTGCAAAAAGGCAAGCTGTTATTTATTGAAAAAATGTATATTTCACCACCTCTTGCAAAAGTGGBGATGTAGGTTCTRGTGTAAGCCGKTTATTCSATRTCYTCAAAAAACCASYGCATATCACYYAAATCATGGGCAATGGGTGCGTTGGGTAAGTTTTTAATCACTTCTTTACCGTAGCGTTTGTGATGCAAACGTGAGTCCAAAATAGCAATCGCACCTTTATCCGATACCGAACGAATCAAACGACCAGCGCCTTGTCTAAGTACAGCAATCGCTTCAGGAAGTTGAATGTCCATAAAGCCATTGCCACCTTGCGACTCACACGCTTTGGTGCGCTCTTTGAGCAACACATCTGTGGGTGGGGCGAAGGGTATTTTATCAATAATGACCAAGGATAAGGTTTCACCAGGTACATCCACACCTTCCCAAAAGCTGCGTGTGCCACACAAAATGGAATGTTTATCTTTGCGGAATGATTCAAGAATGGCATCACGACTTCCACTTTCGCCTTGAATCAAAACTTGCCAAGGTAGGGCTTGTTGTAAATGGGTGGCAAAAGTTCTTAGTGCATAATGAGAAGTGAACAAGACAAATGCCCGCCCGCGCGAAGCACGAAGTAGGGCTTCAATTTCATTTTGCATGACGTGTTGGTAATCGTGAGCTCGCGGCTCTGGAATATGTTTGGGCAAATAAAGCATGGCTTGCTGCTGATAATCAAAGGGAGATGGGTGGTAGCTATCTTGTGCAATATCAGGGTTCAAACCCAGTCTTGCTCGGTTATAATCAAACTTTCCCGAGACCCGAAGTGTGGCAGAAAGTAAAACAAATGAAGCTTCGCGCTCCCACAAATGATGGGTGAGCACAGGGCCTGTTTGAATGGGTGCAGAGATGTATTGTTTTCGGTCATCTTTGCCTTCTTCCCATACCACATAACCATCTTGCGGGGTTAATATCTGCTGCATTTCCTCAAATATCATGGTGGCACGCTCGACCATTTTTAGCATGTCATCATGTCGTTCTTCACGAGAAATAGCGATGTCCAACAAGGCTTCCCAGTCTTTCTTGATGGTTTTGAGGTCTTTATCTGCCCACTGGGTAATCACTTCTGCGCCCAGCTTGCGTACTTGTTCTTTAAGGTCTGCTTCATCGCCCAAAATATCCAGCACAGCTTGCATATCATTGACCCAATAAATCAACTTGCTGCGTGATAGTTGGATGCCAAATTGACGGCTGGCAAGGTCAGGTAGGCTATGTGCTTCATCAAGAATATAAGTATCGAATATGGGCAATACTTCACCAAAATCWCCTGATTTTAATGAAGCATCAGCAAGTAATAAACTATGGTTGGCAATGACAATATCGGCAGTTTGCGCTTTTTGCCGGGCTTTCATCAGTGGGCATTGTTTGTAAAACTCACATTTACTGCCCGTGCACTGGTCTGCGGTTGCGGTGACAAGTTGACCAATGCCTTTTTCAAATACATCAAAGTTAAGTGCAGACAAATCTCCATCGGTGGTGTTTTCTGCCCATTTAGCAACTTTTAGCAGGTTTTTTTTCTGCCATATTTCCTGTTGGTTGCCTGCGATATGCATATGCAAACGTTGTGGACAATAATAATTGCTACGCCCTTTAAGCAAAGCAACTTTTCGCCGTACACCTAAGGCATCTTGTACCGCAGGCAAATCACGAAACATGAGTTGGTCTTGCAAGGCTTTGGTATGTGTTGAAATCAGGATTTTATCGGATGAACGCAAGGCAGGAATCAAATAAGCCAATGTTTTGCCCGTACCTGTTTCGGCTTCGGCAATGAGTATGTTTTGTTGCTCTAATGTGTTGGCGATTTTTTCTGCTAGCGCAACTTGTTCAGCCCGATAAATATAACCATTCAGCCCCGTTGCCAAAGCTGATTCGGGTGCGAAGTCGGCTTTGACTTGGGCTATAAATGTAGCTTCGATGATGGGCTCAGTTGCAGGGTTTTTATTGTGTTAGTCGGGTTAAAGCTTCGCGGTATTTATCCGCTGTTTTCTGCATAATATCCACATCGACCTCTGGAGCAGGTTCTTTTTTGTCCCAATCTAGGGTTTCAAGCCAATCACGAATAATTTGTTTATCAAAGCTTGGCGGGCTTACGCCTGGTTGATAGGTTGCYACATCCCAAAAACGTGAAGAATCAGGGGTYAAAACTTCATCGATAAGGGTAAGTGTGCCGTCTTTATCTAAGCCAAATTCAAACTTGGTGTCGGCAATGATGATGCCTTTTTCCAAAGCGTAGATTGCGGCTTCTTGATATAATCTAAGGCTCACATCACGCACTTGGGTGGCAAGTTCTTTACCAATAATGCCACACATGGCTTCAAAATTGATATTTTCATCATGTTTGCCCACATCTGCTTTGGTAGAAGGAGTAAAAATAGGTTCGGGTAATTGGTCTGCGAGCCCTAAACCTTCAGGTAGCGAAATGCCGCAAACAGAACCATTCTTTTGGTAATCCTTCCAGCCCGAACCAATCAAATAACCACGAACAATAGCTTCAATCGGTAATGGTTTCAGGCGTTTGACCACCAGTGCGCGACTACGCACACGTTCGCGTTCATCTGCAKCAGGGATAGCATCGYCCAAGCTTAAATCAGACATTTGATTGGGGATAATGTGCGCCAGTTTTTTAAACCAAAAGTCAGAAACATGGTTTAATATTTCACCTTTCTGAGGCACAGGCGTTGGCAATATAACATCAAATGCAGACAAGCGGTCGGTGGTGACAATTAATAAATGATTATCATCAATTTCATACATATCACGTACTTTGCCGCTGTGCAGTAGTGGTAAAGAAGTGATGTTTGCGTGTAGTAATGTGTGATTGCTCATATTGCCTCCAAAATTGAAAAGGGCGAAAARWKMSMKRKRAYRKGMTYWTCMRSRMGWKCWASMWKSRMWSWWWNACATTAWNGAAAWTASYKTTGAWAAYSKSAYNTTATWMWCMWAAWKTWYWACCCTCAGGAAGGAAGTGATGCTTGACAAAAATATTCTTTTTCTACATGTTTAAATATMATGCATATTAAATAATTGATAGGGGGTGAGGGTTGAATAAGAGTTTTATATTGGTATTGATGTTTTCGTTTTTTAGTATTGTAGGGTCTGGAACAGGTTATGGGCTAATGTCTCAGGCTTCTGCGGCTGATGSGAATATGGCACAAGTGCAGYTKATTYTGAAAAAGTTAAGGTCKTCCATGGCAAACATGAAAGATTTTGAYGAATTAGAAGAWGCAGGYATGGATAAAAAAGATGTGGATAGGTTGCGCAATGCGATGAAAGGTAAGATTAAACAAATGACTTCAGATGCGGTTGATTTGATTCGCGTTTTGTAATTGTTTTYTGTCATTTTAACAAGATACTAGAGGAGTGCATAATGCGCTCCTTTTTTTTGTGGGTTAAGCACTTCAATCCTGCGTAAATGTTGTTAGGGTGCGCGATAAGATGAGTGAAGAAATGTGGCAGGCTTTGTTTCTGCCTTATTTTTTGCTTTAATTTGAGATTGAAAACAAGAGGATAAGACCAATATGCCACTTCGCACTGATATTCAAACCATTATGATTTTAGGCGCAGGGCCAATTGTGATTGGTCAAGCTTGTGAGTTTGAYTATTCAGGGGTTCAGGCGTGTAAGGCGTTAAAAGAAGAAGGTTTTCGGGTTGTTTTGGTCAATTCCAACCCTGCAACCATCATGACTGACCCTGAGTTTGCTGATGCAACGTATATCGAGCCAGTGACTTGGGAAGTGGTTGAAAAAATCATTGAAAAAGAACGCCCTGATGCCATTCTGCCAACCATGGGTGGACAAACAGCACTCAATTGCGCCTTATCACTCAATAAACACGGTGTGCTTGATAAATACAATGTACAACTTATCGGCGCACAACCTGAAGCCATTGATAAAGCTGAAGATAGATTGTTATTTAAACAATGTATGGACCGTATCGGTTTGGAAATGGCGCGTGGTGGTTTTGCCCACACCA
>NVSF01000038.1 GCA_002401135.1 Zetaproteobacteria bacterium
AAGAAATGGTGCTCTCGACTGGAGTCGAACCAGTGGCCTACCGCTTAGGAGGCGGTCGCTCTATCCATCTGAGCTACGAGAGCTTGCTTTAGCTTCAAAGTCCGCTACTAATTTTCCAGTGTCCATTTTCGCGTTCAAACTTTAACTGTTCACGTTTGACCATTTTCCGCCATTCGTTATCTGAAAATACTTTTAAAACATATGTTTGCTCACAAATGGCGTGATTTTTGCCGTTGATTTGAATCCTACGGTCGCGCGATACCATTTCAATTTTCTCAAAAGTTGCAAAAATATGTTGCATACTTTTTATGGCTTCATGACCAGCATTATCAAGGTAAGATTGACTTAATAAGTCTGTGTATGTTTCAATATTTTTCTGACTGATGCTTGCATTACGTTGGTCTAATAATTCATCAATTTGGCTYTTGTCAAGGTCGGTACAGGCTGAAAAAAAGAGAGCGACTAAAAGCAGAATATAACGCATCTTAAATTAACTTTTCAGCTTTCTTTTGCCATTCATTGCCAGCGAAGTTACTTTGAAGTTGTTGGATAACTTCTTGGGCAGACGCTTTTTGTTGTAGGGCTAGGTAGGATGCAGCCAGCCAATATAAGGATTCGGGAGCAATGCTGGATTGCATAAACTTATTCTTTACTACAATAAAGCGGTTGATTGCGCCAACATATAGATTACGCTCATAATAAAACTTACCAATAATCATTTCATGTTCAGCCATTTGACTGGTTAGAGTTTGTATATGCTTAGAAACCTCTTGTGCGTATTCATTGTTGGGGTTGCGTGTGTTCAAGGCAGTAAAAGTATCTTTGGCTTTTGCAGTGAATATTTGCTCATGTTTCGCACTTTCGGATTGATTATAATAACTCATACCAAGAATATATTCAGCATAGTCGCGTTTAGGGTGCTCTGGGTGGGCAGTGATAAAGCGCGAAGCCAGTGTTTCACTGAGAATAAATTCACGGTTAATGTATGCTGCTTTCATGCGTAATAGCTTGGCTGATGCTGCATATTGGCTGTATGGATACTTGGCAACAAATTTACTAAGAAATTGTGTGGCTCTTGTATACTGCTCATCTTCAATAAGACGTTCTGCTTTAAGATAATCTTGCTCTGCTGATTCGGATAATGTTAAATCAGCCGTGGCGCACGATGTTAGCAAGAGAGCCATTAATGGGGCAAGAATGAAGTATACTTTCATGGATTTGATGCCTTAATTTGGGTGAGTTGCCCCATGTAGGGTTGTAAAACCTTGGGGATAGTCACACTACCATCAGGATTCCAGTAGTTTTCTAAAATAGCGACCAAAGTGCGCCCAATCGCTAGCCCTGAACCGTTGATGGTAGCGACTGCTTGCGGTTTGCCGCTTTCATCGCGAAAGCGAATACCAGCACGCCTTCCTTGGAATTGACCAAAAGATGAACATGAAGAAATCTCACGGTATGTATTTTGACTGGGTAACCACACTTCCAAATCAAATGTTTTTTCAGCGGAGAAGCCCAAATCGCCACCACAAAGGTTGACGAGGCGATAGGGGAGCTCTAAAGCTTCAAGAATAGCAATGGCATGAGATAAGAGTTCATCCAATGCTGCTAAACTTTGATTTGGCTGTACGAATTGTACCAATTCAACTTTATCAAACTGGTGTTGGCGAATCATACCTCGCGTATCACGCCCTGCAGAACCTGCTTCTCGGCGGAAACATGGTGTATATGCACAATGTTTGATGGGAAGTTGCTCTGTTTCAAGTATTGTGTCTTGATACATGTTCGTTACGGGCACTTCTGCTGTGGGGATAAGGAATAAGTCTTCACCTTCAAGTCGGTATGCATCGTCTTCAAACTTGGGAAGTTGACCCGTACCTGTCATGGCCTTGCGGTTGGCAATAGCTGGCACCCAAACTTCTTCATAGCCATGTTTATCGGCATGGGTATCCAGCATGAATTGCATTAAAGCGCGCTCTAAACGTGCACCAGCACCTTTAAGCACTGAAAACCTGCTTCCTGCAAGCTTTACACCAGTGTCAAAGTCTAAGATACCTAAAGCTTCGCCAATATCCCAATGGGGAGGCACATTATCTTGCCTTGGTTCGCCCCAGCAGCGTATTTCGATGTTATCACTTTCATCTTGTCCATCGGGTACAGAAACATGGGGAATATTAGGAATTTCCAATAATGTTAGGTTAAAGGCGGCTTCGGCTTCTTTGGCTGTAGAATCCAGTGCTTTGGCTTCTTTTGCGACTTCACCCATACGCTTTAGCTCTTCGGATGCATCCTCACCAGCACCTTTTTTTTGTCCAATCAGTTTTGAAACGCGGTTGCGTTCTGCTTGTAGTGTTTCTGATATGGTTTTGAGCTTACGCTGCTCTTCATCAAGCGAAAGGGCTTTAGACCAAGCAGAGCCTTGGGCAATGACCTTTGCGCCACGTTTTTTGAGTGCTTCTTCCATGGCAGCAGCATTGCTGCGCAGTGATTTGCGATTGATCATTCACTTGTTCCTTCTGTGTCTGAGCTTGGAGCACTCTCATCTGTTGCTGGTTCAACGGCATCGAAATCACTTTCAACCACATCATAGTCTTGGTCATCTTGTTTCTCTGCAACACGAACCGCACCAATTACACGCTCTTTTTTCGAGCAATCAATGAGTGTTACACCTTGTGTGTTTCTACCAATTGTAGACACACCATTCATGCGAATGCGCACCAAGCGACCAGAGTCGGTCATCATCATCACTTGATCATCATCAAGCACTTGCAGGGCAGCAATCATATCGCCATTGCGACCACCTGTTTTCAAGGTGAATACACCTTGCCCGCCGCGTTTTTGTGTGTTGTATTCACTTACAGATGTGCGTTTACCAAACCCATTTTCAGATACAGCAAGTAATGTTGCCTTATCGGCAACAACTGCCATTGAAATCACACGGTTACCCGCGCTCATGCGAATGCCCGTCACGCCACGCGTACTGCGGCTTAATGGTCGCGCATCTTTTTCGCTAAAGCGAATCGCTTTACCATTGCTTGAAGCAAGCATGATGTCTTGCTCACCATTGGAAATTGCAACACCCATCAAATCATCATCATCATCCAAACGTATAGCGATAATACCATTGGTGCGAATATTTTTGTATTCGGTAAGGCGTGTTTTCTTGATAACACCATTGGTCGTTGCCATGATAATAAACTTATCTTCTTCAAACTCACGCACAGCAAGTGTGGCTGATATTTTTTCATTTTTTTCAACAGGAAGCAGGTTGACCAAAGCTTTACCACGGGTGGCGCGACCTGCTTGAGGGATTTCATACACTTTCTTGCGGAACACCCGACCCTTATCGGAGAAGAACAGCAAGAAATCATGGGTTGAAGCAACCATGAGTTGTTGCACGAAATCTTCTTCTATGGTGGTCATGGCTGTTTTGCCTTTACCGCCACGACGTTGTGCGCGGTATAAAGTGGTGGCATTACGCTTGATGTAACCTTCATTGGAAATGGTAACAACCATGTCTTCTTCAGTGATTAAGTCTTCAATGGAAAGTTCCGCAGTTTCATCAATGATTTGAGAAAGCCTTGGTGTGGCGTATTTGTCGCGTACCATTTCAAGCTCTTCAACAATCACTTTCATCAATAGCTTTTCATCAGCCAATATTTCTTTCAAAGAGGTGATTAGTCCCAATGTTTCATCATGGTCAGCTTTGATTTTATCATACTCAAGACCTGTTAAGCGTTGCAAACGCATATCCAAAATCGCTTGGGCTTGTTTCTCAGATAATTTGAACGTGGTGCATAAGTTTTCTTTGGCTTCAGCACCCGTTTTACTGGCACGAATCAGCTTGATAACGGCATCAATATTATCCAATGCAATCAATAAACCTTCTAAAATGTGTAGTTTTGCTTCCGCTTTTTTCAAATCAAACAAACAGCGGCGGGTGACTACTTGGCGGCGGTGATCTAGGAAGTGAAGCAGTAATTCGCGAACACCGCAAAGCTTAGGTTGACCATCAAGCAAGGATAAGTAGTTGCAGCTAAAGTTGCATTGCATTGGTGTTTGTTTGTAGAGGTTATTAATGATGATTTCAGGGACTTCACCACGTTTTAAGTCGATCACCAAACGCATACCATCACGGTCAGATTCATCACGAACTTCAGAAATACCTTCGAGCTTTTTATCGCGTGCTAGCTCTGCGATATGTTTATGCAGTTTGGCTTTGTTCACCTGATAAGGAAGTTCTGCAACAACCAAAGACTCACGTTTGGTGCGTGCATTGCGCTCAATCACAACCTTGGCACGCATCGTAACAGAGCCACGACCGCTAGCGAACGCATCACGCATACCTTTGCGCCCATAAATGAAACCTGCTGTTGGGAAATCAGGACCAGGCATGATTTGCATCAGTTCTTCATCATCAATATCAATGTTTTTAGTGAGCGCGATAATAGCATTGATGGCTTCACCAAGGTTGTGTGGCGGGATGTTGGTTGCCATACCCACGGCGATACCCTGCGAGCCGTTCACCAATAGGTTGGGGAACTTGGCAGGCAAAACTTTGGGTTCAGATAAAGACTCATCATAGTTAGGACCAAAATCCACAGTATCTTTATCAAGGTCAGCCAACAATTCTGCAGAAAGTTTACTCATGCGAGACTCGGTGTAACGCATGGCGGCTGGAGAATCACCATCCACAGAGCCGAAGTTGCCTTGTCCATCAACCAACACATGACGCATACTCCAAGGTTGCGCCATACGAACCATGGCATCATACACTGCTGTATCGCCATGAGGGTGATATTTACCAATCACATCTCCAACAATACGTGCTGATTTTTTATAAGGTTTATCTGAAGTGGATCCCAAGTCTTGCATGGCATAAAGAATGCGGCGATGTACAGGTTTTAAACCATCTCTTGCATCAGGTAAAGCCCTGCCAATGATGACACTCATGGCATAATCAAGATATGARCTTTTCATCTCATCTTCAATCAAGACAGGAATTGCAGGGTTTAGGTTGTTGTCATCCATGGTTTAACTCCAAAAGGTTTGGTTCAATGGTGAAATTTTATTTTAAGCAGAAGCATAAGTAGCTGGACAGCTTTGTCTATGAGTATTAATAGATTGCCTGTAAAAGTGTTTCAAGTGCATCCATGTCTATTTTTGACTCACCAGGGTTGTCTGTCTTTCCAATAATACCTTCTTTTTTCAGCGCACTTGCAGCACGAGAAATGGTTTCACGGCTGGTAGAAAGCTGGTCGGCTATCATTTGATGGGTAGGTAGTTTGACAATAATAACACCGTCACTATCCACTTTACCAAAGCGGTCACCAAAGTCTTTAAGGTAGAAATATAAACGATGAGGCACATCCATGGTGCTTACACGCTCTAAGAGTTGACTGGTACGACGCAAGCGGTTGACTGTTTCTGCGAGAAGTTTTAAGGCAACTTTGGGTTGTTTTAGTAGCAAGCGTTCAAAATTTACACTGCGAATTTGCGCAAGCTTAGAGTTAGTTAATGTGCTTACGGTTGCAGATCTAGGCTGCTTATCCAGCAATGACATTTCGCCAAAATAAGCGCCTTCTTCAAGCAATGAAAGGACAATTTCACGACCATCTGGTGCATAATAAGAAATTTTAACTGAGCCTTCGATAATAATGAATAAGGAACCACCTTCTTCACCTTCGTGCAACACGACTGTTTTTTTAGCAACATCGTTGATGGTAATGAGTTTGTAAATGGATGCCAATTCTCCTGCATCCAATTCTGAAAACAACGGAATATGCTTTAAAATTTCTTGCATTTTCCCCTCCGAGTGTTGTTAAGTTTTTGTGCGAACTGAAGCTATCGTAGCCATATTTACAATATCATCAACACTTGCCCCAGTTTGTAAGACATGAACTTGTTGGGGTAAACCCATAAGAATAGGGCCAATAGCCGTGGCACCACTGAGTTCTTTGAGTAGTTTGTATGCAATATTACCTGCTTGCATGGTTGGGAATACCAAAACATTTGCACTGCCTTGCAGCTTGGAGAAGGGGTAGCTGCTTATAATATCAGCATTCACAGCCGTGTCTGCTTGCATTTCCCCATCAACAACCAAATCAGGGTATGTTCGATGTAGAATAGCAACGGCATCTGCAACTTTTTTGGATTCAGGATGGTTGGAACTGCCAAAGTTAGAGAAGGATAACATGGCAACCTTGGGCTCCCAACCCAGCGACTCAACAGTATCTGCAGTTTGTTTTGCCAACTCGGCAAGCTGCTCTGCATTCATATCCACATTTACTGTGCAGTCGGCTAAGAAGTAGGCATGTTCTTCCATGATAAGGATATACATGCCATAGACGTGATGGTGTTCACCTGTTTTCTCATCATGCCCGAGCACTTTGAGGATAGGGCTTAGGGCATCGGGGTAATGCTTGGTGCGCCCTGTGAGCATACCATCTGCAAAGCCTTGGCGAACGAGCAGTGAGCCTAAAATATTTTTATTATGACGCAAGATTTTGATGGCTTCATGCCGCAACACACCTTGACGTTTGCGGTCAAAATAAAGCGCATCTGCAAGGCTTTCAAAGCGAGAGTCTTCATGGTGAGGGTCGATGATTTCAACACCACTCATGTCTAGGCGCATCATCTTGGCTTGGGTTTTGATGACTTCAGCATCACCGAGCAATAGCGGTTTTGCAATGCCATCACATGCCATCACAGATGCTGCATGAATCACAGTTGGGTCTTCGCCTTCGGGCAAGACCAAACGTGCAGGTTGTTGTTTGGCTTTTTCAGTAAGCAATCGCATAAATGTGCGGGATTGGTCGATGCGACCTGCCAAGTCTTGGGCGTAAGCCTTGAAATCAGTGATGGGTTGTCTGGCAACACCTGTGGCTACGGCAGCTTTGGCAACAGCCGTGGGCACAACTTCAATCAAACGTGGGTCAAAAGGTTTGGGCAAAATATATTTAGGGCCAAAGCGAAGTTTTTCTTCACCATAAACCTTGAGCACGGATGCAGGCACTTCTTCACGGGCTAATTCGGCTAACGCATATACCGCAGCAATTTTCATTTCTTCATTGAAGGTGGTGGCGCGCACATCCAAAGCACCACGGAATAAAAACGGAAACCCAAGCACATTATTCACTTGATTGGGGTGGTCTGAACGACCTGTTGCCATGATTAAATCAGGGCGGGTGTCCATGGCTATATCATAATTGATTTCAGGTGTTGGATTCGCCATGGCAAAGACAATGGGTTTRGCCGCCATGCTTTTGAGCATTTCAGGAGACACCATGTTGCCTTGTGATAAACCAAGAAACACATCGGCATCRTTCATCACTTCTTCAAGGTTCATGTCTTGTTCACCATTGGCGAAGTGGGCTTTATGGAAGGGTAAGTCATCACCACGGTTGTTGTAAATCACACCTTTACGGTCAAGGAAATACATGTTCTTTTTCTGCGCGCCAAGCTCTTCAATCAAACGCATACAGGCAAAACCAGCAGCGCCAGCACCAAGGCAGACAATTTTTACATCTTCAATTTTTTTGTCTTGTAGAATGAGGGCGTTAATGAGGGCYGCGGCAGTAATCACAGCCGTACCATGTTGGTCATCGTGTAACACAGGAATATTAACGCGTTTTTTGAGTTCTTCTTCAATGATGAAACATTCAGGTGCTTTGATGTCTTCCAAGTTGATGCCGCCAAAGGTTSGCTCTAAGCGGGCAACTGTTTCTACAAATGCCATAGGGTCTAATTCGTCGATTTCAATATCAAACACATCAATATCGGCGAAGCGTTTAAAYAAAATCCCTTTACCTTCCATCACAGGTTTACTTGCCAGTGCGCCGATGTTCCCCAAACCCAACACGGCAGTACCATTACTAATCACACCAACGAGGTTAGCACGTGATGTGTACAAATCAGCTTTAGACGGGTCTTTCTCAATCTCTAAACAGGGGATGGCGACACCAGGTGAGTAGGCGAGAGCCAAATCGCGCTGGGTTACACAAGGTTTGCTGGGACGCACAGTAATCTTACCAGGTGTGGGTTGACTGTGGTAATCGAGTGCTGCTTGGTCGAATGCTGAAAATGAATCGTCTTGCTTTGCCATGTTGAAGGTCTCCTGCGTTAATCTGAGCGAACCCTAACCATTTGAGGCGGATGAKAACAGTTACAAATTTACGCATATGCAATCATTTAGTTTATTTTCATGTAAGGCTGTTACGCTTGCGCTGATTTTTCTCAATAAGGGCAGTTGATACTATTATTATCAGCATACCATGGAGTGACATTTGTGAGTGAGCATATCCGCGAAATACCTTATAATTACACGTCTTATTCAGACCGTGAAATTGTAAAACGCTTTCTAAGTGAAGAGATTTGGGATGACTTAAATGTGCTTCGTGTGCAGCGTAAAACAGGCAGCTCGGCACGCCTGTTATTTGATATTTTGGGTGATGTTTGGATTGTTGAGCGCAATATTTTCCTTAAAAATGACCTGTTAAAACATCCTAAACGTCTTAAAAAGATGCGCTATCAGCATCAAAAGCGTATTACGCGCATCAAGGAGGGTGCTGTTGATAATGCGCGCGCTACCAAAGTGGCATGTTGCACCGAGCGAATGCTTGAAGATTTCTATGGCTGGTTTGAAAAAGAAAACAAACGCCGACGCAATGCAAAACGCGCACTTGCCAAATATACGCATAAAAATAATGTTCATTTTGATGCCTTCACTTTAAGTCATCATGCTACCGATGCTACCGACTGGCGCTCACATTTACCTTTTTGTGTTTTAACGCCCGATACTGCTGATGAATTACCTGGTTTGATTCGCACGATTGCTAAGCTTGATTTGGTGGTGATTCCACGCGGTGGCGGCACGGGTCTATGTGGTGGTTCTGTGCCACTTTCCAATGATTCAGTCATCATTAATGTGGAGAAATTTGACCATATCGGCAAGATAAATATTCAAAATATTGGTGAACAAGGTGATGTTGCGACAATTTCTGCTGGTGCAGGTGCGGTGACAGGTAAAGTCATGGATGCTTCCAAACCGCATGTCTTTGCAACCGACCCAACCAGCCTTTGGGCATGTACGATTGGCGGAAATGTTGCCTCCAATGCAGGTGGTAAACATGCTGTGATTTGGGGAACTTGCGTTGATAACCTTCTAAGTTGGAAGATGGTGACACCCGATGGACATTGGCTTCTTGTGGAGCGCATCAATCACAACATGGGCAAATTACACGATGAAGATGAAGTAGAATTCAAACTCACCAAAACATCTGCGGACACTGGCAAACTTATATCGGAAGAAACATTGAATTTAGCAGGCTCAACTTTCCGCCGTGAAGGTTTGGGTAAAGATGTGACGCGCAAAGCCATGGGCGGTTTGCCAGGCATTCAAAAAGAGGGGACAGACGGTTTTATCACGGAAGCCACCTTTATTTTGCACCGCGCTTATGATGTGACACGCACGGTATGTTGCGAATTTTTTGGGCAAAAGCTTGTTGATGCCACCCGAGCGTTGGTGAATATCAAAACCCATGTGGATGCGATTGAAAATGTTTATTTGGAAGGTTTTGAGCATTTTGATGAGAAATATGTCAAAGCCATTAATTATGTAAGCAAAGCAACGCGCAGAGAGCGACCACGCGTGGTCTTGTTGATTGATGTGTCGGGTGATGATGAGAAAAGTGTGGCTCAAGCTTGTGCGGACATTTGTAAGTTTGCATCTGATGGCAACGGCGAAGGTTTTGTGGCGATTTCCAAAGAAGATAGGAATCGTTTTTGGGGTGATAGAGGGCGTATGGCAGCCATTGCCAAACATACTCGCGCCTTTAAAATGAATGAAGATGTGGTGATTCCATTGCCCCGTCTTTCTGAATACAATGATTATGTTGAGTTGCTGAATATTGAAAACTCTATCGCCAACAAGTTGGATATGTTGGAAGGTTTAGCTGTTTATTTTGCACAGACCAAAGCCAAGCTGGATTCTGATGATCAACTGATACGTCAAGAATTAAGCCTTGAAGATGATGTGTATTTGGGTGAAAAACTAGATACTTGTTTACTTGTTGTTGAAGCAGCTCAACACAAGTGGGGGCAGTTTCTTAAAGGGCTGCACCAGCCTGCTAAAGATTTAGCCGTTCACCTTGATGGTGTAAGTTATACAAACGAAGACACCTTGTTTGCAGTGATTCAACGTGGTGATTTGCGTATTTCATATCGCAAAGAAGTGGAAGCACCATTATTAGAGCGTTTACAAGGTAATGATGGTTTGGTAGCGAGCATCAAAGCGATTCACCAAGATGTGCTTTCAGGGCGTATCGTTGTGGCAACACATATGCACGCTGGTGATGGCAATGTGCATACCAATATCCCTGTCAATTCCAACGATTATGTGATGATGCGTAAAGCACACCATGTGGTTGAAAAGGTGATGGTCAAAGCTGAAGAACTGGGCGGCGTTATTTCTGGTGAGCATGGCATTGGTATTACCAAACTGGCATATTTAAGTGATGAAATATTAGCTGAAACTGCACATTATTTGAAAGGTGCAGACCCAGAAGACTTGTTTAATCGTGGTAAATTGCAGCCAGGTTTGGACTTGAGCTTAACCTACACACCAAGCTTTAATTTATTGGAGCATGAAGCTGTGATTATGGAAGCTGCTGATTTAACAGAGCTTTCTGAAGAGATTTCACCATGCTTGCGTTGCGGTAAATGTAAACCTGTGTGCAATACCCATTTTCCGCGTGCCAATATGCTGTATTCACCACGCAATAAGATTCAAGCATCAGGTGCGATTATTGAAGCCTTTTTGTATGAATCACAAACGGGTGCTGGYATATCTTTTGAGCAATTTGAAGGGTTACATGATGTTGCCAATCACTGCACTATTTGTCATAAATGCGAAGCACCATGTCCTGTGGATATTGATTTTGGTGCAGTCACTGAAAAAATGCGTGCATTGCTTAAAGATAAAGGTCAAGCACGCTTTAATATTGTGTCGAAATTATCGTTGATGTTCTTGGTGATTCAAAATCCAGACTTGGTCAAAATTGTGCGTGAAGTGGGTATTCGTTGGAGTTATAAAGGGCATCAATGGTTGCATAAAGCGGCTAAAATGATGGGTGTCATCAAAGATAAACCTGCGGCAACACGGAACTTGGAAGGTATTCAGGCGCAAGTGATTAATTTTGTTGAGCGACCATTGCCAACATTGCCGCTTAAAACTTCGCGCCAAATTCTAGGCATTGAATCGCGTGATAAAAATATGATTCCGATTCTGAGAGACCCGAAAAAAGCCAATGGTAAAGCTGTGTTTTATTTTCCAGGCTGTGGCTCTGAGCGTTTRTTCTCRCAAGTGGGYATWGCYACMCAAGCCATGTTGTTTGATTTAGGGTTAAATGTGGTGTTGCCACCGTCTTATTTGTGTTGTGGTTATCCAAGCACAGCATCAGGCGACCATAAACAAGGCGACCAAATGACATATGACAACCGTGTGTTGTTTCACCGCTTGAAAAATGCATTGTCGTATCTTGATTTTGARGCRGTSATYGTMTCGTGTGGYACMTGTTATGACCAATTGGAGCGTTATGAGTTGCAAGAAGTGTTTAAAGATGCGCCATTGATTGATATTCACGAGTATTTGATGACCAAAGGGGTGAGTGTGGATGATGTGGAAGGGGTGCAATACATGTATCATGAGCCATGCCATAATCCTTTGAAACGTCACGGCTCTGAAGTCGTGATTGAATCATTACTTAATAAAAAATCAGTGGAGTCTGAAGAGTGCTGTGCTGAGGCAGGCACGCTTGCGGCGGCCCACCCAGAAATTTCAGGGAAAATCAGAGCGCGAAAAGAAGAGAAAATGGTTGAAGCCAGTGAAAAGCTTAAACTATTGGGGGATGAAAATCAGAAAATTCTCACATCATGCCCTGCATGTTTGCAAGGCCTATCTAGGCTTGAAGATGTATCAGGGGTTGAGGCGGATTATATCGTGGTGGAACTTGCCAAACAGCTGCATGGTGATGATTGGCAGAAAATGTTTGTTGAACGCATTAAAGATGGCGGCATTGAACGCGTCTTGATGTAGAGGTTATTCAAAAATACAAGMATAAAAAAGGCTCGCAACGCGAGCCTTTTTTATGCGCTGGTTGTGGGGTTAGCCCAATGTTTTATTGATGGTGTTTTTRCTTTGTTTATGCGCTGCGGCAATAAGCTGCTTTTCTAAAGTTTCTAATACTTCACAAACTTCATCTGAAATATTTTTTAGGCGGCTAAACAGTGCCTCGGCTTGTTTKAGCTGCTCTTTTTTGGCTTTGGCTTTRCCRCCAAACARTCGWCCAAATGCAGATACATCAGGCTCATCAAACAAAAGCTTAAAGATTTTCATGTATGTGCGGTGCAACTCATCATGTGGTTTTTCCATGGCGTGGTATGCTGGAAGGTTGCGCAACATTTGCCCAGAACCATAGTACCACTTACCAAAAATACAATCGGTTGGTAGCATTGGAATATGCTCTTTATCTACGTTCATGCCTGCAATAAGTGCCTCTGCTCTTGCCACCCAAGCTTTGTGTGCAGCTCGTGCATTTCTGAGTTGAGCTACTGCATCTGATAGTTTCATTATTTCCTCTTCCAAGATCTTATTTATAAAGCATATTAAACCGAAAGTTAGTGGTATACTTCTAAAATAGAAAGTAAAAGAAGCGTTTAAGCTTTTGTAATACGCCAAAGACCTGATAATCTTTGCCCATGAAAAAACATCCRTCTTTTGATTTAATKTCRCAACAAATSCAGCAACGYATTCTTYTKCTTGATGGTGCKATGGGCACSATGATYCAAGCCTATAAGTTTGAAGAAGCTGATTATCGCGGTGAGCGATTTGCTGATTGGCCATCTGAGCTTAAAGGTAATAACGACTTACTTTCTTTAACCCAACCACAGATTATTAAAGATATTCACACCGCATATTTGGACGCGGGCGCTGATATTCTTGAGACCAACACGTTTAWCTCCAATAAACCATCCATGGCTGATTATGGCATGGAAGAATTGGTGTATGAAATGAATGTGGCAGGGGCAAAGCTGGCGCGTGAAGCATGTGATGCGGTTTCGACTGATGCCAAGCCACGCTTTGTAGCGGGCACGATTGGTCCGACATCGCGCACGGCTTCGATTTCTCCTGATGTGAATGACCCTGGCTTTCGCAATGTAACATTCATGGAGTTGGTGGAGACCTATAAAGTCGCTACCAAAGGTTTGGTGGAAGGCGGCTCGGATATTATTCTCATCGAAACCGTATTTGATGTGCTCAATGCCWAGGCTGCGATTTATGCCGTCAAAGAAGCTTTTGAAGAGATTGGAATTGAGCTTCCCATTATCATTTCAGGCACAATTACCGATGCCTCTGGGCGCACCTTATCTGGGCAAACTGCCACGGCATTTTATAACTCTATGGCACATGCCGAGCCGATTTCCATTGGTCTAAACTGTGCGTTAGGTGCAGGTGAATTGCGCCAATATATTGAGGAGTTATCCAATACTTCGCCATGTTATATCAATGCCCATCCCAATGCAGGGCTTCCCAATGCCATGGGTGGTTATGATGAAACACCTGAAGAAATGGCGGCCGAGATTGGCGAATGGGCTAGGTCTGGATTTTTAAATATTATTGGTGGTTGTTGCGGCACTTCGCCTGACCACATCCGCGCTATGGCGGAGGCGGTAGAAGGTGTTGCCCCACGCGTGATTCCCGACGTGCCTGTGCAATGTCGTCTTTCAGGTTTAGAGCCTTTGTTTATTGATGAGAACTCACTGTTTGTAAG
>NVSF01000039.1 GCA_002401135.1 Zetaproteobacteria bacterium
ATTGTTGAAGCTGCTTTAGTAGCAGAACAAAAAAAACACGGAGAAAAGTCATGATGTTTTTCTCCAAATACAAAAAAGATGCAGGCAATATGCGCCGTAGAAAAGCAGTGGTCAAACCTGTGAAACGTCCGACGCGTTGGCTGCAAGCGATGCTCCGAGGTTTGGCGGTGTCCTCTGCCATTGTACTGTGCGGGTTTGGTATGTGGAAATTGAACCATCAAATGACGGTGTCGTATTGGGATATTGATGCTGAACCGCATGTGAAACAACAAATTGAAGTTTATCTGCAACAGCAAACCCATTTGGACTTTTGGCATACCCAAGCCTCAAGTTTGCAAGCCGATTTATTGGAAAAAGTACCTGATATTCAACAATTGCAAGTGAGTCGAGTTTTACCAGATGGTTTGTTAATCAAAGCTAAAGCAAGAATGCCAATGGCATTGTGGAAAAGTAACCAGACCCAACAAGTGATGCTGATGGATGAACATGGCGTAGTATACAGAGCTTTAAGACGCGGAGAAAACATAGATTTGCCCATTTTGCGTGCTGACGCAGCACAGCTACAAGCAGCAAGCCAAATGTTATCGGTTTTAAACAAATATGATGTGCGGAAGTTGCTCAATCTAAGTGAACTGGTTGCAGATGATGACGGTTGGCGCCTGAACTTCGCCAAGGGTGAGCAATGGTTTATTGAGATGGCAAACCTTGAACATGATGTGGTGCAAGTGATTAATATTTTAAACAATCCACGTTGGGCGAAAAGGCACTGGCGCATTGATGCAAGAATACCAGAACGATGGTTTATCAGACCAGCAAGGCAGGAGATTATATAATGAGTAGAGACAATCAAATCATTGTAGGTTTAGATATTGGGACAAGCAAAATCGCTTGTATTGTTGCAGAGGCAGCCGCYGATGGGCGCATTGATATTGTCGGCATTGGCACGCATCCATCCAAAGGTTTGCGCCGAGGTGTGGTGGTCAATATTGAGAGCACAGTCGAATCCATTCGTCTTGCTATTGAAGAAGCGGAACTGATGGCAGATGTGGACATCAAAAAGGTGTATGTGGGTATCGCAGGTTCACATATTCGTGGTTACAACAGTCATGGTGTGGTGGCGACGAAAAATGGAGAAGTCACCGAAGAAGATGTGACRCGTGTGGTAGAAGCYGCCAAAGCGATGAATATCCCAGCAGAYCARCAAATYTTACAYGTMYTTCCACAGGAATATATCATTGATAGGCAAGATGGTATTCGTGAGCCAGTGGGTATGAGTGGCGTGCGCTTGGAAACACGGGTGCATGTGATTACGGGTGCGGTGTCTTCGGCGCAGAACATTATCAAGTGCTGTAATCGTTGTGACTTGGATGTGGCAGATATGGTGTTGGAGCAAATTGCATCCAGTGAGTCTGTGCTTAGCCAAGATGAGAAAGATATTGGTGTGTTGTTGGTAGATATTGGCGGAGGCACAACGGATTTGGCGGTGTTTATTGATGGTGCGATTCGGCATACGGCTGTGATTCCAGTCGGCGGCGACCATWTGACCAATGATTTGGTRGCRGGTTTRCGCACATCAGCCAGAGAAGCYGATATTTTGAAGAAGAAATATGGCTCATGTATGACCTCGATGATTTCAGCAGAAGAAACTGTGGAAGTGCCTCGCGTGGGTGGTCGCCCACCACAATCCATGCCAAGRCAAGTCATGGCGCAATTGCTTGAGCCGCGTATGCAGGAGTTGTTTGAATTGGTGCGCGAAGAGTTAGACCGCTCAGGTTATAAAGAGTTGGTGGCAGCAGGTGTGGTGCTTACAGGCGGAAGTAGTTTGCTCGAAGGCACACAAGAGCTTGCCGATGAAATATTTGAGCTACCTGTACGTATTGGTCGTCCACAGAACATTGGCGGCTTAGTCGATGTGGTCAACAGCCCGATTTATGCAACAGGTGTAGGGCTTATCCAATATGGATACCGCTACCGTAATGAGCAGGAATAYCGCAATGATGAGAAGCGAAGTGGCGGCAGTATTTTTGCCAGTCTTCGACGATGGTTTGGAGGGTAGTATGCGCCGACGAACACAAAACCAGTTTAAAAGAATAACAAAAAATAAAACAATAARAAATGAAAGAAAGGGGAAATAAAATGGCTTTTACTTTAGACGATACAGAGAAACAAGTCGCAAGCATCAAGGTGATTGGCGTTGGCGGCGGCGGCGGTAATGCTTTGAACAATATGATTGAGCAGAACCTGTCGGGTGTTGATTTTATTGCAGCAAACACAGATGCACAGGTATTGGGRCGCAGCCTAGCGGAAACACGTTTGCAATTGGGCTCACACAGCACCAAAGGTTTRGGYGCWGGTGGYAAACCTGAARTKGGWCGTGAWGCRGCAGASTCRGAYMGKGCRCATATYAAAGAGTTACTTGTAGACACAGAAATGGTGTTTATCACTGCTGGCATGGGTGGCGGCACAGGTACTGGGGCTGCACCTGTAATCGCAGAAGTGGCTAAAGAAATGGGCATCTTAACGGTTGGTGTAGTGACTAAACCATTTATGTTTGAAGGAAAGCGCCGTATGCGTTTTGCCGATGAAGGTATTACTGAGTTGACCAAAGCAGTGGACACTTTGATTACCATCCCCAATCAAAAATTGATTGGTTTGGCAGGCAAAAACACGACCATGAAAGATACATTTTTGATTGCAGATGATATTTTGTTGCAAGCTGTGCGCGGTATTTCAGATATGATTACCAAACCAGGCTACATCAACGTGGATTTCGCTGATGTTACGGCTGTGATGCGTGAAAACCAAGGTTTATCTATGATGGGTATGGGCACAGCATCAGGCGAAGGCAGAGCTTGCGAAGCAGCCGAAGCTGCAATCACCTCACCACTGCTTGAAGAAGTCGATATTCATGGTGCSCAAGGKTTGTTGGTCAAYGTCACKGCAACWGAAGATTCATTATCYATGGCWGAATATGATGAAGTGATGAACATTATTTATAATATGGTGGATGAAGATGCCRACGTGAACTGTGGTGTTGTGTTTGATGCGGATGCGGGGGATGAATTGCGTGTAACAGTGGTGGCAACAGGTTTACAAAAACAAACAGCACCTAAGCTTGCAACAGTGCAGCCATTGCGCACACCAAAACTGCCCATTTTGGATAGTGTGCCTATGCCAGGCTATTCAGTTGGCAGTGGACATGCACAAGCACAAACTGCACCGCAAGCAGCAGCATATGATAATATTGATGTGCCGACTTGGATTCGCCAGCAAGCAGACTAAAAGCGTTTTCACCAAACTCTTTTTGACTGCACCTGCGTTAAAAATCATGTATCAATCCTCATTTGCAATAAGCAAACTGCGGTTTCAGCATGATTTTAGCCTTGGTTCGCACAAAAATAGAATTGGTGAAACTCGCTTTGTTGGCGTGTGAATTCACCCCTTGAATCTTGATTTTGGAGTGCATATATTTCTGCTATGATTAAAGCTGAACACTTAACACGGATGTACGGCGACCAATTTGCCGTCAAAGATTTAAGCTTTGAAGTTAAACGCGGCGAAGTCATGGGGCTGCTTGGCCCCAATGGCGCTGGCAAGTCGACCACCATGAAAATGCTCACCTGCTTTCTTCCCCCTTCTTCAGGTGATGCAAAYATTGATGGTTTATCTTTGGCAGAGTCCATCCAAGTTCGCCGCTTGGTGGGTTATTTGCCCGAACATGCGCCGTCTTACCACGATTTGGACGTGGAAGCTTATTTGCAATTCACAGGTAAAGTGCATGGCATCCCTAAAGCCACGCTTCACGATAAAATTCGTGAAATGGCAAGTGCTTGCGGCTTGGAGCAGGTGATGTTTCGCCGCATTGAAGAATTATCCAAAGGTTATCGCCAGCGTGTAGGGCTTGCAGCATCCATGCTTCACGACCCGCAATGTTTGATTTTAGATGAACCCACCACAGGTTTAGACCCCAACCAGATTGTTGAGATTCGCCACCTGATTCGCCGCTTGGGTGAACAAAAAACGGTGCTTTTATCCTCTCATATCCTTCCCGAAGTAGAAGCCGTGTGCGACCGTATGATGATTATTGATAAGGGTGAGTTGCAAGCCTTAGGTACAACGGCCGAGTTGTCCAAACAAGCGCAAGGTGGGGTGCTGGTATCAGCCACCATCAAAGGTGATGCGGATAAGGTGTTGGCACAACTACAAACAACATTATCCGATGTGGAAGTCTTGCATCAAAACACTTTAAAAGATGGCTCAATACACATTGAAATCCAACATTCAGACCCTGAATGTCAACTTGCCGAGGCATTGTTTCATGCGGCTGTGGCAAGTGATGTTGTGCTGTTGGAAATGCGCAATGAGCGGGCAACATTGGAAGATGTGTTCCANNNWYWRWYMMMASMARSWGGWSRWTYRKCATGAGYGCSATGWTKGCTTTATGYCARAARGAATGGMGRATYAGTTTGGAYACRCCRCAAGGTTATGTGGTGTCGATTGCCTTTTTATTGGCATCAGGTTTTTTCTTTGGCAGCAGCTTATTCCTTAATGGGCAAGCGGATATGCGCCATTGGTTTGCTGTGTTGCCGTTGTTATATATCTTTTTTATCCCTGCCATGTCCATGCGTTTATTGGCGGATGAATTGCATGATGGCACGTATGAGCTCTTATCCACCATGCCCACGCGCACTATTGATATTGTGTTGGGCAAGTATTTGAGTTTGCTTGGGCATATCACCTTTCTATTGGCTTTAACTTGGTTGTATCCGCTCACTTTATCGTTGTTGGGCAATCTTGATATGGGCATAGTGTTATCATCTTATTTGACGGCATGGCTGCTTGCGGCTTTGTTTTCTGCGATGTGTTTGTATGCATCTTCATTAACCAAACACGCTATGATTGCCTATATTGTAGGTTTGATTTTGTTGTTGGTCGTATTTTTGATTACCCAAGCTTCGCCAACCTTGCCGATTGTGGTGCAAGACTGGATTGCATTGCTTGGTCCAATCAATCATTACCAACAGATGCTTAGGGGCGTGGTTTCGCTGGCAGATGTGATGCTGTTTATCAGTTTAACTGTGATATTTTTAAGTCTTACATGGTTTGCGCTTGAGCGCAGGCGGTGGAGGTAAGTTATGGCTGATATGCGTCATCAGATTCGCCGCAAAGCATGGTTAAGCTTATCCTTTGTGCTGCTCATCAGTGTGCTGCTTTTTGCCGTAGCACAAGGCTCGCATATCCGTAGCGATTGGAGCGATAACCAAACATCAAGCTTGTCCGCATCTACCCAACAAGTGCTTGTAGCTTTGGATGAGCCGATTCAAATCAAAGCTTATTTYACATCAGGGTTGCCGCAACCTTATGGGCAGCTTAGACAATTTGTTGAAGATAAGTTGATGAGCTACCGCGATGCAGCCCAAGGTAACCTTGGCTTTGAAATGATTAACCCTGAAGATGATGTGAATGTGCAAGCATCGTTGCAGGCTTTGCAAATCCCCAAAGTTCAAGTGCAAGTCATTGAAGATGATAGGGCGCAAGTGCGTCAAGCATACTTAGCCATTGTCATTGAATATTTGGATAAACAAGAAACCATTCCTGTGGTGCAAACCGATGCAGGTTTTGAATATTTGTTGACGCGAAAAATCAAGAAGCTTACAGGCAAAGGCAAACAAACCATTGCCCTTGCCACAGGTTTTGGTGCGAAAGGCGTGGCTGAATTGCAGACCTTACAACAACTTCTTCAAGATGATTATGATGTGATGGATGYGGATTTAACCACAGAAGCAGTACCAGAGCATGTGAAAGCTTTGATTGTGGCGGGTGTGGATAAGAAGCCTTCGCAATCCTTTCGCTATCATCTCGACCAATTCCGCATGACAGGTGGCGGGGTGTTTGTGCTTGCTTCCAATGCCGAGCCGATGTTGCAAGCAGGTTTTGTGATGCARCCAGTGGATARTTATGCCAATGATTGGTTRTTRAGCGACTTGGGTGTGTCCGTAGAGCCWGGTTTGGTCATGGATCAACAAGCCAGCCGTATCACAGTCAATCAGCAGCAGGGTGGCTTTGCTTTTCGTTCGGTGGTGGATTTTCCGTTTATCCCCAATGTGGTGAACATCAACCATCAACATGTGGTCAGCCAAGGTTTGGAGGCATTAAGTATGCCGTTTTCAGCACCATTGTTGTGGCAAAATGAAGGCGATGGGCGAGGCACATTGCTCACATCTTCCGAGTGGACTGCAGTGCAATCTGGTCCACCATTTGATGTGAATCCATTGTTATCCATGCGTGAACGCTTCCAAGGTTTRCARCARTCACCACAAACGCTGATGTTGGTGMAAGAAGGCAAMATGACATCKGCATTTGATGCGAGCAAGTCGGAKAGTAMRGAMGCAGAACATATCAACAGCACMACMAACGGGCGGTTGATYGTSTCRGGGTCTAGCGCGTTGYTGGATAATGARTTTATTGATGGGRCAAACACCGTATTGATTTTGAACATGTTGGACTGGTTGAGCCATGATGAAGCATTGATWGAGCTGCGCTCCAAAGGGGTGACGCAACGCCCACTTGAGCCGTTGGCTAAACAAGGGCGAACATTCTTCAARGTGGTGTGGGTATTTGCTTTACCTGCGTTGTTATTGATGTTGGCAGGATGGCGCTGGTTAGCGCTTCGTAAACGTAGACATCAAACATGGGAAACAAACACATGAAAGAATTGATTGCAGTCATCATCACACTGGGTTTGATAGCRTTGATTGTAACGCAACAGTCGCCTAAAAACACATACCAAGCCATTCCTCCATTGTCTGGTTTTGTGTTGCAGGATGTGGCTGAGTTAGCGATTCATATCCAAGATAAACCAAGCTTGGCAGCGAAGAAGGAAGGTCTGCAATGGCGGCTTATGGGTAGTGATAAAACCACCTACTTGAATGTTTTAGCTGTGGATCAACTTCTGCATGATTTACAAACCATGCAAGTCAAGCGCATTGCCAGTAGAAATAAGGATACGTTTGCCCGTTTTGCGGTTGCTGAAAATCAAGTGGTGCTCAAAGACAATCAGGGTCAAGTGTTGTTGGATGTGTTTATTGGAAAACCTGCAACAGACTTAACCAACACTTATATCCGCTTGGCTGATGCTGAACTTGTCATGACAGTGGATAAAGTATTGACGTGGCAGGTCAAACGCACGCAAGATGCGTGGCTCGAACAAGAAGCTGCCACAAAGGATGTTTCCACTGAATAATCAGCCCCTACAACTTATTTTATTCGATTGTGACGGCACACTTACCGATTCGCACGGCGCAATTGCGCAAGCCATGCAAAAAGCATTCACTGACCACGGTTTAGCCGAGCCAAACTACCAAGATGTATTGGGCATTATTGGTTTATCCTTGCTTGCTGCAGTGGAACAACTGGCAGATGATGATTTGGATGAAAATTTAAAAACCAAGCTTTGTGAATCGTATGGCAGCAACTATCGAGSGATGGARTCCAGCCTTGCTTTGTACCCCAATGTGATTGAAACATTGGAAGAATTGGRTRGSCGAGGYTATGYCATGGGYGTGGTCACAGGTAAATCMAGYSGTGGTTTGTTGCGCGTGTTTGATGTGTTTGATTTACAGCGCTTCTTTCCAGTGTGGCGYACCGCCGATATTTGYWYSTCCAAGCCACATCCTGCCATGGTCAATGAATGTATGGCTGAGATGGGTGCGGTGGCTGCCAATACAACTGTGATTGGTGATTCAAGATTTGATATTCAAATGGCAAAAGCTGCGGGTGTACGTTCGTATGGTGTGTCTTTTGGCGTAGAACCTGCGCATATTTTAAAAGCAGAAGGTGCGCTTGCCGTGTTTGATAGGTTTGAAGATATTTTGAAGGCGTATCCACAGCTTTAGCAAAAGGTTTTTTCGTTCATTTCTTTGTCGTCAAAGAAACGAACCAAAGAAAACGCCCTAAATATCTTCGTGTTCCCAAAATAACCCACGAAAGCGGGTGCAAAACAAGTGGTTTTGCTTCACCCCTTCTTTCGCAACTTATTTTGGCGAAGATATAGCAGGGTGAATTATCCCTCATAAGTTCTGCGCTCTTTATGTTTAGTGATTAAGGCTTTAAAYGAAACCAACCTGCAATGCTGTATCTATCCCGATTGGCAGCCAGCACTTCATGTGGAAATTCATCACTAAGAAAGACCACCAAGCGATTCATTTCAGGTGCAATGCGTTTGAATGGTTCTGTGCTTTGTTCATTTTGATACATTAACAGTTCACCACCGTCATCAGTCTGCCAGTCTGGATTGAGATAATAGACCGTAGTGAGTTGCCTGCTGCTATGATTATTTTGACCTTTAAAGGCATCCAAATGCCGCTTGTATAGGCTTTTGGGCGCGTAGTGGGCAAAGTGTGCTTCATAATCCAACAAACCCATGAATAGATGTTGATTCACTTCCAAGCGTAAGCTTTCCATCCAAGCCAAATAAGCTTGTTCCGCAGGGTGTTCACCCATCAACCAATGCGATTTGTCGCTGCGATAAGTTTTGTCTATATGCAACTGATTACCGCGACCAACACCCATATCCTTAAATGCTGATGTTGGTAAGTTAGAGACACGTTGATAAAGATGTTGGCAAATAGATTCAGGCAATGCCTTGTCCATAACGCAATAACCTTGCTCGGCGATATATTGGGCGATGTTTGATTGTATGCTCATGGTGGGTGGGTGTTATCCTCATTCAATCGCCATAAAAAGAACAGCAGAATAAACGCAATGCTTATCAGCATCAGTTGTAACCCATGATGTTGGTATAAYATGGCAATTGAAATGGAGAAGGTGAGYRCAATYAAAGCCGTRGCGCGAATTTTGATCTTTCGGCTGACAACATGTCGCTCTTCCCAATCGCGTAAKATGTCACCAAACCAGCGGTTATTGAGTAGCATGTGATGAAAGCGTGGTGAACTTTTGGCAAACAATGCAGCGGCGACAATCATAAACGGGGTGGTGGGCAACACGGGCAACACAACACCAATCAAACCCAAAAGCACAAACAACCAGCCAAGGATAATCAGGGTATGATTTTTGAGCAGTTGTTTCATGGGCAAATGCTGAGCTTCCCAACTTATCTAAGCAAGCTTTARGCTTACGTTCACACTTGGCGGGTTACGCTCACACCATGATTTGGTTTATGTTGATTGCTTCACTGATTTCYGCSYTGATGTCGTTTTATGTGGGTTGGCGTATGCACTTGCCCACTTTAGCCACCAGAAGACTTGTTTGGGGTTATTTGTTTGTGGTTTGGCTGCTGTCTACGTCCGCTATGGCTTTGCGCTTATTTGGCATCATCAATGATACTACGGATATGTTGGCATGGTTTGTGTATCTCAACATGGGATTCTTCTCGCTATTATTTATTGCATACATGGTGATTGATATATTTCATGCGCTAACACATAAAATAAAATCCAACCCCGAACGCAGACAGTTTATGACATCCACTGTAAGTTTGGGTGTGCTTAGTGGCGTGGGTATCACCACAGGTATTGGCATTGAACAAGCAGTGGGTGGGGCAATCGTTAAACAGATACAAGTGCCGTTGGGTAATGTGCCAGAAGCCTTGCAAAAGCTAAAAATCGTCCAGTTCACCGACTTGCATATTGGTCCTATGATTAAAAAGGGCTATGTGGAAACGCTGGTGCAGCAAATGAATGCTTTGGATGCCGATATGATTGTGATGACAGGTGATTTGGTTGATGGTTCTGTGGCGCGGTTAAAAGATGATGTTGCGCCACTGGGGCAACTCAAAGCCAAACACGGCAAGTATTTTATCACAGGCAAYCATGAATACTATTCGGGCGCAGAAGMTTGGATTGCCGAWATGMAAAGRCTTGGKTTTACGGTKTTGYTGAATGCACATGAAGTGATTGAMGTGGATGGTGCGAMGTTGCTGATGGCAGGGGTGACAGATTACCGTGCRGAYAGGCATATTGCTTCGCATCAAACCAGCCCGARAAAGGCAATCGCAGGYGCGCCKSAWGTGGATGTKAAAATCTTATTGGCGCATCAGCCCAAAAGTATCTTTGAAGCGACAGAGGTTGGCTTTGATTTGCAGCTTTCAGGGCATACGCATGGTGGGCAGTATTATCCGTGGAACTTTATTGCCAAAATGGCAAACCCTTATATCAAAGGTTTGCATTTGCATGATAACAAAACTTGGATTTATGTCAGCCCTGGCACAGGTTACTGGGGTCCACCGATAAGGTTAGGCAATGAACCTGAGATTACGTTAATTCGGTTAACTTAGAAAAGATAAGAAACACTTAATGAACTCGTAGCAGCATCAATATCTGCTGTGCTGGTACCTTGGTAGTCTTTAATCGCACGGCGAGAAACATCAAGCTCAACACTAACGCTTTCCCATTTGTAGCCAGCTCCAAAACCCAAAAATGTTGCGCTAAAGTCCCGAGTCGCAGTTGTTGTGGGGGACGATAAGGTTTCAGAGAAAATTCCACCTTGCGCAAAAGCAGTAAATCCAGATGAGAACTTACCCAAACGAAGCGTAAGGTCATAACCATTCATGTCTTGGTTGCTTTCATCTGTTAATGAATAAACATGTGTGTTTATAGATACAAACTCATGGACGATATAGCCTGCAACCAGTGCCGCACCTGAAAAGGTTTGTGTATTAACTTGGTCTGTGATGACT
The DNA here is from genome assembly GCA_002401135.1 of Zetaproteobacteria bacterium. GTDB lineage: Bacteria > Pseudomonadota > Zetaproteobacteria > Mariprofundales > Mariprofundaceae > Ghiorsea. The sequence goes on from NVSF01000039.1 coordinate 10,697, forward strand.
AAGGTATAACTGCCGATTCCGATATTAAACTTGTTATCATCAGCTTGAGCAGATGTAGAGGTTAATAGAAATAGGGCAAAAAATGCCGCGATTGTTTTATTCATTGTCATTAGAGAGCCCTCCCAAGCCGATGTGAAGCATAACCTTCTAATTTATATCGTCAAATTTAATTTAAAGTTTGTCACGGTGTTCTACCATTTCGACAGCAGTATAGCGAAGTGGAGAAATCCTAAGATGCCTCCGCGTCCCCCAAGGGATACTTTCTGGCTTCGCCATTCACCTTATGGTCGGCTGACACTTGGCATTCGTGGTTAATCAGCAGGTAGCTCAGCTTGTTTGTTTCCATAAAACATAGCCAGCCAAATGGTTTCACAGCTTGGGTCAGTCCATGAAACTTTGTGTTTAACGTGAGCAGGGATATTGAGATAATCACCCTTGGTTAGACCGGCTTCTTTGCCATCTTTAAAAGTAATGGTGGCAGCGCCTTCAAGCAAGATAACCCATTCATGTTGTGTTTGGTCATACCATCCTGATTCAGGCGATGTATGACCTTTAGAAACAATGCGTTCAATTTTGACATATTCATTATCCAATAATGTTTCAAACACTTCTTGGGGTATGTTAGCGGGTATGTGATTGAAGATATTTGGCATTGTGTAGTCAAACCCACCTTTGTGCACGTGAAATAGTATGGTTTCTTGTTCATTTTTGTACAGAYAAAAACGAACCAAAAAGCTGCCCTTTATAAGCTACTTGTTTCCTTCACAGGGTGACAAAGCGGGCGCAAAACTTTTTTGCTTTATCCCTTCTTTGTCACCCTGTTCAGGCGCAGCTTAACAAAGGGGATGGTCGTCACACTAAAGCTTCGTGCCCTTTGTGTTCTTCGTGGTTTAAATCTCTGTGTTTCTCTTCGCTCTCTGTGGTTTATATTCAGCTTACGCTTACACACTCATCAAAAATTCCATCAATGCTTTTTGGGCATGAAGGCGGTTTTCTGCTTCATCCCAAACCACCGACTGTTTGCCATCAATCACATCGGCAGCAACTTCTTCGCCGCGATGTGCTGGCAAGCAATGCATAAACAAAGCATCGCTATTGGCGTTGCTCATCAATGCAGTGTCCACTTGGTAGTCTTTAAAAGCTGCTTCACGGATTTTTTGTTCTTCTTCTTGCCCCATAGATGCCCACACATCAGTCGTCACCAAATCAGCGCCTTGTACGGCTTCTTGAGGGGTGTTGCAAAGGTTGATTTTGGCACCTTTGCTGATGGCATGACGTAATAGTGTTGCATCTGGTGTATAGCCGTTAGGCGTAGCGATATTTAAGGTGTAGCCAAAGGTGACTGAGCCATTAATCCAAGAGTGTGTCATATTATTGCCATCACCAATCCAAGCCACGGTTTTATCCTTGATAGAGCCACGATGTTCTACAAAGGTCATCACGTCCGCCAAGATTTGGCATGGATGGGTTAAGTCGGTCAACGCATTGATAACAGGCACAGAGGAGTGGGCTGCGAACTGCTCAACCATGGCATGGTCAAAGGTGCGAATCATGATGATGTCTACCATGCTGGAAATGACTTTAGCAGAATCAGATACAGGTTCACCTCTGCCCAGTTGTGTGGTTTCAGAGTGTAGAAATAACGCATGACCGCCAAGCTGAAACATGCCCGTTTCAAAAGAAACACGGGTGCGGGTGGATGCTTTTTCAAAAATCATCGCCATAGCTTTGCCTTCAAGGCTGCGATGGGCTTCACCGCTTTTTTGTTTGGCTTTAAGGGCGATGCCGCGCGCTAAAATGCTTGTGCCTTCTTCGGGGCTGATGTCCAATAATGTTAAAAAATGTCTTGGGTTTGTCATAAGTCCAATCCTTTGATGCTTTGATTTAGAATATCTAAACCTTCCGTGATTTCTGCTTCGCTGATATTCAATGCAGGTAAAAAGCGCAACACCTGAGGACCAGCGGCAAGCACCAGTAAACCGTTGCCCAGACATGCGTTGATGATGGGGACGACTTCGATATTGGCTTTGATGCCAAGCAATAATCCATCACCACGGACTTCTTCAAATATGGCATAAGTAGCAACCAACTTTTGCAAACCTGTCTGAAGTTGGGCGCTTCTGGCTTGTACATTGTTGAGTAAGTCATCTTTTTCCATCACATCAAGCACAGTGAGTGCGACCGCACATGACATAGGATTACCACCAAATGTTGTGCCATGTGAGCCTGCGCTTAATGATGCGCCAACTTTTTCGGTGGCTAACATTGCGCCAATCGGCACACCACCACCCAAACCTTTAGCAAGGGTTAAAATATCAGGTTTTACACCTGCTTTTTCAAAGGCAAACATGGTTCCACATCTGCCAATACCTGTTTGAATTTCATCAAAGATAAGCAAAATATCTCGCTCATCACATAATGCTCGAACACCTTCTAGGTATTCAATGTTGGCTAAATTAACACCACCTTCACCTTGCAAAGGTTCGAGCATAATAGCTGCCGTGCTGTCATCAATGGCTGCTTTAAGCGCAGGTAAATCATTGAATGGCACATGTTTAAACCCAGCAGGAAGTGGGGCAAAACCTGCTTTGACTTTATCTTGCCCCGTGGCGGCAATGGTCTGCATGGTTCTGCCGTGAAAAGATTGGGTTGCCGTGATAATGCCGTATTTTTGTAGACCTTGGTCATGGAAATATTTGCGCGCCAATTTGATGGCAGCTTCATTGGCTTCCGCACCCGAATTGCAAAAGAAAACTTTGTCCAAAGCTGAAAGTTCGACCAATTTTTTGGCAAGTTGGTTTTGTTGTGGGTTAAAATACAAATTCGAGCAGTGCAACATGGTGGCTGCTTGCTTGGTGATTGTTTCTATCATTGCGGGATGGGCATGACCCAAAGTGTTCACTGCAATACCAGCCATGAAATCTAAGTATGAATTGCCAGCATCATCCCACACACGAGAGCCTTGTCCTTTGACAAGGGTGATAGGGAACCGACCATAATTGGGGGTTAAATATTGGGATGCATCTTGGATATTCATTGGCGAAGGCTAGTTGTTTTTTTAAGATGCTCAATAGGGCGAGTTACTTCAAGACTCCCAAGCATATTG
>NVSF01000040.1 GCA_002401135.1 Zetaproteobacteria bacterium
TTCAAGATGATTGGTCTTATACAGATAGTGCGGGTTTAACGCTTGGGCAGCGCTCCACAGCGTTAGATAGCGTGGGTTTGTATGTGCCAGGCGGCAAGGCGGCTTATCCATCTTCAGTGTTGATGAGTGCAGTGCCTGCGCAAGTGGCAGGTGTTGAGAAAATCATCATGGTTGTGCCAACACCAGGTGGTGAATTCAATGACTTGGTCTTGGCGGCGGCTTATGTGTCAGGCGTGCAACAAGGCTTTGCTGTGGGTGGTGCGCAAGCAATTGCGGCGATGGCTTATGGCACGGAGACGATTCCATCAGTCGATAAAATTGTTSGGCCAGGTAATAAATTTGTCGCCGCAGCCAAGCGCCAAGTGTTTGGTACTTGTGGCATTGATATGATTGCAGGGCCTTCAGAAATTGCAGTGGTGGCTGATGGCGGGCATCCTGAATGGCTGGCAGCAGATTTCCTGTCGCAAGCAGAACACGATGAAGCAGCACAGAGTATTTTTATTACGGCTGATGAAGGCTTGGCAGATAAAGTGGAAGCGGCGATTGAGCAGCATTTGAAAGTGTTGGAGCGCGCTGATATTGCACGTGCTTCGGTTGAAAACCATGGTGCATTTATCATTGTAAAAGACTTGGATGAAGCAGCAGAGGCAGTGAATATTATTGCCCCAGAACATTTGGAGTTGGCATTGGATGATCCTGATGCTTTACTGCCTAAAATTAGACATGCAGGTGCGATTTTCTTGGGTCACTTTGTACCTGAAGCTTTGGGTGATTATATCGCAGGACCGAGTCATGTGCTGCCAACCAATCGYACGGCGCGCTTTTCTAGTCCGCTTGGTGTGTMTGAYTTTCAAAAACGTACCAGTATTATCCGTTCCACGCCTGAGGGTGTGGCAGCGATTGGTGCAGAAGCCGCACATYTGGCGCACCGCGAAGGACTACAATGTCACGCACTTACACTTGAATTAAGATTAAAAGAGGGGAAATAACATGGGACGCAGTGCCAGTATAGAAAGAAACACCAAAGAAACGCAGATTAAACTATCGATTAATTTGGATGGTACAGGCGAATGCAAGCTTAATACCCCGATTCCTTTTCTCAATCATATGTTGGAACAAATCAGCCGCCATGGTTTGATTGATTTAGACATTGAAGCSAAAGGTGACACCGATATTGATGACCATCATACGGTGGAAGATATTGGTATTTGTTTGGGTGAAGTGTTGCGTGAAGCCATTGGCGATNAAAAAAGGTATCGTTCGTTATGGTCATGCTTATGTGCCTTTGGATGAATCGCTTTCGCGTGTGGTGCTTGATCTATCAGGTCGCCCTGATTTGGAGTATCATGTTGATTTCCCTAAAGAAATGATTGGCAACTTTGATGTGGATTTATTCAAAGAATTTTTTCAAGCCGTGGTCAATCATTCGCGCATGAGTTTGCATATTGATAACTTGCGCGGCATCAATAATCATCATATTGCCGAAACGGTGTTTAAGGCATTTGGCCGTGCGTTACGTATGGCTGTGGAAGCAGACCCACGTCAAAGTGGCATTCCAAGCACCAAAGGTACGCTTTAATTTATGATAGGACTCATTGATTATGGCATGGGCAACTTGCATTCGGTTGCAAAAGCTTTGGAAAAAGTGGGTGGTAAGGTTGAATTGGTCAAACAAGCCGATGATATTGCCAAATATGAGCGTGTAGTTTTGCCAGGTGTAGGTGCTTTTCGTGACTGTATGCACACTTTGAAAGAAACAGGTATGGCAGATGCGATAAAGGCAACCATTGATAAAGGCACACCATTTCTTGGCATTTGTTTGGGTATGCAGGTGTTGATGACACGCTCGTATGAGTTTGGTGTACATGCTGGTTTAAACTTGATTGAAGGTGAAGTCAAAGCGTTTCCAGAAGACCATGTTGAGCGAGGTTTTAAGATTCCGCACATGGGCTGGAATGATATGGTATTGCCTGATGGGCAAACACATCAGGTATTGGACGGGATAAAGGGTGAACAAGTGTATTATGTACACTCTTACTACTGTGCGCCACGCAATTCAGCACATTTGTTAGGCGCATGTTCGTATGGCGATTTTCCTTTTGCTTCGGTGATAGGGCGCGATAATATTTTGGGTATGCAGTTTCATCCTGAAAAAAGTCAACATGCTGGGTTAAGCTTGCTTGAAGGTTTTATCAATTGGAAACCATAAGTGAGCCAAGATGCGAAAAGCTAATATTCTGTTATAGTTCGATAAAATAATTCATTGATTTATAAATCATAAAAGGGGATTCCATGGGTATTCTTGAAGGTAAAAAAGGTTTGATTTTAGGTTTGGCAAACAACAAGTCGATTGCTTGGGGTGTCGCGCAATCCTGCCACCGTGAAGGTGCGGAACTTGGGTTTAACTTTTTGGGTGAGCAACTGGAAAAACGCGTTCGTCCGTTGGCAGAAAAAGTGAATTCGACGCTGATTGAATCCATGGATGTGGGCGATGATGCTGAAATGGATGCGTTTTTTGCTAAAGTTGAGGCAAAATGGGGCAAGATGGATTTTATGATTCATTCGATTGCTTTTGCCAATAAAGATGCACTGCGTAATCCTTTCTCACAGTGTACACGCGAAGATTTCCAACTTGCCATGGATATTTCTGCCTATTCATTTGTTGCCTGTGCGCAACGGGCGGCAAAGATTATGAATGATGGTGGAAGCATGGTCACGATGACTTATTTGGGTGCAGAGCGTGTGATTCCTGGGTATGGCATGATGGGTGTGGCGAAAGCTGCCTTGGAAGCATCTACCCGTTATTTGGCAGATGATTTGGGTAAATCACGTGGTATTCGCGTCAATGCCGTGTCATCAGGCCCGATTCGTACACTTGCAGCATCTGCTGTAGGCGATTTTCGTGAATTGATGGCAAAAAGTGCACGAGGCTCCATGCTTGGTCGCAATGTGAGTCAAGATGAAGTAGGTAATACGACTGCATATTTAGCTTCTGACTTGGCATCTGGTGTATCGTGTGAAGTTCACTACGTTGATGCGGGGTTCCACGTTGGAGCAGGCGATCCGGGCGAATAATGATTCTCTTACCCATCTATTGTTCACTAGCAGCGTTGGAAACGCGCACTTACAGTAGTAAGCTTGCTTGTTCCGTCTTGCTAGAGAGTACCATATAGACAAGATAATTCATTATTATTTATGATGTTTTTTATGAGTGAAAGATTAGGGATAACAGATGTCAGGTTCTAGTTTAGGTCAAATATTTCGCGTAAGCACGGCTGGTGAATCACATGGCAAGGCACTGGTTGCCATTGTTGAAGGTTGCCCTGTTGGTGTGGCGTTATGCGAAGCTGATATTCAACCAGATTTGGATAAGCGCAAACCAGGGCAATCCAAATATACCACACAACGCCGCGAAGCCGATGAGGTGGAAATTTTGTCGGGTGTGTTTGAAGGGAAAACCACAGGTTGTCCGATTGCTTTATTGATTCGCAATACTGACCAACGCAGCAAAGATTATTCTGACATCAAAGATAAGTTTCGCCCCGGTCATGCCGATTTTACTTTTCATGCCAAGTATGGTTTTCGAGACTACCGTGGCGGTGGTCGCTCCTCTGCAAGAGAAACAGCCATGCGCGTGGCAGCTGGTGCCGTAGCGCGCAAGTTTTTAGCCAGTTCAGGTGTTTCTATTCGCGGTTGGGTAGACCAAATTGGTCCTGTGAAGATAAATCCAAACAACTTCTCTTTTGACGAAATTTATAACAACCCATTTTTCTCGCCTGATGCGAATGCTGCCAAGGAAATGGCTGACTTCATGGACAAACTMMGSAAAACRGGKGAYTCCATTGGTGCATCSGTYACCGTKGAAGCMACRGGCGTACCYRCRGGTTTGGGYGAGCCWGTGTTTGAYMGMMTWGACGCRGAYTTRGCMAARGCYATGATGAGYATCCAAGCGGTGAAAGCYGTGGAAGTGGGYGATGGTTTTGCSTGTGTTGAAGCGCATGGTTCTGAATTTGGTGATGCGATTCGCAAAGATGGTTTCCAAAGCAATCATGCTGGTGGTGTGTTGGGTGGGATTACCAATGGTGACACCATTCATGTGCGTATGGGTTTAAAGCCAACCTCATCCATTTTAAAACCGCGACCAACCATTGATATTAATGGCAATGAAACTGAAATTATCACCAAAGGTCGCCATGACCCGTGCGTAGGCATTCGCGCTGTACCGATTGCTGAAGCGATGCTTGCCTTAACACTTGCAGACCATTTGCTTAGGCAGCGAGCTAGTCAACTTTAACCTTCCAATTGTATATATATATATATTCTCACCCAATATTGCCTTGGAGGGTATTTAATATGAAAAAGTTTTTAATTGCAGGGTTGTTTTTGTCTTCAACATTATGTATAACACAAGCGACTGCTGAAGAAAATAAATTTAGTCTAGGTTTAGGTTCTTATGCTTTAGGACTCAGCTCTTCTGACCCTACTGTTCCAGATTTAACATTTGGCGGGTTAGCACTGGTTGCAAACTATGAAGTGACAGATTTGATTTCAGTAGGCGGTCATTTTTATTCGATTGATGCGACTGAATTTTTCTTTTCAGGCACTACGCTAGTGGAGCTTGCTTATGCAAACACAGGCTATGATGCACTGATTAAACTTGGTAAGAATAGTGGGCTAGGTTTAACTTATTTTGGTGGCATTGGTCTTTATAGTGAAACGATAGAGGTATCGCTTCCAGCTTTTCCCGCCGCAGGTACTGCATCGGAAGATTTTAGCGGAACAATGTTTGGTGCAGGTATTGGTCATAACTGGGAAAATGTAAACCTCTTACTAGAGTTATATTTTCGGTCTACGGGTGATTATGAAGCTGGTGGAACAGCAAGTGTGACGGCAGTAACAAGCTCATTAAATATGTCATACCGCTTTTAGTACAGTTGTATGATAAAAGGAAAAGAGGCTACTACAGCCTCTTTTTTTGTTTTTCAGAAGCGCCACCAAGGTTTATCCAATTCACCTTGGCATTTTTTGAGTTGCACTTGATACATACCAGCTCTGCGTTTGACTTTTTGCGCAACCTTAACCAACCATGGTTTCTTTAAATAGGTTTTACGTTTAAACCCACCATGCCCTTCATGGTAAGCTAAATATTGATTGTAGGCATCCCACTTGGATATACCCAATGTTTTATAAGTGTAGTCACCATACCAGCCGATAAAGTCGGTGGCATCGGCAAAATCACTCCGGCTTGCGCTGCGATTGCCCGTTTTTTCGACATACCAGTCCCATGTCCCGTCTTTAACTTGGGCATAACCATAGGCAGAAGATTTATGACCCCAAGGGATAAACCATAATAGATAGTCTTTGGGTGGTCGCGCTTTGGCTGTAAAGCGAGATTCTTGATGAATAATGGCAAGCTGCACATGAATGGGTACACCCCATTTTTTGTACGCATGTTTGGTATAGGCATACCAACTGCTTTTTTCTTTAAATATTTTRCAACTATTGTYCATGTTTTGTGGTGGTTTTTTGGTGCAACCTATCGTAAACAATAAACTCAATATCAATATGTATTTCAGCCACTTCATTGCGCTATTGTGGCATCCAAATGGGTCGCTTGACCATGATTTTCTCAAATGCACTGCTTTCAAGGTGGAAATTGAGCCAAGTTTGTAGTTTAGGGTAGGGCGCTTGGTCAAACCAAGGCTTATCAACAAAAGCAAACTGGCGTACAAATGGAAAAATGGCGAAGTCGGCAAGTGTTGGTTGGTGACCAAACAGAAAGTTAAAATGACACAACTTCTCTTCTATTATTTGAAGAAATAATTCASCTTGTGTGCGGTAAAAAGTTTGAGAATATTCAGGGAAACGGTCGGCATATTTATATTTATCCAACCATGCCTTAAAGATGCTGTCATTTTCATCAATCAGTGCTAAGGCTTGGGTTTGATGCGCTAACCAAGCTTCAGGGTCGTGTTGTTGTAATGCCCAAAGCATAATATCCAAGCTTTCATCAATGATTTGTCCATTTYCCAGTTGTAAAACGGGCACTGTACCTTTGGGCGAAATATCCATCATGGCTTGCGGTTTATTTTTGAGTTCTATTTCTCTGAATTCAACGGCAATTCCAGCATATGTTAATGCTAAACGCGAGCGCATGGCATATGGGCAGCGACGGAAAGTGTATAAAATAGGAGACATAATAATGCACGATAGAACGAGGCTTTTAGAATTCAAGCAATAAGAATTGACTAGCCCCCCCCCGCAACTATGATGCCAATCCATTCATGAAGGAGAGGGGTTTGCATCATAATGAAAAAATCAATTTTAATTGCATCGACATTACTAATGGGTGTATTTGCAACGCCTGCAATGGCTGAAGAAGGACGAGGGAGTATTGGTCTTGGTAGCTACGGGCTTACGGTTGCACCAGCGGTTGGTGTAAGTGATTCGTTTTTTGGAGCTGCACTTGTAGGAACTTATGACTTTACGGATAACATCTCTGTTGCAGGGCATTTATATGCACTGACACATGAGCTAAATTCAGCTATTGAGATGGGTGGCTTGGACATCATGGTTAGGGTTGGAAAGAATGGTTTAGGCTTCACTTATTTTGGTGCYTTGGGTCTGTACAGTGAAACACTATCTGCACCATCAATAAGTACAGCAACCTTTGACTATAGCGGGGGCTTGTTAGGTTATGGCATTGGTTACAATTGGGRAAGTGTGAATGTTACTTGGGAAGGCAGCTTACGCTCTACAGGCGATTATGAAGGCAACACAGGTAATTCTTATGTCGCGGCAACAGGTGCTTTAAACGTATCATACCGTTTTTAAGTAATACTCTAAACTAAAATTATAAAGGCGGTCTGCTTTGTGCAGGTTGCCTTTTTTTGTGCTATGACCTTAGAGTGCCGCATGATGGAAAAAGACACGATATTTACTGCCCATGAGGGCAAACCGTTTGCTTTTGATGTGGATGTATCACGCGTATTTGAGGATATGATTCAGCGGTCTGTGCCAGGTTATGGTTTGACCTTGCAAATGATTGCTGTGATTGCAGGGCTATATGCTCAAAAAAATAGTAAACTCTACGACTTGGGTTGCTCGCTTGGTGCATCATCATTGGCATTGGCGCATGGTATCAAGGTTGATGGTTGTGAAATCATCGGCGTGGATAATTCAGCAGCGATGTTAGAGAAGTGCGCGGTCAATGTGGCAAAAAGCCCTGTGCGCGTGGTTTTATGCCACGATGATATTCAAGATGTAAACATTGAAGATGCATCGGTAGTGGTGCTTAATTTCACCCTACAATTTATCCCCAAAGAAGAGCGTTTAGCCTTGTTGCAGCGTATTTATGCGGGAATGCAGCAGGGTGGAGTGTTGATTTTGTCGGAAAAGGTGCGTTTTGCGGATGATTTTGAGCAAACACAACATATTGCACTGCATGAAGCATTCAAGAAAGCACAAGGGTATTCAGACTTGGAAGTGAGCCGAAAACGCCAATCTTTAGAAAATGTGTTGATACCAGAGCCTATTTCGGCGCATCATGCGCGACTGCAAGTGGCTGGCTTTGAGAAAGTGCAAACATGGTTTCAATGTTTTAACTTCACCTCCATGCTGGCATATAAAAAATAAAATGAATCGAGTGAGACGATGATAAAAGGAATCAGAGAAGACATTCAAACGGCATTTGARCGTGACCCTGCGGCATGTTCGACKTGGACTGTGCTGACCTGCTATCCTGGTCTTCATGCGATTTGGTTTTACCGCTTGGCAAACCGTGTTTGGAAAATAAACTTGCACTGGTTGGCGCGGTTTATCATGCATCTTGCACGTTGGTTTACAGGCATTGAAATTCATCCTGGTGCAACCATTGGACGCAGGTTTTTCATTGATCATGGCATGGGCATTGTGATTGGTGAAACGACTGAAATTCACGATGATGTCACGCTTTACCATGGTGTAACCCTTGGTGGTACGACTTGGGTTGCCGAAAAGCGACATCCTACTTTAGAGAAGGGTGTAGTGATTGGCGCGGGCGCGAAAGTTCTTGGTCCGATTACCATTGGCGAGCAGTCGCGCATTGGTTCAAATTCAGTGGTGCTTAAAGAAGTGCCGCCGCATAGCACTGTTGTGGGTATTCCAGGTACTGTTGTGGGTAAAACCGACACCATGCTTGAAGATGGAAAAATAAATCTCGACCATCATTTGATGCCCAACCCTGTGGCTGAAGCGATTAAACATGTGTTGCAGATGGTGGATGATGTGAATGCGCGTGTGGATAATTTGCATAGTGATGCAGGTAAACCCACTGCAAAACAGAGCGAACAAGAGCAAGAAATTGCCAAAGACATGAAAAAAGAACATGATAAATTAACGCGTTTTTTGGATGGGGAAGGTATTTGATTCAGTCGTATTTAGGTAATTCTAAATTGAGTGATGACATTATAAATCTTGCCGTTAAAGTGCGCCATCCTTATCGGAGGTATTAGTTACATGGCAACAGTTATTCGCTTACAACGTGGTGGACGCAAGAAGCGCCCTTTTTATGCAGTGGTCGTAATGGACTCTCGCAACCGTCGCGATGGTGCATTCATTGAGAAAGTAGGGTATTTTGACCCTTGTACAGATCCAGAAGTGATTGAATTGGATATGGAAGCAATTGATAAATGGACAGGCACAGGTGCGCAAGTATCTGACCGCGTCGCATATCTMATYAAACAATCYTCTAAAGCTTAATTKSTNATACATCGGCGACATTCTTAATCCKCACGGGTTAAAGGGTTCGCTYATTGTGTTTTCACATACCCGGCCTGTTAACGCAGTTGCCGGGTATTTGCGTTGGTATGTGGGCAAAGATGAGCAAAATGTTCAAGAATTTACTGTGGTGGACTGTCATCAGCATAAAAAACGTATTTTAGCCAAGCTTGAAGGCATTGAGACTATTGAACAAGTTGAAGCGATGAAGGGTTTGAAGATTTTTGTGCCCAAAGATGAAGTTGAAGTGGCTGACGATGAGTTCCTTTGGCAAGATTTGATTGGCTGCACAGTGGTTGACCAAGATGGAAATAAACTGGGTGAAGTTACGGCTTTGTATGAGTTCGGCGCTCAAGATAATTTAGAAATCAAAACCACAGATAATATGGAACAGCAAGGTGAATGGTTGCTACCTTTTATTGAAGATGTGGTTGTGGATGTTGACTTGGATAAAGCCGTGATTCAAGTTCATCTCTTAGAAGGAATGGACGCATGTTTCACGCCCAAGTCTTAACCTTATTTCCTGAGTTTTTTGATTCACCGCTCAACTGTTCTATTCCCAAGCGGGCGATTGCTGATGGTGCTGTGGCTGTGGATTGCATCCAAATTCGAGATTTTGCGACAGGTAAACACAAAAATGTAGATGACTCGCCGTACGGTGGTGGCCCTGGTATGCTAATGAAAGCAGAACCAGTGGTGGCTGCGATTCGTGAAGCAAGGAAGCGTCAACCCAATACCCATGTKGTGATGCTAACACCGACTGGCAATAAGTTTACCCAAGCCAAAGCCTTGGAATACATTGAAAAAGATAGCATCACTCTTTTGTGTGGTCGCTATGAAGGTTTTGATGAGCGCATTGTTGATTATGTGGATGAAGAGTTATCTTTGGGTGATTATGTGTTGTCGGGTGGTGAGCCAGCGGCGATGTGTGTACTTGATGCCATGATTCGTTTGTTGCCTGATGTATTGGGCAGCCCTGAATCGGCCGTGTTGGATTCGTTCACTGAAGACGGCATGTTGGATTGGCCACATTACACACGCCCTGAAGTGTTTGAAGGTAAAGTTGTGCCGCCTGTACTGTTGAGCGGCGACCATGCCAAGATTGAAGCGTGGCGCAAAGAACAAGCCAAACTTAGAAGCAAGAATCATAAGATTAACAAATAAGTAAGGGGATTGAATATGCATTTGGGTGTAAACATCGACCATATCGCCACATTAAGGCAAGCAAGACTTACAACTTACCCATGCCCCATTCAAGCAGCTAAAGATTGCTTAGAAGCGGGTGCAGATGGCATCACAGCGCATTTAAGAGAAGACCGCCGCCATATCCAAGATAAAGACATGGAAAACCTTGCCACCATGGCAAAAGCGGGTGAATTGCACTTAAACATGGAAATGGCTGCCACCGATGAAATGGTGGCTATTGCTTGCAAGCTTAAACCGCAAGCGGTGTGTTTGGTTCCTGAAAGCCGCGAAGAGTTAACCACGGAAGGTGGCTTGGATGTTGCAGGTCATTTAAAGCGTATGACAGACGTTGTGGCACGTTTAAATGATGCAGGGTGCGCGGTATCGATGTTTATCGACCCTGATCGCAAACAAATTGAAGCAAGTAAAACGATTGAAGCGGCTGTGATTGAGTTACATACAGGTCACTACGCTAATTTTTCAGGTGAGGCGCAAGCTGCCGAGCTGCAAAGTATTCAAGTAGGTGCGAAATATGCCGCAGAATTGGGTTTGGTTGTACATGCAGGGCATGGTTTAACCTTGGACAATACCAAACCTATGGTCGCAATATCAGAAATCGAAGGCTTGAACATTGGACACGCTATTGTTGCAGATGCACTTTTTGTTGGTATTAAACAGGCAACGGCTGATTTTAAGGCTTTGATGCAGCGCTGAAAACAAGCATACTTTCAACATAAGAATTGCTTGTTGACAGTATGCGCCTTGGCGATAAAGTTCGCCGCGTCTGAAACGACTATGTCCCCATCGTCTAGTGGCCTAGGACACTGCCCTTTCACGGCGGCAACAGGGGTTCGACTCCCCTTGGGGATGCCATATTGGTATATCATTAAGGAGCTACGGTAACGTAGCTCCTTTTTTTATGTTTTTTTCAGAGTGCGGTTATCGGTTAGTTATTAAAAAGGTGGTGGCATGGTAGATTATTGGCAAGTGCTAGGCTCAATCGCGGCACTGATTTTTTCAGTGGGTTTTGTTGACCAACTTCGCGTCACATGGGTGACAAAAAATGTGGATGGTATTTCACTGTTTCAATGGTGTGTATTTACGATTGCATCAGGAATATTCACAGCTTTTTATATACATTTGTCTCAATGGCTTATGGCTGGGGTATCTTTTTTGAGTACAATTTGCTGCTTGCTTATCGTGGTTATGATTTTGAAATACCGAAATACCGACTGATTTTCTTTCAAAGATATTTTTGGGCTTTGAGTTGCTGCTTCAAACCCACCGCTGCCATTGCATAACCACCATCGGCTGCATCCACAAAATGTACTTGACTGCCCATACGCTCAAATACCAAGCAGGTCATCAGAGCGCGGTTGGTAATATGAATGCCATAACATAGTTTACCTTGTTGGTGTTTGTCATTGAGATAAGTTTCAAGATTCCTTCGGTCTTTGCTGTCAACGGCTAGGGTCATGCGCAATGTATCATCTAGCTTTTCAGCGTCCGTGGTTTGAGTAACTTGTTTTTTATATTCTCCCCACGAAGAATCTTCTAGCTTGGCATCAAGTTTGATTAAAATAATACCCAGTATATTCGCAAGCCATAACTTTTTGGTCAAAATAAAACGCTCAAATCCTTGGGCTTTGGCTTTGGCTTCATGCGCAAGCTGAGAAAAAGAAARGGATAGTTGAAGTTTCTTTTCCTGTACTGGGTTGCGCTGTTGGCCACTACCAATATTTTTTGCCATATATGCGACGAGTTCTTTGTATTCATTGGCATCATCAGAGGCAACAAGAAGGCTAATGGTTTCATCTTTGGGTGATGGAATATCCTGCCACCTGCATTCAAGTCCTGTGAAATCGGCTTCGGGCATATTTTCAGGTATCTCATAGCAATAGTCGAAGTTACTTTTGATGATGTCATCGGCTTTGCTCATGCCGCCGCCAAAGAATGATGCCTGCTTATAGTCTTTAGAAATTTCATGTTTGGAAACAAGTAAATCAATGCCTTTCTCTTGAAGCTCTTTAACTGAAATAGAGCCAATACGTAGGTGTAAACCAAAGTCTTGCTCGGATTTTTCTTTTGTGCCAAGTAAAGCTAGCTTTGTTTGTTCAAAGTAAGCATCAGGCACGAGAATAGATGCGCCATCACCACCAAACACAAAAGGAATCTCAATATCAGGGCAGACATTTAACACTGCCACAATCGACATCGCGCCAATCATATTCACATCTTTATATCGGCCTTCGCGAATGGCTTGGGTGCTGCCTTGAATGTCTGCAATAAACAAATGCCAGCTAGGGTCAAAAGGGACGTACGTACTTATTTCAAAGGATTGATTGAAGTCTTTGTAGGTAGGTATATTTTTCCAGAAATTTTCGCTCACTTTAGCCCCTCTTTGTGGGGTAGGTTAGCTATAGATTGAACCTTTAAAGTGTTGTGCCTCATGATTAAAAACATCACCAAGATGCGCTTACGCGAAGTCTGTATGTTCCTAAGTCAGCGGTAGGCGTAATATTCAAACCTTTGTACGGCGTTGTGAAAAAATAGCTGCTTGCTGTGCCAATGATTGCACCTGCAAGCACATCTGTACCGTAGTGCCAGTTGGTTTTAATTCGGCTATAACCAACAAAGGATGCAAGCACATAAGCAAGCAGAGCAGGTTTCCACCCATAACGTTTATAAATAAAGGTCGCAGATTGAAAAGAGACGGATGTATGCCCTGATGGAAATGACTTATTGTCATGTTGGTTTGGGCGCTCACGTTTTACACTTTGTTTTAATACTTCAGTCACCGCAAGATTGGTTGCAAACCCTTTTACCATTTGCCACCGCCCACCATTGGTATCATCAAAATAATACGTTAAACCAAGTGCTGTTAAAGGAAGCAGGGTAACACCAACATCACCTGCGGTTTCTGTTGCGCTTGCCGCTTGTGTTTGCATTGCGGAGAAGCTGCACAACCAACATAGTAGTATGACCCGTAACAGATGCATATTAAGCTGTTTTGTTGCGTAAATAATCCACAATCAAACGTACACCTGCACCTGTTGCGCCGCCCACAGGCGAAATGTCTGTACCTTTCATGTTCCATGCTGTGCCTGCAATGTCTAGGTGCGCCCAAGGAATAYCATCSACAAAACGAGATAGGAAACATGCTGCGGTAATCGTGCCTGCTTCTCTGCCGCCTGTGTTTTTGATRTCGGCTATTTTAGACTCAATTTGTTCTTGGTATTCTTCAAACATGGGCATTTCCCACACCCTATCGTGGGTATGTAAGCCTGATGTTGTTAATCCTTTTTTGATGTCATCAGAATTGCCCATTAACCCAGAGGCTTGCCCACCTAATGCAATGACACAAGCGCCTGTAAGTGTTGCAAAATCAATGATTTCAGCAGGTTTTTGTTCCACGGCATAGGCGAGTGCATCAGCTAAAATCACGCGACCTTCAGCATCGGTGTTTAAGATTTCTAGGGTAATACCTTTGTATGTGGTGATAATGTCACCGGGTTTATAGGCAGAGCCGCCAAGTAGGTTTTCAGTCGATGGAATCACACCCAGTAAATTAATCGGCAAATTCATTTCAATCACTGCTTTAAAGATGCCAAGCACTGCTCCTGAACCACACATATCAAACTTCATTTCATCCATTTGCCCTGCGGGTTTGATGGAAATACCGCCTGCATCAAACGTTAAACCCTTGCCGACCAAAGCGATGGGTGCATCATCATTGTTTGCACCATTGTATTCCATCACGATAAAGCGTGGTTCAATATCTGAACCTTGGTTGACGGCAAGTAGGGCAGTGAACCCTGCTTTTTTAATCGCAGCTTTATCCATCACTGTGGTTTTA
>NVSF01000041.1 GCA_002401135.1 Zetaproteobacteria bacterium
AAATGGTTTTGCAGTTGAAGATAATGATACAGCAACAACAGGTGACGGCGGGTCTGCGGAGATAAGCGTCGCTTTGGGGGGTGTGAGTAAAGCACAACTACAAGCTATYWSYGAYKCSKCTTMWRMWKWYWTTGWTGSMSMKCTACNRASYRRYMRGKYKTAYYRWWSYSYMYKYKKWKRRMGWTMRWRAYWCRKTKSGTTMKMARKKKRYTAMYYKWKMTGGAGCGAATGGAGAAGTTTGGGAAGATTCTCTGCACTCTGGAGGAATCGGTGGGATGCTATCTTCTTATGGCGCATCAGGGCTGCCCAGCTGGCATGTTAATCCTTTTGGGGTTGGAAACACCAGTATACTTCCTTGGATATCGAACGAATTAAAAGCAACAGTGGTTACAGTAGATATGAGGATAAATTTTGTTGAAATAACATCAAGTGGTCGTGGTTCAGCATTGTTTAGCTCTGATGCAAATGTAAGCGCTAAGCCAATGTTATCGCTCTATGGAAGTAGATACGAAGCGATTTTTTCAGATAGCCCTCCAGGGGCTGCAGGGGGATTATTTATACTTGATAGAGACGAACCAATCGTTGTTTCAGGTGATTTTGGAGCGATAAAAAAAGGAGCAAGCAGTACGCGAAAAATTGGTGCGAATCGTTCAAGTAAATCAGGGTATACAATGGTTGCCAACCCCAAGAAGTTTAAAGCTATGAGCTTGAAAGCAATTCAAGCCTCAAATGCTGCATTTGTAGGCTTTGCAAATGATAATAAACCTTAAAGTATAGTAAAAAGCTTAACCTGAAAGAAAAGGTCAGCGTTTGCTGGCCTTTTTTGTGCTTGTGCGTGAATTGTTGTTTGAAGAAGGGCGGGTTAAGTGATACCCAAACGTACAGCTTCAATGGTTGCTTCCGCTCTGGAGTGAACGCCAAGCTTTTTATACACATTACGAATATGATCCGATGCGGTATGAAAGCTGATGTCCATTAAGTCACCACAATCTTTGGTGCTCATGCCTTTGGATAGGTAAATAAGGATTTCGCGTTCACGTTCGGTGAGTTTATCCAAATCAGAGGTGTCTTCAGGATGTTGGTGGAAGTGTTGCAGCATTTGTTGAGCAACAGATGCAGAAATGGGTGGTTTGCCTTCTAAAATACCTGCAAGCATAYGCGCAATATCTTCYTTGGTCTCATCCTTGAGCAGGTAACCATTCGCACCAGCTTGTAAGGCAGGAAACAAGTGTTGGTTGTCTGAAAAAATCGTGGCAACAACGCATGGGCATTGGGGTTGRTTGCTTTTGGCTTGTTTAACCAGCTCTATGCCTGAGCCATCGGGYAAATGCAGGTCAGCCACAATGAGGTCATAGCTGTTTTTGTGTTCATAGGCTTTGCCTTCGCCCACGCTATCCGCAATATCAATATGAATATTTGAACCAAAAGCAATGCGGAGCGCCTCACTAAGCCAGATTTGTGCATCGGGATGGTCTTCGAGCAAGAGAATATTCTGTATCATGCTTGACTCCTGCTGCGAACAGGCACAGCCCAAATCACGCGACAACCACCATGTTTATTGCCTTTCCAACGAATAGTTCCGCCAATGTTTTGGATGCGTTGTTGCATATTTTGTTTGCCGTTGCCGTTGGTTGCTTCAGTTGTAAACATGCTTCCGTGATTGTGCACAGACATTAACAAGTGTCCAAAGCGAAGTTGAATGCGAATACGAATACTCTTTCCATCGCCATGTTTGAGGGCATTGCTTAATGCTTCGCGCAACACCATAGATAGCTGCAAATTTATTTTTTCGGGCAGTTGGTATGAGTCGGTGATACGCGTTTGATGCCATTGCAGTTGTGCTTTGTGCTCCAAAGCGCGTTGTTGGCATTCGGTGCGCCAGGCAAGCAAAGGGGCTGTATATTGGTTGGCGCTGATGGGGCGGTGTTTGACGATTTCTCGCAAACCATCCATAGCTTGTTTGGCAAGCTGTTTTTGTTCGGTGGATTCACTTTTATAGACCAAAGATAATAATTTTGCGCCCAAATCATCATGTAAATCACCAAAAATACGGTTTCGTTCTTTATCCACTGCCTCTTCAGTTTCCATAGCAGAAATGATGGCGTAACTCTCTTTGATTTCAGTTTCGGCATCTTTGATTTTCTCTTGCAGTGACAGGTTGACGTTTTCCACATCTTTTAAGGCTTTGGCAAACTGACGAACCAGCAGTAATGCAATAGCAATCAATTGCAAAGGAATGGCAAAACCAAGCCAAACACGGGAAGAAACATCCAAGACTTCGGTGACATACAAAAAATCATGAATGGCTAAGACATAACACAAACAAATTGAGCCAAACAATAAGATAAACATGGTTCTGTTTTGTTTGATAAGGCGAGTTTTATGTTGATAAAGAAGGATGATGGTATGACCACCCAAAAGCATGGTTAAACTAAACCAAATTNAAGATGAAGGTGAAAATATAGTCGATAGGTACAAGCCATAATAAGGCAAATAAGAGTATGCCATAACCGACTACGATTTTACCAAATAAATTGAGTTGAACGCTCATGAAACTATACAAAAATAAGGTGAGGCTCACAGGCATCCAGCCAATCAACCACAGGATAGATGCTTGCCATACATAAGCGGTGACAGGGATGTTGGTGATGACAATATCTATGCTGGCAAAGCCCCAAATAAAGCAAGTGATAGCAAACCATAAGTAATCACGCTGCCTACGCAGGTAAAACAGATACATCATAATCAAACCTACAATTAAACTTAGGGCGAGGTTTACTTTATAATAGGTTTGTTTTTCAAAATATAAACCACTGTAGCTTTCTTGCAGTATGGCTTCGCTGCCAATCGTCACTTTCCCCAAATGAATAAAACGACCAGGTGATGCTGATACCACATGAATTGCCAAAGTGTTGTTTCCAGCATGAAGCATCACTTGAGGGATAGTGAATATCAGAGGGCGATGCCAATTGCGAGCAACGGGTGGAGTCATACTCCCCCCAGACCCCAAACGCTCACCATTGAGGAATAGTTCAGCATTCATGTTCACTGATGGCAGGTATACGGCTAAATGCGGCGTATCGAAATTGTTAGCATCGAATTTAAGTTGATACCAGCCTGAAACATCAACCTTTTCAGTGTGTTTGTGTGGCAGAGACACCACTTGATGTTGGGCAAAGCTTGGTGGGACATTGCTGGTGGATAAGACAAAATGCGCAAGCTCCAAGTCTCTCTTCTCAGATGCGTAAGCTGAGGATAAGGGTATATATAAACAGGTTATAAGCCCGAAAAAGCAGAAAATTTTACGCACTATAAAGCTTCATCCAAAGGCACAGCCCATATTACACGACAGCCACCTTTTTTGCAGCCTTTCCAGCGAATGATGCCGCGCATATTATCAATACGGCGTTGCATGTTGTGTCGTCCACTACCATTTTTATAGGTGTCGCAAAAAGGTTTCCCGCGATTTTGGATTCGCATGATAAGATGATTGAAACGCTTTTGAATCGACACTTGAATCATATGCCCATCGCCATGTTTGAGTGCGTTACTCAATGCTTCACGCAGCACTTGAGATAGCTGTATGGCAGTTGCAGTGCTCATGTCTTGCTTGTTGGCTAGGTGCTGTTGATGCCATTGTAGCGTTGCGCCATGTTCTTTTGCGCGATGCTCACACTCCATGCGCCAACCAGGAATAGGACGGCTTTGCGATTGGTTGCTGACAGGGCTTTGTTTCACTATTTCACGCAAACCTTCCATGGCTTGTTTGGCGAGCCTTTGTTGTTCAGGAGTCTCACTCTTGTACACCAAGGATAAGAGCTTTGCACCCAGGTCATCATGCAAATCACCGAAAATACGGGTGCGTTCATTATCCACAGCTTCAGCAGCTTCCATGGCAGAGATGATAACATAACTTTCTTTAATTTCATTTTCAGCATCTTGAATGCGCTCGGCGAGCGTAATATTGGCTTGTTCTAATCCATCTCTCGCTTCAACAAAGCGGTGAATTAAGACAATGGCAATGGCAAGCAGCAGTAGCGGCATGGCGTAATCCAACAAGAACCTGTTTTCACCATCTATGACATGGATAACAATGAGGTAGTCATGGACGGCAAATAGCGCAACAGTGAGAAAACCCAAGCCTAAAATAAGCGTGGTTTGGTCTCTGCGTTGAACATAACTTTTAGACACGAGAAACACAGCGAAAAGACCAGTGAAGAGGGCGAGAAGATGCCATGAATTAGCAACAGGGAAGAAGTATGCGGGAGGTGTAAAGAGTAAACCAAGGGTGAAACATAAAGAAATCAGCAAAAGGATGTTCTCAGAGGGGTGTTTGCCCAAATCAAGCACCCTGCGAATAAACAACAACACAAACAAGGGCATCCAACTCAGGGTAGAATGAATCAGCCATTCCCACATGAAAGAGGACATTGGCGGATTATGAATCACGATATTCAACGAGCTGATCGCCCATGAAATCGCAGCAAGACTGAAGTACAAATATTCATCTAAGCGACGAAGTATCCACAAATAAAAGGTAATGAAACCTAAGAAAAGTGCGGCAGATAATGCCATGATGTGAATGGTGTAGCTGGCAAAATATTCATCGGCATATAGGGGGTAAATGTCATCAACACTGCCAAGGTACAACTTACCAAGTTGGGTTAAATCGTTGGGCTGGCTGGATTTGAGGCGAATATGAATGGTGTTGTTGCCTTCTTTTAGGCTGGCAGTGGGCAAATAAAATAGAACAGGTGTATGCCAAAACCGCGACATGGGTTCGGTGAAGCTGCCGCTTGCCCCAACCAATTGGTGATTAAGGTAAACAGCAGCATTCATGTTGATGAGGGGTAAAAATAATGCCAAATTTTCTTGAGGTTGCTCATTTAAAGTGAAATAAAAGCGATACCAAGCTGATGCAGTTGGAATCACTGATGCATTATGGGGTAGGGTTACAGGGTAGGTGATGCGAAATGCTGGTGGGAATGTCTGGTTGTCTGCAACGACACTGTGTTCAACAGATGAAATGGTTTGTATGTTATCAAAGGGGTTAGCGAAGCTTGATTGGACAGCCAAAACGGGTGCTAAAATAAACAATACCAAGCAGGCTTTGAAGGGGTTTAGTTTGCGCAACATGCAGCGAGGCTAACTATCCTCTAAGGGCGCTCAATCCCATGAATAGGGGGGTGTATTTATTTTCATCGCGATTAGGTGGTGAAAATAATTGCTTAGGCTATCTTGCGCCCATGAATGAAAGCACATCCAACCAGCTCAACCCTGAGCAATATGAAGCCGTGCATTATCGCGGTGGCCCATTGCTTGTGCTTGCTGGTGCGGGCTCAGGGAAAACACGGGTGATTACCGAAAGAATTGGTGCTTTGGTGGAGCGTGATGTGCCTGAAGATGCGATTACAGCCGTGACATTCACCAATAAAGCTGCGCGAGAAATGCGTGAGCGATTGGAAAAGCGATTGGGTGAAGATAAGGTCAAACAACTGCGCATTTGCACCTTTCATGCTTTGGGGCTGATGATTATTCGAGAACATGCCAAGCTTGTGGGGCGCAGAGCGCGCATGTCTATCTTTGCTGTGCCTGAACAAAAATCTGCCATGCGCTCTGTGCTTGCCGATTTGAAGTTGCCCACCGATGGTGACCAAGTGGATAGGGTGTTGCGGAAAGTATCCATGCTCAAAAGTGGGATGAGCGAAGCGCAAGATAATGCCATTACGGTGGTTGCTGACAAATATGATGCTTTATTGCAAAAAATGAATGCTGTGGACTTTGATGATTGTATTGTATTACCGCTACAAATCCTCAATGAAAGTAGTGAGGCGCGTGCATTGTGGCAAAGCCGTTGCCGTCATTTTTTGGTGGATGAATATCAAGATTCCAGTCGTATGCAGTATGACTTTGTGCGTTTATTAGCGCCTGATAATGCTAACCTCACTGTGGTGGGTGATGACGACCAATCTATTTATGGTTGGCGCGGTGCTGAGATTAAAAATTTATTTCAATTGGAACGTGATTACCCCACGTTGAAGCTGGTTAAACTGGAGGAGAATTACCGCTCCACAGGTTCGATTTTACAAGGTTCAAACAGTCTGATTGCCCATAACAGTGAACGTTTGGGAAAAACATTGCGCTCCAACCTTGGTTTGGGCAAAAAGATTCGGGTGTGGCAAGCGGAAACGGCGGATGAAGAAGCAGAACGCGTCACCGCAGAAATCAGAGCGCAACGGGCGGGTAATAAGTTGGGCTGGGATGACTTTTGCGTGTTATATCGGGCTTCATTTCGAGCGCGAGCCTTTGAAATGGCAATGCGGGAAGCAGGTGTGCCGTATCATGTGAGTGGGGGTATGTCTTTTTTTGACAGGGCAGAAATTCAAGATTTATTGGCGTATTTGAAGCTGGTAGGCAATTTCTCCGATGACTTGGCATTGATGCGAGCCATTTCACGACCACGCCGAGGCATTGGCAGCAAGGCTTTGGAAGTGTTGGGGCAATTTGCCCATGAAAAACAATGTTCACTCTTGGAAGCAGCATTGGAAGACGATTTCACCCATTCCAAAGCGCACGTACTTCGCGCCTTTGCCAAGATGTTGGTGGATATTGAGCATGTCTTTTTGCATGGCGAAGCTGATGATGCATTTGATATGTTGCTTGATGAATCAGGCTTGGAAGAAGCGATTCGCACTGAAGCCGAAGATGAGGATGAAGCAGAGCGGCGCATGGGTAATATCATGAGTTTAAGGCGATGGTGGCTTAGGCATAGTGAGAGTGGGGGTGATTTGTCATCCTTCTTGCAACATGTGTATCTCGCTGCCGATGAGCAGGATGACGAGCCTGATGGGCAAGTGCGTTTGATGACAGTTCATGCTGCTAAAGGTTTGGAGTTTTCGCATGTGTTCGTGGTGGGCATGGAAGCCGGCACATTCCCGCACAAAAATGCCTTGGAAGAAAATCGTTTGGAAGAAGAGCGACGCTTGATGTATGTGGCGATGACACGAGCGCGACATCGCTTAACACTGAGCTTTGCCAAGTCACAAAAGAAATTCGGGCAAGTGGAAAAGATGGGCCCATCGCCATTCTTGAAAGAGATTGATGCGGATGTGTTGAACTGGGTGGATAAAGATTCAGGTTCGGAAGAAGATAAAGCCGAAAGCAAAGCGGAAGTGGATGCACATATGGCAGCCATGCGTGAAATGTTGGGCTTGGATTAATGGGGATAATATGAACATGCAAATTGCAGCATTAATGGAAAGCAGCGGTGTAAAGTTTGGCACTTCAGGTGCGCGTGGTTTGGTGGTCGATATGACTGACCGCGTTTGTTTTGCCTACACCTTAGCCTTTCTCAACTATCTTGAGGCGCAAGGCTTGGTTGCTCAAGGTTCAAAGGTTGCGGTGGCAGGCGACTATCGGCAAAGCAGCCCAAGAATCATGAAGGCAGCGGGTTTGGCGATTGAAAAGGCAGGTTTTAAAGCTGTAAACTGTGGGTTTGTGCCTACACCTGCCGTGGCGGCTTATGCCATGAAGTGTGGTATTCCCTGTATTATGGTGACAGGGAGCCATATTCCTGATGATAGAAATGGTATTAAATTTTACAAACCTGAAGGTGAAATCCTTAAAGGTGATGAGCAAGGTATGTGCTCGCGTGCAGTGGATTTTGACGATGCCTTATTTGATGATAAAGGTTCGATGACAGTGAGCTTTACTTGGGCTGAAGAAACCCAAGAGGCTTATRCTGAATTTGTTCAGCGCTATGTGAATTTCTTCCCAGAAGGTTGTCTTCAAGGTCAACGTATTGGCGTGTATGAACATTCATCGGTGGCAAGAGAWGTATTGGWTGAAGTGATGTTAGCTTTGGGTGCGGATGTGGYGAAGTTGGGTTATTCAGATGCCTTTATGCCTGTGGATACGGAAGCTGTKCGTGAKSAAGATGTAYWRCTTGCCAARCARTGGGYGSTWGAACATRAGYTKGAYTGYMTTGTGTCTGCCGAYGGWGATGGSGATAGACCGTTGGTGAGTGATGAAAAGGGCAACTGGTTGCGCGGCGATGTGGCTGGTATTGTKTGYGCYMARTATTTGGGYGCRRAACATGTGGTGACACCCGTAAGTTGTAATAGTGCAGTCGAAAAGAGCGCGTATTTTAAATCTGTTTCCCGTACACGTATTGGTTCTCCGTTTGTCATTGAAGTGATGAATGAACTATTGGATAAGGGCAAGCAAAACATTGTGGGTTATGAAGCCAACGGTGGTTTTTTAACGGCAGCAGATATTGAACAGGACGGTCGTATTCTAGCAGCACTGCCAACGCGTGATGCAGTGATTGTGCCGTTAGCATTGCTTATGGCTTCGATAAAGGCGAATGTAAGTATATCTAAGCTGATGCAAAACTTGCCGCAACGGTTTACGGCGAGCGATAGATTAAAAGGTGTGCCGACTGAAACCAGCCAACAAAACATTATGGTGCTTAAACATGATAAGTCTTGGTTTGAAAACACCTTTGGCAAAGTGGTCAGCACGGATGAAACGGATGGTTTCCGTATGACATTTGCATCCGATATTGTGGTGCATTTGCGCCCGTCAGGTAATGCGCCTGAATTGCGCTGTTATGTGGAAGCAGAAAGTGTGAGCAAGGCAGAAGAAATATTGAAGAAATGCTTAAATTATGTGAAATTATGGCTGGATGAATAGGAGTTGGATATGAAGTTAAATGTGTATTTATCAGGTGAAATTCACAGTGATTGGCGGGAAAAGATAAAGGCAGGTTGTGCGGCACATGATTTGGATATTACATTCACATCAGCAATCACCAACCATGAAGATAGTGATGCAGCAGGTGATGTGTTGGGTGCTGAAGAGAATAGCTTTTGGCGCGAYCATAAATCAGCYAAGGTGAATGCGATTCGCATCAAAACATTGCTTGAACAGTGTGATGTGGCTGTGGTGCGATTTGGCGATAAATATAAACAATGGAATGCAGCTTTTGATGCAGGTTTTTGTGCAGCCAAAGGTACACCCTACATCACATTACATGATGAAAATATTGTCCACCCGCTCAAAGAAGTGGATGGCTCAGCCATGGCATGGGCAACCACACCTGAGCAAGTGGTTGAAATCTTGCAGTATGTTGTCCGCCCAGCGTAAAAGGGCGCACATCTTTAAAAGCTTGATATAACCAAGTAAAAACATATCCTTCGCGGGGTTAAAAGTGGGCTGCGGCTCGCTTTTTTTGTTTTATAARKKKTTTTGAAGACGTGGGGTGGATTGCTAAGTGGCTGATATTGAAACCATAATCAAAGAGTTGGCTGAGCCCATTGTAGATGAGCTTGAAGTAGATTTGATGGGTGTGATTGTTGCTGGAAGCAAAGAAACAAAGCTGGTTCGGGTCGTAATTGATAAACGTGGTGGCGTTGGCGTGGATGCACTTCGCCGCTTGAGTAAAGGTTTATCGCTGCAATTGGATGCGGAAGATTTGATTGTTGGTAAGTATAGTTTGGAAATCAGTTCGCCTGGTTTTGATTGGCCGCTAACCACGGATAAAGATTATAAACGTTACGAAGGGGATTGGTTAAGAGTCTTTTTTGAAGATGGTCGYCCTGTACTTGAAGGTGAAAATCTTGGGTTGAATGATGATGGCGACTTGCGTGTGGATGTGAGCAAAGGTAAGCAGAAGGGTGAACAGACCATCAAGCTTGAAGAAACAAGCAAAGTGGTTCGCACAGTGAACTGGGGCAAAGTTTCGGGCGGCATGAAAGATAAGAAAAAACGCGGAAAATCAAACGCGAAGAAGAAAAGTTAAAWTTNAAATGATGTTGAAGGGTTGTGAACAATGAACGCAGATATGTTGGCAGTAGCAGACGCGGTTGCGCGTGAAAAATCAGTGGAGCGTGAGCTTGTGCTGGAGTCTATGGAACAGGCATTAAAAACAGCAGCACGCCGCAYTYANGKTNNGAAKSTTGTGGAAGCGACCATTGACCGTTTGACAGGTGAACTTTCACTGTTTCATGTGCGCACTGTGGTTGAAGAAGTTGAAGATGAAGAAAATGAATTGACTATTGAGCAGGGCAAAGCGATTGATGAAAATGCAGGTATTGATTATCAATTCCGCGAAGCTTTAGCGCCGATTGAACTGGACCGTGTGGCTGCACAAACGGCTAAACAAGTGATTAACCAAAAGATTCGTGAAGCAGAGCGCGCACAAGTGGTAGCTGAATATGAACCACGTGTGGGTGAGATTGTTGTGGGCATTGTGAAACGCGTTGAGCGCGGCAATGTTTATATTGAGCTTGGTCGTGGTGAAGGTGTGATGTACCGCGAGGATTTGTTGCCACGCGAATCATTCCGTCAAGGTGACCGCGTGCGCACGTATTTACGCGAGGTACGCAATCAGCCCAAGGGTGCGCTGGTTTATTTGTCRCGYGCTGATGCRGGCATGGTAYTWAAATTRTTTGARCAAGAAGTGCCTGAAATTCAAGATGGCATGGTGGCGATTCAAGCTATTTCACGTGACCCTGGTTCACGCAGTAAAATTGCTGTAATTTCAACTGATGTTGGTGTTGATCCAGTGGGTGCTTGCGTGGGTATGCGAGGCGCACGTGTTCAGGCTGTGGTCAATGAACTACATGGCGAAAAAGTTGATATTATTGAATGGACAGAAGATCCAGCTGCATTTGTTGTGAATGCGTTAGCACCTGCTGAAATTGAGCGTGTGTTGGTGGATGAAGATACAGGYACGATTGAAGTGGCAGTCGCTGAAGACCAGCTCGCCATTGCGATTGGTCGCCGTGGTCAGAATGTGCGTCTTGCATCGGAGCTTACGGGCTGGAAAGTTGAAATCATGACTTTGGGCGATGAAAAAGAGAAGCGTGCTGCGGAAATTCAGGCGGCTAAAGATGAGTTTATGGCAGGGCTTGATATTGATGAAGACTTTTCAATGTTGCTTATCGCTGAGGGCTTCATGTCTTTATCAGACCTTGCGTATTGCAATGTCGCAGAATTGACCGCGATTGAAGGTTTGGAAGAAGAATTGGCAGAAGAGCTGCAAAAGCGAGCCCGTGATGGTTTACTGAAATCGGCATTGAAAGAAGAAGGCGATGAGGCTTTGGTTGCACTATTGGATGTTGAAGGTATGACGACCGAAATTGCTGAGGCTTTAACGTTGCAAGGTGTTGTGAGTGCTAATGCATTGGCTGATGCTGCAAGTGATGAGATTGAGCCGATTGAAGGCTTAGAAGAAGAAGTATTAAACAGTTTGATTATTGCAGCGCGTGAAGCTTGCGGGTGGTTTAAAGACTGATTTGACGCGTATGCMGGAAAAACGAACGCAACGAACGTGTTTTGCATGTCGGCAAATCAAAGATAAGTCTTTGCTGTTGCGGTTGGTGGTTGATGATGATGGTCTAATTTGGCCTGATTTGTCTGCCAAATTGCCGAGCAGAGGTGTATACCTTTGTTTGCAGGAAGCATGTTTGAAAGCAATGTCAGACAAACGTTTGCAAAGCTTGAAGCGTGACTTTTCGCCGCAGTTGCCRCARTGGSAKRTKTTGCARCRRCGRWTGTYTGATATGCTWKSGCWGMGKTTKMAKCAAYTGCTRWMKGGYATGAARCGRMRSKCGGYGATTGGMMGMGATGCAGTGATGCATCARATGTGGGAYARRAAASCRTTGYTRRTTWTGTTTGCGRSTGATGCAGGTGATGCAKTGCTKMGRCAGGTGAATGATGCRGTGGAWAARCGTGAAGATGGAAAGTCTTTGCGAACAAAAGTAATGATGTTGGCGCTGGATGCGAAGTCGTTGGGCTTAGCATTGGGCAGAGAGAAAGTATCAGTTGTGGCTTTTTTACAGGCTAGTCCTCAAGAAAAGCTGTGGCAATTATGTGTTTGGCAGCAAGAGCTTATTCAAGCTGGTGTGACAGACAAAAGGGAAAGCAAGGTAACAGATGGCGAATAAACGTATTCTTGATTTGGCGAAAGATTTGGGTGTGACTGCAGATGATGTGCAGCGTGCAGCAGTAAGTTGTGGTGTGGCTGCAGAAAGTCCAACTGCAAGCTTGGATAGTAGTGATGTGGTGAAAGTAGAAGCCGCATTGAAATCCAATGAGAAAAAAAGCGCTGGTGCTAGTAAAACACTGACGCTGGGTAAACCCTTATCACTTGGTGGTAAAGGTTCTGGAGAATCTGGAAGCCACTCTGTTGAAGTGTCTGTACGCAGAAGACGTTCAAGGGGTGCTGGAGCAACAGTAGCACCAAAACCTACGCTGAAACCTGCGGATCAAGCACGCCAAGCTGTGGAAATAAGCGCAGAGCAAAAGAAGGTTGTACCGCCAACAGTGTCTAAGCCAGTGGCTAAAGCTGTGAGTAGCCCGCAACCCGTTGCTAAAAAAGTTGAAGTGAAAAAAGAAAGTGTTTCACCTAATGTCGCGGTTAAAAAAGTTGTGGTGAAAAAAGATACAGTGCCAGTAAAGACAACAAAGAGTTTGCCAAAGCCAAGTGTTTCACCAGCGAAGTTGGCTGCAGAAAAATTGCAGCGCAGAAAGTGAAAAAATCTGAAGCGCAAGTTGAACAGCGTCAAAAA
>NVSF01000042.1 GCA_002401135.1 Zetaproteobacteria bacterium
GGACTATATAGAATGCTTCTTAAAGCTATAATATGGTGCCCGGAGCCGGAGTCGAACCGGCACGATCGTAATGATCGAGGGATTTTAAGTCCCTTGTGTCTACCAGTTTCACCATCCGGGCAAGTCTAACACTGGTATTATCAATAATTGGAGGCAGGGGCGAGAATCGAACTCGCGAATAAAGGATTTGCAGTCCTCCGCCGTACCACTGAGCCACCCTGCCTAACTGGTCTTATTACCTGGTAGTATAATAAAACCGTCAAAAACTATTTAAACTTGAAACGAAAAAGGGAGCTTGAGCCCGAAGACAATCAAACTCCCTTTTCACATTCTTTCAATATGGAGCGGGTAACCAGGCTCGAACTGGTCACCTCGACCTTGGCAAGGTCGCGCTCTACCAAATGAGCTATACCCGCATTGAACGCGGCGAACTTTAGCGTTGCGAAGAGTAGCGTCAAGCATTTATTTTTATGTTAAAGTTACGGCGAAAGGTTATGATTTAATAGATAGGTTGATGATGTGTAAGTTACCTGAATTAAAAATAATTTTGTAACAATGCTGGAAAGCTTAGAGTGGTTCTGATAACTTCCGCGCCCGACATGAATCAAACTAATAATCAAACACGTTTTATCTTTGTAACTGGCGGGGTCGTTTCTTCTTTGGGCAAGGGCATTGCCGCTGCAAGCCTTGCCGCATTATTTGAGGCGCGTGGTCTTTCTGTGACCATGCAAAAGCTTGACCCTTATATCAATGTTGACCCTGGCACTATGAGCCCTTACCAACATGGTGAGGTGTTTGTCACCGATGATGGGGCAGAAACTGACCTTGATTTGGGTTATTATGAGCGGTTTACCCATGCTGACATGACCAAACGCTCGAACTTGACGACGGGCAGGGTGTATGAGTCTGTGATTCGTAAAGAGCGCCGTGGCGACTACTTGGGCGCAACTGTGCAAGTGATTCCACATATCACCGATGAAATTAAGGCGGGTATTTTATCATTACGCGCAGATAATGTAGACATCGCATTGGTTGAAATTGGCGGCACGGTGGGTGATATTGAATCTTTACCCTTTTTGGAAGCGATTCGTCAGCTTAGGTTTGAACTGGGGCGTGAAAACACTGCCTTTATCCACTTAACATTGTTGCCCTATATAGCAACGGCTGGTGAATTGAAAACCAAACCAACTCAGCATTCTGTGCAAAAGTTGCGGGAAATTGGTATTCAACCTGATGCCTTATTGTGCCGCAGTGAACAGGATATTCCTGAGTCCGAACGCGATAAGATTGCTTTGTTTTGCAATGTGGAAAAGAAGGCAGTGATTGGGCTTCCCGATGTGGACACCATTTATGCTGTGCCTTTGATATTACGCGAYGGCGGGCTCGGCTCTGTGTTGTTAAAACAGTTTAATATGGAAAACAAAGTGCCAGACTTGAGTGTTTGGGAAGATGTTTGCCGTAAAATACGCACGCCAGAGCGAATGATTCGCATTGCGATTGTTGGGAAATATATCAAATTGGCTGATGCGTATAAATCTATCAATGAATCACTTATACATGGTGGCATGGCGCACAACGTGCGTGTGTTGATTGAGTATGTGAATTCAGAGTCTTTAGAAGATGGTGATATGTCTGCTTTGGCGGACGTGGATGGTATTTTGGTGCCGGGTGGCTTTGGTGAACGCGGAACATTGGGTAAAATGCTGGCGATTCAATATGCGAGAGAAAACAACAAACCGTTCTTGGGTATTTGTTTGGGTATGCAAATGGCAGTGATTGAATTTGCACGCAATGTTGCAGGTTTAACCGATGCCAACAGCAGTGAATTTGATAGCAACACACCTCACCCCGTGATTGCTTTGATGACAGAATGGGAAGAAGAAGGTCAGAAAGTGACGCGTGATACCTCTTCGGATATGGGCGGAACCATGCGTTTGGGTGGTTATCCGTGCAAGGTGATTGAAGGCACGCAAGCAGCACATGTTTATGGTGAAACTGAAATTCGTGAACGTCACCGCCATAGATATGAGTTTAACAACACATATCGCGCACAACTTGAGG
The DNA here is from genome assembly GCA_002401135.1 of Zetaproteobacteria bacterium. Classification (GTDB taxonomy): domain Bacteria; phylum Pseudomonadota; class Zetaproteobacteria; order Mariprofundales; family Mariprofundaceae; genus Ghiorsea. The sequence continues at coordinate 2,062 of NVSF01000042.1, forward strand.
CGGCAGGTTTGGTTGTTTCAGGTACATTACCTGATGATTCTTTGGTGGAAATGGTGGAARTTAAGAACCATCCTTGGTTTGTTGCCTGTCAATTTCACCCTGAGTTTAAATCACGCCCGTATGCGGCGCATCCCTTGTTTTCTGGGTTTGTGGAAGCTGCTAAGGCGCAGGCGAACCAGTCATGAAACAACATCATATTCAGGTCGCTGACTTTAAGATTGGCAACGATTTACCCTTTGTGCTGTTYGCKGGYCCTTGTGTGATTGAAGGCGAAGATTTYACGCTTCAAGTCGCCACGGATATTCGTGACATTTGTCAAAGGGTGGGCGTGTCTTTGGTGTTTAAGTCTAGCTTTGATAAAGCCAACCGCACCAGCGTGGATGGCTTTCGTGGCCCTGGTTTGGAAGAAGGTCTGCGTATTCTTCAACGGGTTAAAGATGAAGTGGGCGTGCCGATTATTACGGACATTCATACACCTGAACAAGTTGAAAAAKWKKYKRRWRKTSCWSAWAWWWTKCMAAMAMSWKMWWTTWWRKKTWKASAAASRKWWWTKWYWWKCRMWGTGGCAAAAGCGGGTATTCCCGTGAATATCAAAAAAGGTCAGTTTTTAGCACCGTGGGATATGCCACATGTGTTAGAAAAAGCAAAATCAACAGGAAACATGGATATTATGTTGTGTGACCGAGGAACAAGCTTTGGGTACAACAACCTTGTATCTGATTTTCGTTCATTGATGGTGATGAGTGAGACGGGCGCACCAGTAGTGTYTGATGCTACGCATTCGGTGCAACAACCGGGCGGGCTTGGTGGTGCAACAGGTGGTAACCGTGAGTATGTCCCAGGATTGTCACGCGCAGCAGTCAGCATTGGTGCAGCGGCAATATTTATGGAAGTACATCCCGACCCTGACAATGCCAAGTCGGATGGCCCTAATTCTGTGTATTTGTCAGATTTGGAAAGTCTTTTGACAACATTGAAAAGACTGGATGAAGTTGTAAAAAGTTAAAAAGCGTTTAAAATTAAAAGTAAGATGTCAGCAATGGGGCTGATCAGGAGAAAGAAGTGAGTAAAATAGTAAGTGTAAAAGGGCGTGAAATTTTTGATTCACGCGGTAACCCAACTGTAGAAGTTGATATTAAATTGGAATCAGGTGCGTTTGGACGCGCTGCAGTGCCAAGTGGCGCATCCACTGGACAACGTGAAGCTGTAGAGCTGCGTGATGGTGACAAACGTTTGGGTGGTAAAGGTGTACGCAAGGCAGTGGCTTTTGTGAATGGTGAAATTGCCAAAACAGTGGTTGGTTTGGATGCGGAAAATCAACGTGGTTTAGACCATACTTTGATTGAATTGGATGGCACACCCAACAAAGCACGTTTGGGTGCGAATGCACTTTTGGGTGTCTCTCTGGCAGTGTCCAAAGCACAAGCGGCTGAAGATGAAGTGTCATTGTTTGAACATATTGGTGGTAAAAGCGCAGTGTTGATGCCTGTGCCATGTATGAATGTGATTAATGGTGGCTCTCACGCAGATAACAGCATTGATTTCCAAGAGTATATGATTGCACCAGCAGGTGCTTCAAGTTTTACCGAAGCTATGGATATGGGTGCGGAAGTGTTTCATGCCTTGAAATCTGTGTTGCAAAAAGGTGGTCATATTACGGCAGTTGGTGATGAAGGTGGGTTTGCGCCCAACCTTGGTTCAAATGAAGAAGGCATCACTGTTATCTTGGAAGCGATTGAAAAAGTCGGCTTAAAAGCAGGCTCTGATATTGTACTTTGCACGGATATGGCTGCATCTGAGTTTTATAAAGATGGCATGTATGTGCTTGATGGTGAAGGCGGACGCAAGCTGGATTCTGAAGCCATGGTAGACTTCATCGAGAAGTTATGTGACCAATATCCAATTGTATCTGTTGAAGATGGTTTGGATGAAAATGATTGGGATGGCTGGAAACTATTAACCGAGCGTATCGGTGATAAAGTTCAGTTGGTTGGTGATGATTTATTTGTGACCAATCCTGAGATTTTGAAGCAAGGTATTGATACAAATGTTGCCAATGCTTTGTTGGTTAAAGTGAATCAAATTGGTACGTTAACGGAAACGATTGCCGCAGTAACCATGGCACATGATGCAGGTTATCGCTCSATGATGTCACATCGCTCTGGCGAAACTGAAGATACAACCATTGCTGATTTGGCAGTGGCTTTATCTTGTGGTCAGATTAAAACAGGTTCGGCTTCACGTTCGGATAGAATGGCGAAATACAATCAACTTCTTCGCATTGAAGAAGAGCTTGGAAGCCGCGCTAAATATGCAGGCATGTCTGCATTTTCAAGAGGTTAATGTCTGAATAAGTCTTTCATGAAACGGCTGCGCAAGTGGCTGCTTTACAGTCTTGGTTTGACTATCATTATACTCATGTTTTGGGACTTAACGTTTTCCAAACATGGGTATTTTGTTTTTCAGCAGGAAAAAGAAAGCATGTTGCAGTTGCAAGTGGATATTGAAGCTTTGAAGGCGGAAAAGAGCCGTTTGCAGCATGAAGTGATTCGTTTGCGGGAAGATCCTGATGTCCTGGAGTTGATGATTCGCCAAGAATTGGGTTATGTTTACCCCGATGAAACCATGATTATCATGCCAGAACGCAAAGAAAAAGCACAAGAGGTTAAAGAATAATGACAAATGTTGTAACAAGGTTTGCTCCATCACCCACAGGGCTTATGCATTTGGGCAATGTGCGCACGGCAATGTTGAACTGGATGTTTGCTCGTAAAATGGGTGGTAAATTCTTGCTTCGCTTTGAAGATACCGACCAAAGCCGCTCGGAAAACCAATATATTGATGCGCTTAAAGAAGATATGTTGTGGTTGGGTTTGCAATGGGATGATGAGCCTTTGTTTCAATCCAAACATGCAGCGCAACATCAATTAGCCCTTGATAAATTGGCTGAAGAAAACCTTGCATACCCTTGTTTTTGTTCAGAAAGTCAATTGAATTTAGATAGGATGCTTGCCACGTCCCGTGGTTTGCCGCCGCGCTACAATGGACGCTGTCGCCAGCTATCCAATGAAGAGCGTCAAAGTAAATTGGATGCAGGGGAAAGCCATACTTGGCGCTTGGCGGTTCACGCTGATAGTGGCGAAGTGACGGTGCCTGACATGTTGCGTGATAATGTGGTATTTTTACGCAAAGACTTGGACGACCCTGTGGTGGTGCGCTCGGATGCTACATTCACTTTCTTGCTGCCCAATGCCATTGATGATGCAGTGGATGGTATTAGCCATGTTCTTCGCGGCGATGACCATTTGACCAACTCAGCTTATCAGGTGTGGATGCTAGAATCCTTGGGTTATACTGCGCCTGTTTGTTTGCATCATGGGCTTTTATTGGGTGAAGATGGGGCAAAGCTTTCCAAACGTACAGGCAGCCACAGCGTGGCGGATTTACGCGAATCAGGCTTGTTTCCTGAAGCCTTGCAACAGGCCATGGTGCGATTGGGGCATCCGAATATTCCAGAAGATGCGTTAAGTATTGAAGGTTTATTGGCGCATGTTGATATTGAAAACCTATCCACATCTTCGGTGCGCTGGTCCAATGAAGCGATGTGGCGTTGGCATACGAAGTTTTTATATGCCAAACCTGCATCTGAAATTGCACCGTTGTTAAACAGTGTGTTACGTAAAGAGGGAATATCCCTTGATGATGCGCAATGCTTGGCTTTGGCTGACATTGTGGGTGGCAACCTCAATYGCATTGAAGATGTATTGAACTTTAAACGTTTATGGGATGCCAACACGGTTATTTCGGATGAAAATACAGCAACACTTGAAGTAGCAGGGCGCGCATTTTTTGAACATGCGCTAAACACTGCGCAAGATATGGACTGCACCGATTGGAAAGCTTGGACAAATGCACTTAAAGAAGCTTCGGGTGCTAAGGGTAAGGGTTTGTTTATGCCGTTGCGGATTGCGCTTACAGGGCAAGCACATGGCCCTGAAATGAGCAAAGTGGTGGTATTTTTGGGTGCTGAAGGTGTGCAAGCGCGTTTAAATCATGTGTTGGATTTATTGGATGACTRATTTACACGTTTACAACTCACTGCATAGACAAAAAGAAACATTTGAGCCACTTCATGCTGGAAAAGTGGGTATGTATGTCTGTGGTGTGACCGTATACGACCAATGTCATGTGGGTCATGCCCGTGTGATGGTGGTGTTTGATACCATTTATCGCTGGCTGCAAGCATCGGGTTATGATGTGAGTTATGTGCGCAACTTTACTGACGTGGACGATAAAATTATCCAGCGCGCCAAACTTGCCAATGTCGATATTGATGAACTCACCCAATCCATGATTGATGCTTTTCATCAAGATATGGATGCGTTGGGCTGCTTGCGTCCAACCTTAGAGCCTAGAGCCACCACGCATATGCCTGAAATGATTGCTATGATTGAAGCTTTGATTGAGAAAGGTTTTGCCTATGTGTGTGATTCTGGTGATKTGTTGTATGCCGTGCGCAAGTTTGAAGAATATGGACAGTTATCTGGCAAAAACATTGATGATTTGGAGTCAGGAAGCAGGGTAGATGTTGACCATCACAAACGTGACCCGCTTGATTTTGTGCTTTGGAAACAAGCCAAACCTGATGAACCTTCATGGGATTCACCTTGGGGCAAAGGTCGCCCAGGTTGGCATATTGAATGTTCGGCAATGAGCTGTAAACATTTGGGTAATAGCTTTGATAYTCACGGTGGAGGTATGGATTTAAAATTCCCACACCATGAAAATGAAATCGCCCAAGCGCGGGCTGCCAATGGTGGGAAGTTTGCCAAATACTGGCTACACAATGGGTTTGTGAATATCAATGCTGAGAAAATGTCCAAGTCCTTGGGTAATTTCTTCACCATTGTTGAAGTCTTAGAAAAATATGACCCTGAAGTATTGCGAATGTTCATTTTAAGCACGCATTACCGCTCACCCTTGGATTATTCTGATACTGCCTTGGATGTTGCCAAAGCGGGGCTAGATAGACTTTATGAAAGCAAACGCAAGCTGGTAGGTGTAGACGCTGGGGAACTACCTCAAGCCTTTGTTGATGCCATGAATGATGACTTTAACACTTCAGAAGCTGTAGCTATTTTATTTGAAACCTGTCGCGCTTTGAACAAGCAATATGATAATGTTTTGGCAGGTGCGTTTGTAGCCATGAGCCAAATGTTGAATATTCTTAATCACGAACCTGATGTGTGGTTTCAAGGTGATGCAGAGGACTCATCTACCATTGATGGCTTGGTGCACGCTCGTGATGCAGCGAAAAAAGCCAAGGATTATGCCAAAGCCGATAGTATTCGAGATGAATTATTAGCCCAAGGCATTGTGCTTGAAGATAGCCCRGAAGGTACACGGTGGAAAAAAGCTTAAAGCWGGTATATACATTACTGTATCAACCTATAAATTTAACATTTAGGGTTAGGTAAACGTATGTTCCAACTCAGTTGTTTATCAAAGTATATTCTTAGAAGCTGGTTAACACCTTTTCTAGGTATTTTATTACTTGTGACGGCTGTTTTTTTGCTACAAAAAGTGTTATTTTGGTTGCCAAGGCTGATTGAAAATGATGTCCCGCTATCACTCTCCCTACAATTGTTTGCCAGCTTAATTCCAAGCACACTGCTGTTGGTTATTCCTGTTGCCTACTTTTTTGCATTGTATCGTTTGGTGAAACACCTGCAAAGCAATTCAGAACTGGATGCATTTTACGCTGGTGGACTTTCATTGTTTAATATTTTCAGACCTGTTTTGATTGTTGGCATGTTGCTTAGTTTACTTTTACTGTGGATGAATATGGTAACGATACCAACCAGTAAAATGCAAATGTATAACACTGTTGCACAGCTTTCAGCAATGCGTGCGTTGCCAAGCTTTGTACCCCAGAAATTCTCAGATGTTGAGGGCATGACTTTTTACTCGGAAGGTCAAAAAAATGATGGCACGTATATCAAAGTTGTGATTTCTGATGAACGCGATAGTCGTCAAACGCCTGTCCTTTATTTTGCAAACCAAGCCACGATAAGCATATCTGATGTTGGCTTGCTTATTCATTTGCAAGATGGAAACCAATTGAGTGGCAGAAAAGATAAACTTAACTTAACAAGATTTGAAGAATACCTAATACAAGTTCCACTGGTCTTTGAGCATGGGTTCACAACGATGAAGGCAGAGTCTGATTTTGCGTATATGAGTGCACAAGAGTTATACCAACAGGTTCAAATAGGTGACCATCCTCGTAGCATCTCAGAATGGCAAAAGCGTTGGATACCATCGATTTCAATTCTTGTACTCTTTTTTCTCGCTATTCCTTTGAGTTTRCAAGCCAAACGATCGAGCAAAGGCGGCTCGTTTGTTTTGGCATTGCTTGTGCTGGCGATGGTGGAACAAGTTCAACTGGTAACGCATAGGAAAATTGGTTTGGATGCCTTTCCATGGTGGTCAACATGGGCCATTGAGGCTGCTTATATTATGATTGCTTTATGGTTGTTTTTTATTGTGAATAAATACGGCAACCTGTCATTCAAGAACATGAAAAGAAGCTTGRTAAAGCCTAAATTAAGTTTTACTTCACATTAACTCATGCCGAAAAAAATAGAGTTGTTATAGTTCCACTTTTTGATTGATGAGGTAAGCATGAGTTTTGAAGAAGAAGTCCAGAAGCGCCGCACATTTGGCATTATTTCGCATCCTGATGCAGGTAAAACCACGCTAACTGAGAAGCTGCTGTTGTTTGGCGGTGCCATTCAGATGGCAGGTGCAGTCAAATCGCGTAAAACCGACCGTCATGCCACATCCGATTGGATGAAAATCGAGCAAGAACGTGGTATTTCCGTGGCTTCATCGGTGATGAAGTTTAATTATGCTGTGGCAGGAAAAGACTACGAAATCAACCTGCTCGACACGCCTGGTCACCAAGACTTCTCTGAAGATACCTATCGCGTACTCACGGCAGTAGATTCCGCCATGATGGTCATTGATTCGGGTAAAGGTGTGGAAGGGCAAACACTCAAGCTCATGGARGTGTGCCGTATGCGTAACACACCCATCATCACCTTCATCAACAAACTGGATAGGGAAGGGCTTGAGCCACTTGATTTATTGGCTGATATTGAAGAAAAGCTACAAATTGAATGTGCGCCACTTTCTTGGCCTATTGGTATGGGTAAAGCGTTTAAGGGCGTTTATAACCTGTATAAAAAACAACTTCATTTGTTTAAAGCAGGCACGGACGATATAACAGATGCTATAGCTATTGATGATTTAGATGACCCCAAGCTTGATGAATTGTTGGGTAGCCAAGCCGATGAATTAAGAGAAGAAATCGAGTTACTTGAAGGTGCAGCCAACCCCTTTGATTTGGAAGAGTTCTTAAAGGGAAGTCAAACGCCTGTGTTTTTTGGTTCTGCGATTAATAACTTTGGTGTACGCGAGTTGTTGGATGCTTTTGTTGAGTTCTCACCGCACCCGCAACCCAGAGCCGCTGTGGAGCGCGTGGTTGAACCTACCGAAAAAGACTTTTCTGCATTCTGTTTTAAAATTCAAGCCAATATGGAYCCACARCATCGCGATAGAATCGCATTYTTCCGCTTGTGTTCAGGTAAATACAGCAAAGGTATGTCGGTTCGTCATCATAGGCTGGGTAAAGACATTAAAATCCCCAATGCGACCATTTTCATGGCGCAAGATAGGGCGCATGTGGAAGAAGCTTATGCGGGTGACATTATCGGCATTCACAACCATGGCACGATTCGTATTGGTGACACCTTTACGACCAAAGAGCCGCTTAAATTTACAGGTGTGCCCAACTTTGCACCTGAAATGTTTCGCCGTATTCGTTTGAATGACCCGCTTAAACGCAAGCAATTGCACAAAGGTTTGATTCAGTTGTCCGAAGAGGGTGCAGTGCAAGTCTTCCGCACGTTCTTGGGTGGTGATTACATTTTGGGTGCTGTCGGTGTGCTTCAGTTTGAAGTGACTGTTGCTCGTCTAAAATCCGAATACAAAGTGGATGCAGATTATGTAGGCACTGATTTTCAGGTGGCACGTTGGGTGACATGTGATGATGAGAAAAAGCTTGCTGCATTCAAGAAAACCTATGATGCCAACTTGGCAGAAGATGGTGATGGTTTCCTCACATACCTTGCGCCATCGGCTTGGAAATTAAGCTACACCGAAGAGCAGCACCCTGAGATTGAGTTTCATAAAACAAGGGAGCAAATCTAAGAAGCTATTCCATGAAAAGCCTTTTTCACTTCCTATCGTCATTCCGCACTTGATGCGGAATCCATTAAGAAGCAAGGGCTTTCTGGATACCCAATCAAGTTGGGTATGACGTTTGTTTAAAAGTGTAGGAGATTTCTAATGATTGAAGCCGTTTCTTCAAAGAATTTCGATGAACTTTTGCCATTGATGCGGGCATACATGGCATTTTATCATGTGCAAAACATTGATGATGCGAACAATAAAGCCTTTTCAGCCAATTTGGTGAAGACAGTGAAAGAGGTTGCCTATTCCTTTATCGCCAAGATGGTCAAGCCGTTGCATTTGCTACGGTTTATTTCTCGTTTGTCTCCAGCATTACCGCAAAAGTTGCCGTGCTCAATGATTTATACACCGTACCTGATTTTCGCGGGCAAGGCATAGGGCGCAAGCTTGTTGAGCATTGCCGAGCATACGCAAAGGAACATGGTGCAGCTCGCTTACAATGGCTGACTGCCCCTGATAATACGCAAGCYCAAGCCTTGTATGATAGCTTGGATWCGAATAAAAGTGATTGGCGGGTTTATACTTATCCTGTAAGTTAGCTTTTGTTTAAGCTACTGCGCTGCYATGCCAAAGAAGGTTCAANTCAAGGCGCGAGGAGAGAAGTTTGATGATTTCAAATGAACGACAAGCAACGCAGCGTGTACTTCTTTGGGGTGTAGCCCTATGAAAACCATTGATTTTTATTTCGATTTTATCAGCCCCTATACTTATTTTGCGGTGACGCAGATGGATAAGTTTGAAGCAGAGCATGATATGCAAGTGAATTGGGTGGCTGTAAACTTACCCAAACTCATCAAGCTTTCAGGCAATACACCGCCTGCATTGATTAAAAACAAAGCACTGTATTCATTGCGAGATTTGAAACGCTGGGCTGCGTATTTGGATGTACCCTTCAAAATGATTCGCCCAGGCACATTTGATAGCCGACCCGCCATGTATATTGCGATGGCGTTGGAAGTTGATGATAGAAAGGTGTTTTGCAAAGCGGTGTTTGAAGCGGTTTGGGCAGGTGATGTGAATGTGAAAGGTGATGATTGGCTGGATGAAGTCTTTAAGCTCAAACAACTGCCAGAAGCTTGGCGAGACTTAGCCACAAGCGACAGCAAAGCCGCCTTGGATGACAATACACAGCAAGCCCTCAAAGCAGGGGCGTTTGGTGTGCCTACCTTTGTGTTGCACGATAAACCACGAAATCAGATGTTCTTCGGGGTGGATAGAATGGACTTTTTAGCAATGGTTTGTTCATAAGCTTGAAGACATTATTGTTTAAAAGGGTTCCTTCCTGACGACCTAATTGAGGGGCGAGCGTAAGCTCGGCCCTCTCGAATTTTTGGTTAGCTTTTTAATTATCACTCTGCCCACTTAATACCTTATATTTTCTCTCTTCTTCTGGCAGATCATTAATGCAATAGTTTATGTAGAAATATGTGAATATAAATGTATAAAATCCATTCATTCTTAAATCAATCTTATGCTCATTTAGAGCATACTCCTGAAGTGCTTTTTTTGCTTTAAATGCCCAAATAATATATAAAACCCATGATACAATAATCAGTACTCCACTCAATATATCCATGGACTCTTCTCCAGTGCCAGTAAAAGCAGTGCTAAGCCCTATGCAAACAGCTATCCAAATAATGAAGGTACTATCTACCGTAGCGACTTTTGTGATTTTATCCATAATTCCTTGGTTTTTATAAAGCCACAAAATAGGATATATACCCATTGTTACTATTGTTAGTAGCACAAAATTCATGGTTTTTGTATTAATTTTATCTTTTAGTTCTGCTATGTTTGACATTACTTCTTCCTTATATTTGTTTTTTCAGCATACGGTATTGAAAGCTAACTAGGTAATTCGTGTACTTGATTGTCCATGTATTACCCCCCCCCTATATACGGTATAGTTTTCCTTGATATTGCATATTAAAGGAAAACAAGGATTTTTGCCCTCAACCCATTGGCTTATCTGATAGTATAACCACAGGCTTGTCAAATGGTAGCCTTTTCCAATACAGAATGCGTCTGAAATAAGTTGAATCTGCCATGCTAAGGAGATGCTGGTAGAAATGAGAGATGAAGAGATAAAGACAATT
>NVSF01000043.1 GCA_002401135.1 Zetaproteobacteria bacterium
ATTAATTCAACATTGAATGTCCAAATATTCAGGAAATCAAAGACGTACAACAATTTATCTCCCTCGCCAACGAGGGTCTCCCCTATTACTGTTTCCTTCATCATTCTGATCTCCGGCGCACCCGGTTCATTCATATCAAAGAGTGTCAGTTCCTCACCTTTCTCCCACTCATCATTTGATAAGTAAAAGGAAGCCATTTGAGAATTATCAAACCCAAAAGCAGCCGTTGTACTTAGAATTAATACCCATGAAATCGCAAAAGCATCCGCAAGGCTGGGTTTTGTTTTACCATCATAACCCACGCCAGCCACATCAACACTGCTATTGCGATAGCGCGTTTGGTTGACAAACATGGCTTGCACACCTTCCTGCCATGCTAATGCTGAAGGGTTGTAAAAAGCATCCGTTAAATGCCCAGAACCTGTAACCACCGCATTGGCAGCACCTGCGGCTGTGGGTGTAATGTCTGAATTCACAAAGGTTGCCGCATGGGTCGTTGATACTAACAAACAGCTTGCCAACAAAGGAAATAGCCATGGTTTTTTTATTAATTTAGAAAGTAACAACACTTAAAATGCTCCAATAACATCCACACCTTCAGGTGCAGTAAATTCAAATTGTTCGGGGTCAGGTTTACTGGTGTCAACATCCAACAAATACAAACGATTGGTGTTGGCAAGCACATCACGGCTTTCAATCCAGCTTAATTGATTGCCTAGCACACCAAGCCATACTTCAACCGATTTTTCAGCTTTTCCCAACTTCACCTGCCAAACATCCACGCCTTCTTCTGCATATTGTGCCAACACTTCAACATCCGCCAAGCCAATACGACCATCCAAAAGCTGCATCACCACAGGGTCTAACTCACCCAAATCTTGCAGCTTTTGTGCTTGSAATAAATCAGGCTCATACAACCAAATASCATCACCATTACTMACATATAACTGCTCAAAAGGCTTGATATAACGCCAGCTAAACTTGCCAGGGCGAAGMACTGCTARCTCACCCGARTAGACCCGCTCACCGCCTTCKGCATAACTTAGAACTTGTTTGAATGGTGTTGAAAAACCATCAAAGCTCGCCATACCTGACAATGCTTTACCTAGGCTGGAACTTGGAGAAACACCCGTGTCACCTGCCTGTAAAAATCCTGAAAAACTGAATAGTAGTAGTAATGTAGYAATTAATTTAATCAATGTGACCTGCATCCTCTGCTGAGCGTGATAATACTTGGCGAACACCACCAGCACCCGGAGGTGTCACCAAACCATCACGTTCCATTTGTTCAACAATACGRCTTGCCCGATTATAACCAATGCGCAAATAACGCTGCACCATAGATACAGAACATTTACCYTTCTCAGCGATTAAATCAGCAGCATCATTGTATTTTTCATCTTTTTCATCACCCAAGTCATCGCTATCTGAAGCTTCGCCGTCTAGTGATGTGCTAAACACTTCCATGCGGTAGTCAGGCTCACCTTGCTTCTTCAAATGTTCTACCATATCCATGACTTCTTGGTCGTCTACAAATGCACCATGAACCCGATGAACATCCCTACCTAAATTTGAAAATAAAGCATCACCATGACCAAGAAGTTGCTCTGCACCCATTTGGTCTAAAATGGTGCGTGAGTCAATTTTAGMRSWSAMSTKAAWWKCSMAAYGAYYGKRYMARWYGSYWWWAAWMRAKYNTGTAAWMWMMKCYMYAYWKGRCYKKWSWRKTSYCWWMWTMWKSWGYRAACCCGCAGCCCTTGCCTTTTGCGCCAAGCGGCAAATGGATTGTTCAACATCTTTACCTGCCACCATCATCAAATCAGCCAACTCATCAATGAGAACCACAATAAAAGGCATATGTTCAGCCGTTTCACCTTCCACGCCATCTTTCTTGTTTTTCGCTGCAAGTTTATTAAAACCAGCAATATTACGCWCCCGTGTTTCCGACATTAAACGGTAACGCCGCTCCATTTCATAYACTGCCCAAGCCAATGCTTTGGCAGCCTTATTCGGGTTGGTCACCACAGGCACAAGCAAGTGTGGAATGTCATCATACATGGATAATYCCAACATCTTGGGATCAACCATAATCAAACGCAAATCTTTAGGTGTATACTTCATCACAAGTGAGCAAATCATGGTATTGACCGACACTGATTTACCTGAACCCGTTGTTCCTGCTACCAATAAATGGGGCATCTTCGCCAAATCTGCAACCACAGGTTGCCCTGCAATATCCACACCCAAAGCCATGGGTAAAATATGTTTCTTATCCGCAAATTCTTTACTTGAAAGCACTTGGCGCATAAACACCATTTCGCGTTCTTCATTGGGCAGCTCAATACCAATGGCATTTTTACCTGGAATATTGCCTGCCACTCGAATGCTGCTTGCAGCCATGGAACGCGCTAAATCGTCTTGAAGGGCGACCACTTTGGATACTTTTGTGCCCGCAGCCAACTCAAACTCAAACTGAATCACCACAGGCCCTGGTTTCACTGCTGAGACCTGACCTTCAATGCGGTAATCCAAGAGTTTCTTTTCAAGCATACGCGACATAGCTTGCAACACATCTTCGCCGTAAGTCTTCATTGTACCTTGGTGTTCTTTAAATATCTTAAGCGGTGGCAGTTCAAACTCGCCGTCAGGTTTGCCCAAGTCCAATGAAGGTTGGTGCTCTTCGATTTTTACACGCTCTGCAATTTCTACTTTTTCAGGTTGAATAATTTTAGGCTCTGATTTTTGGATGTGTACAGGAYSMWWCTYTWWWWCTTCAMCACGCGCTTCACGCGCTTCAACACGCACTTGTTTTTCTTTCACTTGTMTCGCCACTTTACCTTTGAGAGATTGCATCAGTGTTATGCCATACATCACCAGCCACAGCACACCTTGACCGATGCGTTTAAGCAGCATAATCAATGAAACATGCGATGCCACCACAAAACTACTGAGCAACATAGTCACCAGTATCAAATCCCGTCCAACTTCATACAAGGTGCTGGTTAGGCTTTGAGCAAACAAATAACCCAATGCTCCACCTGCGCCTGCGGGCGCATGGGTATCACCCCAATATGAAGCCAATAACGAAGAAATTGCCAACATAAAAGGCAACCAAAACAATGCTGTCCAATCACCTAAAAATGGGCGTTTGTCAAAAGCAATGCGGTATGCCATCAACGCACCCAGAGCCACCAAAAGCCAAGAACCAAAACCAAACAGTTGAATAAAAATGTCAGAAACATATGCACCAACCACACCCATCATATTTTCAGGCATCATGGTTGTTGTGTTATTGATTGAAGGGTCTTCAGCCGAATAGCTAAGTATCGAAAGTGCAAACATCACCACCACCGCCAGCCACAATAAAGCCAGCGATTCGCGCCACATGCTTTTAGGGTTTAGCACATCCAAACTCAAGCTTTAAACCTCCAAAATAGTCGTCAAAACCATCGGGCGACGACGTAAACGTTTTTTACACCAGCGGCGCACAAATAAACGCACTTCTTCTTTGGCTGCGTCCATATCAGCCATAGTTTCTTGACTTAATGTTTCCAAATGTGCGCGCAAACTTGATGCTGCTTCCTCAAAAGTATCTTCGGACACTTCATCATTCAATACACCACGTGTCAAAAGCTCGGGGTCGCCAATAACTCGTCCACTATGCTGATCAATCAACACCACCGCAGTAATAATACCATCATCAGCAAGTGAGCGTCTATCTTTAAGCACAGTATAATCCAACTCATCTCTGCCCGAGTCATCTACGAACACCGCACCTGTGTGAAAATCAGGGCCGTGTTGGATACCATCTTCAGTGACCACAACACTGTGTCCATTTTCAGAAATAATTGTGTTTTCAAAGGGGACATTGGTGGCGACTGCCAAATGTTGATGCTCCACCAAATTGCGGTATTCACCGTGTACGGGGTACATATATTTAGGGCGTGTCAATTGAATCATGGTTTTTAGCTCATGTGCATTGGCATGACCAGACACATGCAAATGCGCTTGTCCTGCATGAAGAATGCGCGCACCACGGCGGTAAATGTGATTAAACAATCCCGCAATCAAACGTTCATTACCTGGAATTGAAGAGGATGAAAAAATCACCAAATCACCCACACCCAAGTGAAGTTTTGGGAACTTATCTTGTGCAATACGMGATAATGCTGCGCGCCACTCGCCTTGTGAACCTGTTGCCACAATCAACAATTCGTTGTCAGGAATGCCTTCGGTTTGTTTGATATCAACTGTTTGGTTGTCAGGTAAATTTAAGCGACCCATCAATTTGCTAATTTCTACATTTTTTTGCAAGCTACGCCCTGCAAAAGAAACCTTTCGCCCGCACGATAACGCGGCATCAATAATTTGTTGGATGCGGAACATATTGGATGAAAAAGTCGAAACAATCACCTTGCCCGAACATTGCGAAATCGCTTGCTTCAGCGGCGCACCTACGCTTGATTCACTTGCGCTTGAACCACTACGCGGCGAATTGGTTGAATCCGAACACAATAACAACACCCCATCATCGCCAAGCTTGGCAAAGCGATGTAGCTCCGTTGCGCGTCCGTCCAACGGTGAAGGGTCAAATTTAAAATCACCCGTGTGGATAATCGCACCCAACGGTGTGTGAATCGCAATCGAGACTGCATCCATAATCGAATGGGTCACAGGAATCGCTTCAACTTGAAATGACCCAACTTGGGTAAGCGTGCCATCTTCGGGCAAGTGGTGCAGCTCAGGTTTATAACTTGTTTCAGCCATTTTATGTTTGACCAARGCAAGCGTGATGGGTGTTCCCCACACAGGAAGCTTCAACTTGGGTAAAATAAAAGGTAGCCCACCAATATGATCTTCATGACCATGGGTAAGCACAATACCATGAATCTTCAAACCCAAGCCTTCCAATGCTGTAATGTCTGGAATGGTAATGTTGATGCCGTGTTGCCCCGCATCAGGAAAACCTAAACCTATATCAACAATAATGGCTTCATCATTAACGGCATACACCATCATATTTTTGCCAAACTCACCTACCCCGCCAAAAGGAAAGCAACGAATCACAGGCTGAGTTGCTGAAGTGTTCGACATTATGCATTGCCTCTGCTGCCAGGCTTAATGGCAGGCGTGCCTTCTTTACACATCGGACATRTTGCCGTATCAAATGTTTCAACATCCAAATGAATGACGGTGTGATGCGGAATATCAAAGCGACCTTGTTGGTCGGGCGCTCTATCCACAACTGCCAATATTGTTGTAGGCTTGCCGCCATATTCACGAACCACAGCAATACATTCGCGCACTGAACCACCCGTGGTAATCACATCTTCAACCACCAAAAGCTTAGCGCCATCAGGGATAGAAAAACCACGGCGCATTTGCATTTCACCTTCTTTGCGTTCCGTGAAAATAAATGGTTTATTCAATTGCCTTGCCACTTCTTGCCCAATCACAAGTCCACCAATTGCAGGTGAAACAACCATATCATAATCATCTGCATCAATGGTTTTAATCAATTCAGAAGCCAAAGCCGTTGCATTATCCATGTGCATCAATACCAAAGCGGATTGAAGATACCTAGCAGAATGCTGTCCAMTYGNRWGCRSAWRGTSHSCRTTMARWARTGCGCCWGCATCTTCATACATKYKTAAMATKTCTTGTTCTGTCAYGRTTTAWTCYYYRKYTWYMWCARWYGTYAKSYWWTTSAWAWSAMTWYCAWWTTWYAAKYMAWYARTCAGTTCCATACCATCGGTTACTTGCCCGAAAATAGTATATTGTCCGTCCAAATGCGGCTGCGGACCAAAACAAATGTAGAATTGGCTGCCTGCTGAATCAGGGTCGCCCGAACGCGCCATAGCCAAAGTGCCACGCACATGTTTTTTATCATTAAATTCAGCTTTCAAGTTGAAACCAGGGCCGCCCATACCTGTACCTTCAGGGTCTCCACCTTGTGCCATGAAACCAGGAATCACGCGGTGAAAAGTTAAACCATCATAAAAGCCCTTGTTGATTAATGTCTTAAAGCTTTTTACAGTTTCGGGTGCAACATCAGGATACAACTCAATCGTTACCACWCCTGATTCCAACTCTACTTTCACAATGTTACTTTCACTCATTATTTTCTCCTTCGTTTCTTTTGTTTCTATTTTTTCTGCTTTTGGGCTCGTGCATTGTTGCTGTATTGCATTCATAGCTAAAGCGCCTAAAGCAATACCAACGATAAAACCAACCACTAAACTTTTTGTATTCATTTCAATAGCTCCTGTGCGGTTGGCAACACACGCTCAGGTTGCAACACGCGTTTATTTGGGTCAAACGTGGCTGTGCCCAAAACCCAATCATCATGCGTAACGCAACACAAAACATCACTTTGAACATCATATGTCATCGGCAACCGTTGCCCCTGCACAAAGCGCTTAGCATCGCGTTTATCCAATGACACATCCGTCAAATCACGCAACCACATTTGCAACGGGAGAATACAGCTTTCTTTCTTTTCTTCCAGTTCTTCAATACTCACCATCATTTCCGCTGGCCAACCACCTGTACTTGTGCGACGAAGCGCTGTCACACAACCACCCAAACCCAATTTTGCGCCAATATCACGCGCCAAAGAGCGAATATATGTTCCCTTGGTGCAGTCAACGCGCAATGTGACAACACTTCCAGCAACGGATAACAAAGTGATATTCTTGATTTCAACTTCCCGTGCTTTCATCACCACATCTTCACCCTGCCTTGCCATTTTATGCGCACGCTGACCATCCACGCGAATTGCTGAATACACAGGGGGGATTTGTTGAATTTTACCGATAAATAAAGCAATGGTTTCTTCGACTTGAGCTTGGGTTACGTTTACATTTTCAAAACGCACCAACACTTCACCTTCGAGGTCAAGCGTGTCGGTTTGAAAGGATAAATCAAAGCTTACTTCATAACTTTTTTCAGCGTTTAGACCCATAGATGTGAAGCGAGTAGCATCACCCAACAAGATAGGCAACATGCCTGTGGCAAGCGGGTCAAGTGTGCCTGTATGCCCTGCTTTAGGGCGTTGTTTTCTGTTTTTTTGTTCGGGCTTGGCAAACATATGAATCACATGATTCACTGCTTTTCGAGAGGTCCAACCTTTGGGTTTGTCCAAGAATAGTACACCGCAAGGGTGCGCTGATTTACTCATGCTTTNAAAACATCACCCACAACAGCTTCSACTTTGGCATAAACGTCTTCAAGGCTTCCAGACACTGCACAGCCTGAAGCATATTTATGCCCACCACCGCCTAATTTTACTGCAACTGCACCAACATCTTTGCCTGACTTACCACGGAAACTCACCTTCCACCGATTGTTCTTTTCAGGTCGGATAAACACCACAACTTCAACACCATCGACACTGCGGCTAACATCAATGAAACCTTCACTATCTTCATTGTTTGCACCCGTTTCATCCTGCATAGCTTGGGTGACATGCATCCACGCCGAACGCCCATCATGTTGGATAGATAATGTTTGCAAAGCTAAGGTGAGTAAAGAAAGTCTTGCCAAAGGTTGGCTATTATAAATGGCATCGGCTGCTTCTTCAGGCTTAGCACCTGCTTCAATCAGYTCCGCAGTCATGCGATGCACATCTGCATTCACTCTATCGAGTTGAAAGCTTGCTGTGTCCGTTAAAATCGCAGCATAAATCGACGTTGCACTGGTCTTGGACAAGCTTTGTCCCAAGTGCTGAATAAGGTCAAACATCATTGCACCCGTTGCGCAATAGTCCGCATTCACCATATTCAAATCACCATACAATGGGTTGCTGGCATGGTGGTCGATATTAATCAGTATTTTCCCTGCAAATAAAGAATCTGGAAAACCCAACCTTGATTTCGCTCCAGCATCCAATGCTACAATCGTATCCACTGTGCTTACATCAGGATTCTCAGCCACTTGGATTAAATCAGAGCTGGGCAGGTATTTACAAATTCGCGGCACAACATCTCGATTCAACATCGAGACTTTAATACCCATATCTTGCAAGGTATGAAACAGTGCAAGCTCTGAACCAATGCCATCGGCATCAGAGTTGCAATGCGTTGTCAGCATTACATGTTTGGCACTTTTCAATTGCTCAACAATGGGCTGCCATTTTTCTTGTGGAAATAAAATCATGAACGCAGCTTATCCATGGTATCCATTACACCGTGTGCTTTGTCCAACGCATCATCCCAACGAAACACCAATTCAGGCAAGCGTTTTTTCGGCATTGCCCTGCGCAACTGGTGTATCAAGTGTGGTTTTAACTTGTTGAGTCGTTTCACACACTCTTGCTCATCAACAGGCACAATACTGTGTACATAAGCAATAGCATGTCCACGTGCATCTGTTAAATCCAAACGTGTTAAACTGATACCCAACAACATAGGGTCATCAATATCACGTTGCAGCAATGTTGTTAACAAACGGTGGAAATCCGTTTGAAAGCGACTCAAAGCAGGCGATTTATCTTTTTTCATAATGGTTATAAAGTTGCCGCGACTTCCTCAATCACGTAAAATTCAAAGGTATCCCCTTCTTTCACATCATCGAAACTCTCAACGCCAATACCACATTCATAGCCAGTTTTCACTTCTTTCACATCATCTTTAAAGCGACGCAATGAAGCCAATGTTCCGTCGTGAATCACCGCACCATCACGAAGCACGCGAACTTTGGAGCCACGCGTTACAAAACCATCTGTAACATAAGAACCTGCGATTGCACCAATTTTTGGTGCTATAAAGACTTCCCGAACTTCTGCCGAACCTGTAACTTTCTCTACTTCATCAGGTGAAAGTTTACCCGCCATCGCAAGTTTCACTTCATCAATAGCATCATAAATCACTTTGTAGAACCTAACATCAACACCTTCATCGGCAGCCAGTTTCTTCGCTTTGGTTTCAGGGCGAACGTTAAAGCCAATCACAATAGCATTCGATGCTGAGGCAAGCATAATATCAGATTCAGTAATGCCACCAATACCCTTGTGAATCACTTTCACTTTCACGTCATCCGTGCCTGCTTTGACCAGAGATTCTGCCATCGCTTCAACAGAGCCCGTCACATCACCTTTAATCAACACCGGAACTTCAGCAATACCACTCTCAATCACAGCAAATAACTCATCAAGGGTTGCACGTTTGTCACTGCTCACACCTTGTTGACGCACTTTTTCTCTACGATAACTCACAATGTCTTTGGCTTGGCGTTCATTTTCAACAGCCACAATTTCAAGACCAGCTTCAGGCACTTCTTTCAAGCCAATCAATTCAAACGGAATCGAAGGCCCTGCTGTTTTATGTTGCACAGCATTTTCGTCTACAATAGCGCGAATTTTACCCATCACTGAACCTACAACAACGGTATCACCTTTTTTGAACGTGCCATTTTGAACCAACACAGTTGCCACAGGACCACGACCTTTATCCAGACGCGATTCAATCACCACACCACGACCAATACGGTCAGGGTTAGCCCGTAATTCAAGAATTTCAGTTTGTAAGGCAAGCATTTCAAGCAAATCTTCCAAACCTTCGCCTGTATGCGCCGAAACATTCACAAAAATCGTGTCGCCACCCCAATCTTCAGGCACAACATTATGTTCAGCCAATTGGCGTTTAACCATTTCAGGGTCAGCACCTTCTTTATCCATTTTATTTACAGCTACAATGATGGGCACACCCGCAGAGCGTGCATGATTCAAGGCTTCAACCGTTTGCGGCATCACACCGTCATCAGCAGCCACTACCAGCACAGCCACATCTGTTAATTTTGCACCACGAGCGCGAAGCCCTGTAAATGCTTCATGACCAGGCGTATCTACGAAAACAACACGTTCACCGCTATCCAATTTCACCATGTAGGCACCAATATGTTGGGTGATGCCGCCTGCTTCACCTTCAGCAACATGTGCTTTRCGYAARGMATCAAGAATCGATGTTTTACCRTGATCCACATGACCCATMACCACAACAACAGGYGGACGRGGWGACAACRCMTCTTCATCTTSTTCWACTTCTGCAATCAACACATCTTCAACYGCWGCTTCATTRATAAGYTTTGGTTTRTGYCCAAAYTCTTCAACAATCAACATCGCWGTATCTGCATCAATACTTTCATTGACTGAAATCATTTGACCCATTTCAAACAGCTTTTTCACTAAATCTACTGACTTCACTGCCATTTTGGCTGCTAAATCCAAAACMACCATACCATCCATGACTTCAACATCACGTACTACAAATGCTTCATCATCTTTGGTTACAGCATCTTTGCCTCGGCGACCGCCTTTGGCTAGACGTGCCATTCGTTCTTCTTGCTCAGGTGTTAAAGACGCATGGCGCTTGGATGAATAATCTCTGCGGGCAGCCTTCTCAGCAGGTGTTAACCTACGCTTTTGAAAGCGCTGACCAGGCTGTGGGCCTCTACGCTTCTGCCCAGTTGGGGCTGCAATTTGATCCGATGGGGCAACTGCCACCGATGGGGGACGGCGCACACCTGCACCTGGTGTTGTATTACCACCTGGGCGATTATTGGGACGATTGCCTTGCGGACGATTTTGACGCTGCTGTCTGCGTTCTTTGGTAATCTTCTCTTCAATTTGTTTGATGGATGAACGCGGCGCTTTTCTTGCTGCAATTTGCGCAGGCGTTAAACCCGTGCGTATCGTTGTGCGTGGACCGCCTTGTTTTGGTCTCGCCGAACGATTGTGTTGCGCTGGTTTCGGCGCACGTGTAGGCAAGCTTTCATTTCTATGGTCGCCACCTTGTCTTCTTGGTTGCTTCACAGTGTGTTGCACTTGTGTCGCACGGCGCTCTTGACGCTGCTGGCGTTGCTTCGCCTGCTCTGCTGATTTTTCAACTTTATTTGCTTCAATTTTTTGTGCCGCCATCTGCGCAGGAGACAAATTTGCTTTCGCAGGTGCTTTCTTGGCTACTGGTTCTTTCTTGGCTACTGGTGCTTTTTCAGCTTCCACTTTCTGTACAATAACTTTTTCAACAGGTTTCTCTACAACTGCTTCAACTTTCTGTACAACAACTTTTTCAACAGGTTTCACAACAGGTGGTGAGACCACACGCCCCCGACGACGGCGCTTGGTAACTTCAACCGAATGACGGCTACTATCACTCGGCGCGCGACCACCACCAAGGGATAAAGATTTACCCAAGGTTAAAGTTTTACTGCCTGTTTTAGCACTTTGTGCCTTCAGCTCTGATGTTACCTTAGTAACATCACTACTGTCTAGGCTACTGGCTGGGCCCGATGCCGCCACCCCACAGTTTGATGCTGCGCGCTGCACATCTTCTGCAGTCACACCCAAATCTTTTGCCAAATCAAGTACGCGTTTATTAGCCATTTCTTACCTTGTTTTCCTTATTGTCTACCCAACAAAAGCGCAAGCCTTTGCTGCCAAACACAAATTTGTTGCAACTTCTGCAGAGGATTACCCTCTGAAAAAGCAACAACTGATACTTTWWCWMWTMMMAMTKCTGAGCCCAAAGCTTCAA
>NVSF01000044.1 GCA_002401135.1 Zetaproteobacteria bacterium
TAGATCTATTCGCTCAGCGGTATTGTTTTCTTGTTCCCAAAACGGCTCAATCAATTCAACACGCACCTCGGGCTGTTCATTCGGCGCAATTTTTCGCAATCGTCCAGCCTGCAACAGTTTTCCCATATTTATCTTATTCAGATAAACCACAGCATTTTTTGGATTAAGGTAATTTGTGTATTTTGCTGCTGCCACTTCACCGCCCCAACGTCCATCAAACTTTGTTAGATCGATTGTCAGCCACCACTGCGTATTATCCGTCGTAAATAGGCCTATTTTTTGTTTTTCTCTTAACTGCAGCGCATAGTCCGTAAGACGAGATCTACGTTGACCATGTTGGCCAGGTGGGTACGGTCTTTTTTCCATTGCACATTTTGCCGTGTAGCATTTTTCGCCTTTAAGATAAAGTTTTTCGCCTTCACGACGGCAAAGACGACACTTTGCTTCTAAATAACGAGCCATTCTATATTACCCCTAAACCCGACGACGTTTCGACGGACGACAGCCATTGTGTGGAATGGGTGTCACATCACGAATTGATGTTACATTCAACCCAGCCGCTGCAATTGCGCGCATCGCTGATTCACGACCAGAACCTGGTCCTTTTACTAAAACTGCCACGTTTTTTACACCATGATCCATAGCTTTCACTGCAGCTTCTTCAGCGGCAACCTGTGCTGCGAATGGTGTGCTTTTACGCGAGCCTTTAAATCCTGAACCACCACTGGTCGCCCAGCTGATTGTGTTTCCTGATTCATCAGCAAATGTGATGATTGTGTTGTTAAAAGAAGCTTTGATATGAGCTACAGCGTTTGCAATATTCTTACGAACGCGCTTCTTGATTACTTTTACTTTAGCCATTATTCAACCCAGCCTTACTTCTTCTTACCAGCAACGGCGCGACGAGGCCCTTTGCGAGTACGAGCATTTGTTTTACTTTTCTGACCACGTACAGGTAGACCGTTACGATGGCGTAAACCACGGTTGCAACCCAAATCTGTTAATCGCTTGATGTTCATCAAAACTTCGCGGCGAAGATCGCCTTCGATTTTGTAGTCATCATTTAACAAGTTACGAATACTGTCCACTTGCGCATCAGTCAATGCATTAACACGGGTATCCGGGTCAATTTTCAACTTTTCTAAAATTTCCGCTGAACGGGGCGCGCCTACACCAAAAATGTAAGTCAACGCTACCACAACACGTTTTTGTGTGGGTATGTTTACACCAGCAATACGAGCCATTTATGCCACCTTCTTCAATACAGTCATGATCAACCCTGACGCTGTTTATGACGCGGGTTCTCACAAATAATGCGAACCACGCCTTTGCGACGGATTACCTGACACTTCAAACACATTTTCTTTACAGACGCACGAACTTTCACAGTACGCCCTCCATCAATCGCAACACTGAAGTTGCGTTATTTTTCACGGTAACTAATGCGACCGCGACTCAAGTCGTAAGGTGAAATATCAACTTTAACCTTATCGCCTGGCAAAATACGAATATAATACTTACGCATTTTACCTGAAATTGTACATAAAACTTCATGACCGTTTTCAAGTTTAACCTTGAACATTGCGTTAGGCAGCTTTTCAACCACCTCGCCAGCCATCTCAATAATATCTTCTTTAGCCATCTTATCCTTTCACCGCTGCCAGCAGAGAAGTATAAACTTCATCCATTCCTGCTTCAGCCTTCACTTTACAAAACATCTCTTCATTGCCATAAAAATCAAGCAACGGAGCTGTTTGTTCAGCATAAACTTCTAAGCGTTGCGAGATAACTTCTTCAGTATCATCAGCACGTTGAATCAATGAACCACCGCACTTATCACATTGCCCCTCAATTTTGGGTGGCGAATAATGCCGATGAAATCCAAAACCGCAAGCACTACATGTTAAACGACCTGTAAGCCTTTCCAACAATGCCTCTTTTGAAGCATCCATGAAGACAACATGGTCAAGTTCCAAGTTATGTTTGGTTAGCATTTCATTCAAAGCCACTGCTTGTGCAACATTGCGAGGAAAGCCATCTAACAAGAAGCCATTCTTCGCATCAGCAGAGACAATTCGCTCTTCAATCAAACCAATCACCAAAGCATCCGTCACTAATTTTCCAGCATCCATGAAGGCTTTCGCCTTTAATCCAAGCTCCGTCTGAGCAGCAACTGCTGCCCTAAGCAAGTCGCCCATTGCCAAGTGAACAATACCAAATGCTGAAGAAAGCTTCACACCTTGTGTCCCTTTACCTACACCTGGCGGTCCAAACAAAATAATATTCATCAACGGCGTTTCAACTTCGCCTGTTTCATCAAGCTATCATATTGACTACTCATCAAATGAGACTGAATTTGTGTCATTGTATCCATCGTTACAACCACAATAATCAACAGACTTGTACCACCAAAGTAGAACGGAACCCCATAAATACTGATTAATGCTTCAGGCAACAAGCAAACCAATGTTACATAGATAGCACCAACCACTGTAATACGCGTCAGCACTGAATCAATATACTTGGCGGTGTTTTGACCTGGGCGAATACCCGGAATAAAACCGCCCGCTTTTTTCAAATTATCAGCAGTATCTTTGGGGTTGAACACAATTGCCGTGTAAAAGAAGCAAAAGAAAGCAACCAAGAAACTAAATGTAACCAAATATAACCATTGCCCAGGCGCCATCATGGCTGCAATATCACCAATCCACTCAAACCCTGGTGAATCTTTGGTAAACTGCCCAAATGTTGCAGGYAATAAAATCAAACTTGATGCAAAAATAGGCGGAATCACACCCGCTGTATTTAATTTCAAAGGCAAAAATGAAGATTGTCCACCAAACATTTTATTACCGACTTGGCGCTTGGCATATTGAACAGGAATACGACGTTGCGCTCGTTCAAACCAAACCACTGCGTAGGTCACAATCAATAACATCACCAATAAAGCCAAAACACCGAGTGCTGTGTATTCACCCGTTCGTGCCAATTCTAATGTGCCGCCAATGGCACTTGGCAAACCAGCCACAATACCTGCAAAGATAATCAAAGATATACCGTTGCCAATACCACGCTCTGTAATCCGCTCACCAATCCACATCAAGAAAATCGTGCCTGAAACAAGCGTAATGACCGTAATCAATCTGAAATCAAATCCTGCTTCAATCACCACAGGGCGACCACCAACAGAGAATGACTCCAAACCAATCGACATACCAATAGCCTGAAAAACAGCAAGGAAAACTGTGCCGTAACGTGTGTATTGCGTAATCTTACGGCGGCCTGCTTCACCTTCTTTCTTGAGCTGCTCAAGCTTGGGTGAGACCACCTGCAACAATTGCATGATAATTGCCGCAGAAATATAAGGCATAATACCAAGTGCAAAGACCGTTAAACGTGATAACGCGCCACCTGAAAACATATCAACCAGCCCCAATAAAGAGTTGGATGTTTGGTCAAAAWATTGAGCTAAAACTTGCGAATCAATGCCAGGAACTGGGATGTGCGCACCAATGCGATACACCACAAGCATCATAAGTACAAATAAAATACGCTGCTTTAGCTCTCCAGACTTACCAATATTGGCAAGTCCACCCAGTTGCGGTTGCTGCATAAAATTACGCCGAAACTGCTACGGATCCACCAGCAGCTTCGATTTTTTTCGTCGCTGAAGGTGAAGCTTTTGCAACCGATACAGTCATTGCTTTATCACAATCACCCGATGCCAATAACTTGATAGGGTCAACTGCATTACGCACTAGACCTGCGGCATACAATGCTGCTGCATCTACTKTCGTTCCAGCTTCAAAAGAAGCCAATTGASCAATRTTAACCARTTGRTACGTRTTRCGYGAAAGCGGWGTRAAACCACGCTTAGGCAAGCGACGAATCAAAGACATTTGACCACCTTCAAAACCACGCATTACGCCACCACCAGAACGAGACTTTTGACCCTTATGACCACGTCCGCCTGTTTTTCCATGTCCTGTGCCAATGCCGCACCCCAAACGTTTACGATTGCGGCGTTCTCCTGCATTTGCTTGAATATTATTTAATTTCATTGTCGTCTCCGAAGAATTACTTAGACTCGTCGGCTACTAGCACGATGAGGTGACGAACCTTGTTGACCATACCGCGTGTTGCAGGCGTGTCTTCAAGTTCAACAACTTGTTGCATACGGCGAAAGCCTAGGCCACGCAGCGTTGCATTTTGATCTTTAGGGTAACCAATACCACTTTTAATCTGACGAATTTTAAATGTTTTCTTAGCCATTATATTTTTCCTCTGACTTAAGAAGCTTTGCCACGGCGAACCGCAACTTGCTCAGGGCTTTCTAAACCTTTAAGACCATTAAATGTAGCACGAACAACATTAATTGGATTACGTGAACCATGTGCTTTGGTCAAAATATCACGAATACCCACAGCTTCAATCACTGCGCGAACAGCCGCACCAGCAATCACACCAGTACCTTCTGTTGCAGGGCGCAACATCACACGTGATGCATCTTGTCTACCTGTTGTTTGATAAAAAATCGTGCCGTCTTTACGAGGGATAAACACCAAGTTTTTACGCGCAATTTCATTGGCTTTGCGAATCGCTTCAGGCACTTCTTTAGCTTTAGCATAACCAAAACCAACATGCCCATCACCATCGCCSACAANYATCAATGCTGCGAAACCAAACCTACGGCCACCAGCCACAACTTTAGCTACACGGTTAATGTGAACAAGCTTTTCAGTAAGCTCTAGTTCTTCTGCATTAATCATTCTTAAATCTCCTAGAACTTCAAGCCAGCAGCGCGAGCTGCCTCAGCTAAAGCTTGAACGCGACCATGGTAAGGRTATGAACCACGATCAAAAGCTAAATTCTCTAATTTCTTTTTCACAGCTCTTTCAGCCAACAACGTGCCAACTGCTTCTGCGCCACTGCGCCCGCCGCCATTGTCGAYGCCTTTATCCAAGCTAGATGCTGAGACCAAAGTTTCACCTTTAGCATCATCAATAATTTGAGCATAAATATTCCGTGAAGAACGGTAAATGCTAATACGTAAACGACCAGAAGCCTTTACTTTTGAGCGTACACGCCTTGCACGACGTATTGCTGCATTGTTTTCATAACGTTTTACTGCCACTTTGAAACGTCTCCTATCCTTATGAGCAATTAAGCCCGTTTACCTTCTTTCATTGCCACATATTCATCGACATAACGAACACCTTTGCCTTTATAAGGCTCTGGCGGACGGAACGCGCGAATTTCTGATGCAACCTGACCGACTTTTTGTTTATCGTAGCCAGAAATAACAATACTTGATTTATTAACAGTTGCTTCAATGCCATCAGGGATGGGATAAAGCACGGGATGTGAAAACCCCAAAGACAAATCAAGGTTTGTACCTTGAACTTTAGCACGGTAACCAACACCACGAAGCTCTAATTTCTTTTCAAAACCTTTGCTCACGCCAATCACGTTGTTGGCAACCAACGAACGTGCAAGACCAAAGAAAGATTTCATTTTTTTGTTGCYYAARTCAGCACATTCAAACTGAACTTCGTTACCTTCAACTTTAGCAGTTACACCTTTAAACAAAGGTGACTCCAAAGTTGCTTTAGCACCTTTCACAGCAATGCTATTTGCATTTACAGTTACTTCAACGCCAGCAGGAATAACAACAGGCTGTTTACCTATACGAGACATATTTATCTACCTCTAAAATACTGTACAAAGCACTTCGCCGCCGATGTTTTTGGCGCGAGCGTCTTTGTCAGTCATAAGACCTTGTGATGTACTGATAACGGCAATACCGTAACCATTACGTACACGTGGCAAGTCTGTTGCAGGTGCATATACACGGCGACCAGACTTTGAAATACGAGTTATTTCACGAATTGCGGGTAGACCTTCATCATCATAGCGAAGTGTCAAACGCAAAAAGCGGTGACCTTTATAATTATAAGGCTTACCTGCTTGAATATAACCTTCAGCTTTCAAAATTTCTGAAATAGAAACCAAAGTATTGCTACCTGGCATTTCAACTTTTTCTAAGCCTGCTTGTTGAGCGTTACGGATGCGGGTTAACATGTCCGCAATACGATCCATCATCATAAACTTATTCTCCTAACCATTACCAGCTTGATTTAACCATGCCTGGGATTTCACCCGCCAGAGCATGTTTTCTCAAACAAATACGACACATACCAAGCTTACGGTAAACAGAATGTGGGCGACCACATAACTGGCAGCGCGTATAGGCGCGAACCTTAAACTTTGGTGTACGGTTACATTTAACCTTTAATGCTTTCGTTGCCATCAAAAGCTCCTATGAAGCACGGAAAGGCATACTGAACTGTTTTAACAGCGCGCGCCCTTCGTCATTTGTCTTAGCCGTTGTACAGATTGTAATATCCATACCACGAATTTTATCAATTTTATCATAATCAATTTCTGGGAAAATGATTTGTTCTTTCACACCCAAAGTGTAGTTGCCACGACCATCAAATGCTTTCGGGCTAATACCACGAAAATCACGAATGCGCGGCAATGCAATGTTCACCAAGCGGTCAAAGAATTCCCACATGCGCTCTCCACGTAAAGTTACACGGCAGCCCACAGGCATATCATCACGCAACTTAAAGTTTGCAATAGATTTGCGCGCTTTAGTGACGACTGGTTTTTGACCAGATAAAGCCAACATATCAGACAAAGCACCATCCAATAACTTGCGGTTTTGCGAAGCTTCACCACAACCCATATTGATTACAATTTTGCTAATCGCAGGCACTTCGTTGACGTTTTTGTAACCCAGCTCTTTAATAAGCGCAGGTTTTACACGTTTCTTATAATCTTCTCTCAAGCGTGCCATTGCACTACTCCTACTTGTCCAACACTTCGCCACATTTGCGGCAAGTGCGAACTTTACGACCATCTTCTAATGTTTTTACACCCAAACGAACACCAGTGTCACACTTAGCGCACACATATTGAACATTTGAAATTTCTAAAGCTGCTTCACGCTCAACGATACCACCAGAGCTTGATTGCGATGCTTTTGTATGACGTTTGACCATATTAATCTTGGTAACAAAAATCTTACCYTTCTCAGGCATAACACGCACAACCTTACCACGCGCACCTTTATCACGACCTGCAATCACGACAATTTCGTCATTGCTGCGGATACGATATTTTACATTCGTAGACATACCAATCCTCTTCTATTACAGAACTTCTGGCGCTAGAGAAATAATTTTCATATATCCCTTTGCACGAAGCTCACGAGTTACAGGGCCAAAAATACGCGTACCAATTGGCTCACCTTGTTTGTTCAATAGCACAGCTGCGTTTTCGTCAAAGCGAATTGAACTACCATCTGGACGACGGAATTCTTTGGCAACACGAACAACAACAGCACGTTGAACCTCACCCTTTTTCACTTTACCATTAGGAATCACTTCCTTGACTGCAACAACAATCACATCACCAACACTTGCATAACGACGTTTTGAACCGCCCAATACTTTAATGCAAGTCACACGACGTGCACCTGAGTTGTCTGCAACTTGCAGAACTGTTTCAGTTTGAATCATTTTTAATAACCTCTAAAGTTGTTCAGCGCGGGTAATGACTTCATCCATCATCCAAGTCTTGCGACGTGAAAGTGGAGGACATTCCGAGATACGCACTGTATCACCAATATTACATGTGTTTTCTGCATCATGAGCCATATATTTTTTATGCGCACGAACAGTCTTACGGTAACGCGGGTGCAAAAAACGACGCTCAACCTCAACAACAACAGTTTTATCACCTTTGTTGCTAAGAACAACACCTTCAAGGGTGCGTTTGTTACTACTAACTTCACTCATTTCTAATAACCTCTTAGCTGCGCTCAGACAAAATTGTCTGAATACGTGCTACTTCGCGACGATTTGCAGAAATACGACTGGTTTCATTCAATTGCATCGTTGCCTTTTGAAAACGTAATTTCATGCTTTCCGCAGCCAATTCATCCATCTTTTCTTTCAATTCCACATCTTTCAATTCACGCAATTCTTTAGCATTCATCGCCCTACTCCACGCACAATAATCTTAGTACGAATCGGCAATTTAGAAGCTGCACGTCCTAACGCTTCACGCGCCAACTCTTCATTCACACCGTCCATTTCAAAGAGGATGCGACCAGCACGAACTGCTGCAACCCAATACTCTGGAGAGCCTTTGCCTTTACCCATACGAACTTCCGCMGGCTTTTTCGTTACTGGCAAATCAGGGAACATGCGAATCCACACACGCCCCTGACGCTTAATGTGACGCGTCATCGTAATACGAGCCGCTTCAATTTGACGTGCAGTAATACGACCAGGCTCCATAGCCTTGATGCCGAAATCACCAAAGTTCAAACTTGCGCCGCGCGTTGCTTTACCACGGATGCGTTGAAGCTCCTTGTGATGTTTACGCCAGCGTACTTTTTTCGGTTGTAACATAACTCTTAATCTCCGTTACGCGTTTGCAATAGCAGCTTCGCTTTCGCCAAGCTTCTCGCCATTAAACACCCAAACTTTCACACCAATAATACCATATGTTGTCGCAGCTTCCGCAACACCATAATCAATCTCTGCACGAAGCGTATGCAAAGGCACACGACCTTCACGATACCATTCCATGCGGGCAATATCAGCACCACCCAAGCGACCAGAACAGTTGATACGAACGCCTTTAGCGCCCATGCGCATTGCACCTTGAACCGCACGCTTCATAGCGCGACGGAAAGCAACACGACGTTCCAATTGGAAAGCAATGTTTTCGGCAACCAATTGTGCCTCTGCTTCAGGGCGTTTAATTTCAACAATATAAACTTGTACTTCTTGMCCRAACKKRCKWAAYAAMKCRKWRCGCAAMGCTTCAATTTCAGAACCTTTMCKACCGATRATMACRCCGGGGCGCGCAGTATGCACAGTTACTTTCACTTTACCAGCAGGTCTTTCAATGATGATGCGAGACACGCCCGCATGTTTCATTCTAGCCTTGATAAACCTACGCATTTTGATGTCTTCACGAAGCTGACGACCAAAATCTTTATCTGATGCATACCAAATTGATTCCCAACCACGGGTAATACCAACTCGGAAACCAATTGGATTGACTTTTTGTCCCATTCCAGAACTCCCTTAACTGCGTTCGCTCACAGCCACTGTTACATGACTATGACGATGAAAACGCTGRCGCATACGACCCATACCTTTWGGACGGTARCGCTTYAAAACTTCACCYTGATCAACTGTGATGGTTGAAATCAATAGGTTATCAATATCAAGACCATTATTTTGCTCGGCATTTGCCACAGCAGACTTAACAACCTTTTCAATAACGCGAGCCGCTTTCTTTGGTGACAAAGACAATGCAGCCAAAGCACGGTCTACTGGCAAGCCGCGAACAGCATTGGCAACAGTGCGAACTTTTTGCGCGCTGATATGTGCATTTTTATGAATTGCACGAACTTCTTCAGACATAACTTCTTACCTCTTCCGTACTTTCTTGTCAGCACCGTGACCATAGAAAGTACGTGTTGGTGCAAATTCGCCCAACTTGTGACCCACCATGTTCTCAGAAACAAATACAGGGATAAACTTGTTGCCGTTATGCACAGCGAAGTTCAAACCTACAAAATCAGGAGARATCGTAGAACGACGYGACCAAGTTTTGATCACACCTTTCTTACCATTCTCAACAGCAGCATCTACTTTTTTCTCAAGAGAAGCTTGAATGTAAGGACCTTTCTTTAATGAACGTGCCATTTTCTAGCTACCTCACTTCTGATTACGACGACGAATAATATCACGATTCGAAGTCTTATTCTTTTTACGAGTCTTGCGACCCTTGGTTGGAACACCCCAAGGTGTTACTGGGTGACGACCACCCGATGTRCGYCCTTCACCACCACCATGTGGATGGTCAACWGGGTTCATMGCWACACCACGAACATGYGGACGTTTACCCAACCAGCGWGAACGACCMGCTTTACCAATYTTYTGGTTWGAATGATCAGCATTRCCAATCACWCCWAYRCTAGCCATRCAACGCAAATCAACWYKRCGRAACTCACCYGATGGTAAYTTCAAAATAGCYTTGCCATTCTCTTTACCCATCAACTGAACTGAAGCACCAGCAGTACGCGCCATTTGACCGCCCTTGCTAGGTTTCATTTCCACATTATGCAACATAGTACCAACACGAATATTACCAAGTGGCAATGCGTTACCAGGTTTAACTTCTGCTTCAGGACCTGACACAACCGTGTCGCCAGCGCGAAGCCCTTGTGGAGCCAAAATATAACGCTTGTCGCCGTTGCTRAAAACAACCAACGCAATGTGCGCTGTGCGGTTCGGGTCATACTCAAGGCGCGCAACCTTACCTTCGATTCCTAGGTTGTCACGTTTAAAATCAACCATACGATAAAGGCGCTTATGTCCGCCGCCACGATGACGAGAAGTGATGCGACCATTGTTGTTACGACCGCCCGATTTTGTAAGACCTTCTGTCAAACGTGCTTCAGGAGCACCCTTGTACAAATCAGGATTTACAATCGCAACGCGTCCACGAACACCATTGGTCATTGGTTTCCAAACTTTAATTGCCATGTCTTATGCCTCTTCCGCTACTTCAAGCGACTGACCTTCTGCCAGACGAATAATAGCTTTGCGATAACCAGAACGAGTTCCAGTGTGAGCGCCACGACGCTTTTCCTTGCTAGGCAAGTTCACAACCTGAACTTTTTCAACTTTTACTTCAAAAATAGCTTCAACTGCTGCTTTTACTTGAACTTTTGTTGCATCAGGTGCCACGCGAAATGTATATTGATTCGCATCGCTAGTAGCTTTATAGCTCTTTTCAGTAATCACAGGCTTACGGAGCGCATTAAAGTGATGATATTTTGCGTTCATCCTTCACCTCCAAAGCGTTTTTCTAGGTTTGACAATGCATCTTCAGTCACAACCAAGTGATCAAATTTTAACATGTCGTGCAAATTCATTTGCCCATCAAGCACAATCTTGCTCAAAGGCACATTGCGACCAGAAAGTTCAACTTCATTGTTACTTTCAGCAAGCACAAACAAACCTGACTCAACTTTAAGTGCATCACGCACTTCAATGAATGATTTAGTTTTAACTTCTTTCAACTCAAGCTTATTCAACACAATCAAACGACCTTCACGCAACGCATCTGATAAAACCAATGCAGTCGCTAAACGACGTTCTTTTTTATTGATACGCGACACAAAGCTGGTATTGGCCTGCGGGCCATGATGGGTGCCGCCATGACGCATCTGCGCGGCACGATTGGTTCCCTGACGAGCCCGGCCCGTACCTTTTTGTTTGAATGGCTTTTTACCACCGCCGGATACTTCGGAACAATCTTTCACCGATGATGTACCCAAACGCTGCGCCGATGCCAATGAGGCATAGACACGATGCACAAAACCATCATCGGATTCCAAACC
>NVSF01000045.1 GCA_002401135.1 Zetaproteobacteria bacterium
ATAGTCAGGCACATTGGCTTTAGAGCCATACACAAACCTGCTRACTACATTGCCAGCACCATCAAGCTCGGCAACAGGGTTAAGCTGGTCTTTATACAAGAAGCCTTGAGTGAGAACGCCATTGACCTTTTTGCCAATCCTGCGATTACGCCCATCAATGATATAATCAACCGTGGTGGCATTCGGCAAGGTGGCGGACATTAAGTTGCCTAGAACATCATAGGTGTAGCTAGTCGTGCCTGTGGTGCTCACTTTGCTAGCGAGTTCACCGTTTGCCGTGTATGTGTAGTTCACACCGTTCCATGATGTTAAGCGGTCTTGTGCATCGTAATACGCCAGAATACCACCTGCTTTATTAAAGCCATTGATGCGGTTGCCGTTGGCATCATAACCATACACGGAAACAGCAACACCATTCTCCGATACACCCGTCAATCTGCCTGCAAGGTCATACACATAATCGGTGGTGGTGGTCACACCCTGAATCGTSTCAACCTTTTGCGTGATACGACCTAACTTATCGCGGATATAGCTGGTGCTAAACGGAGCTGATGAAGCAAATGAAGCCAGTTCACCAAACTCATTATATGCATTGCTCGTGGTGACTGAGCCTGTCGAAGTCCCTGTCAGTAAACCATTRAGTGGGTCACGGGTTAATGTTTCTGCACCTGCACCCGTCAACAATCCATCGGCATCATAGGTATAAGCAATCGGTGTTGCGCCCACGCTGCGGGATGTGATGCGGAAGAAGTTGTCATACGCCACAGACACATCCCCTGTGATGGTACCACTCCAAGACTCAGACAGTGGTAAGAAACCATCATACGTGTAAGAGAGCGTACCCAAATCAGGGGCTGTGATACTGGATAAAAACAAAAGGGGTCAAGTCTATCATTGTATCATTCATTGACTTGCCCTCACAATTCTTCCAACAGTAGTAAAGAGCAATAAGAATTCGGGATCAGCATGCTTTTTAACATCACCTCATATTCCAGCTCTCTTGTTCATCATACATGCAAACATGACACAACACCTTCACAAAAACAAATAACCTAAACCTTCCTCAGTTCACCTGTCTTGGTTAAGCTTTGCCCATGCCTAACAACCTCGACCAGCAACCCATTATGATTTTCCTGCATGGCTGGGGGCAATCYWCRCAAATWTGGCATCAGCAAATCAAACACTTTTCACCGCTAACCCGCACTTATGCCATCAACCTGCTGGGGCATGGTGGCGCACCAGATATGCCACAAGAGGAATGGACACAGCATATCACCGATGAAATCAATCATATCAGCCAAGGCAAACCTGTATTACTGGTCGGCTGGTCGTTGGGTGGGCAAATCGCCCTAAGAATTCAACAACATATCAACCATCTTGCAGGGCTTGTTTTAATATCCACCACCCCCTGTTTTCGCCAACAAGAAGATTGGTCGCATGGATGCAGCGATGAAGTCTGGCAAGGTTTTGAGCAAGCAAGCCAACAACAAACACCCAAACTCATGCAACGCTTTTTTCAGATGATGTTACATGGTGACAAACTCACGCGCAAAGCCATGCAAACCATTGCCAAAGAAGCCATCAACAAACAACAAGCGCCAACGCAACAGGCTTTGCAGGCGGGTCTAAGCCTGCTTTCAAGCTTGGATTTACGAGAAACCCTTGCCCGTATCACCGTGCCAAGCCTTGTTGTTCATGGGCTGCAAGATGTGATTGTGCCTGTCCAAGCTGGTGAATATTTGGCAGGCAACATAACAAACTCTGAACTTCATACATTTGAAGACTGTGGACATGCGCCATTTCTCACCCATCATGCCGCTTTCAATCAACAGTTGGAGGCATGGTGGAAGAACTTATCAATGTAAACAAGGTGCGCCGCTCCTTCTCAGGCGCAACAAGCAGCTACGATGAACATGCTGAATTGCAGCGTGAAATTGGTCGCAGGCTATTGGCTCACCTTGAGTTCACCAAAATCAATCCCTCAGACATTTTGGATATTGGCTGTGGCACTGGTTTTTTCACCCGCTTACTTGCTGAAAAATACACAAAAGCACATATCTATGCCTCAGATATTTCTGAAAACATGGTTTGTCACACCAAAGCGCAACATGCCAAACGTCTACCTTGGCAACGCAAATATCATCACAGCGTCAGCGATGCCGTTGCCCTACCCTTTAAAGACGCATCTTTTGATTTGGTTACATCCAACTTAGCCATGCAATGGGTGCCTGAAGCGCAAGCCATGATGAAAGAAATGCGCCGYGTGCTTAAACCYGGYGGTCTTATATTATWTTCTACATTTGGRCGCAGAACATTGGTTGAACTCAAACAAACGCTGGCTCATGTTAATCCTGAACACACAAGCTCTGTATTACCCTTTGCCGATGTGATGAGCCTAGGCAATAGCCTTGGTGAATGCGCTGTGGAAGACCATGTCACCGATTCGGACTTATTTACCCTCACCTATCCTGATGCGATAAGCCTCATGCGCGAACTTAAAGGTTTGGGCGCATCAGCCAAAGCCATCAAGGGGCGCAGTGGCGGCTTGTATGGCAGGGCA
Source organism: Zetaproteobacteria bacterium (assembly GCA_002401135.1). Classification (GTDB taxonomy): domain Bacteria; phylum Pseudomonadota; class Zetaproteobacteria; order Mariprofundales; family Mariprofundaceae; genus Ghiorsea. Next base: position 2,561 of record NVSF01000045.1, read on the forward strand.
TTGCTTCGGGATATTGAGAACCATTACGCTGAACATTTCCAACACGAAGATGGGCGTATTCATGCCACATTTGAAGCCTTGTATGCCCAAGCATGGTTTAAAGAATACAACTATGCAGACCGCGAAGGCATTATCCCCATAAAAGTACACTCAAACTAGAAAACAGTGCGGTTTTGGCATTTGAAACAATAGTCACAGAATAAAAATTTGTAGTCTGAAAAAGGTCTGCTAAACTTGGGTGGGTATCATTAACCACTAGGAGTTTCGATTTATGCAGCCTTTGAAAACCATTTCACGCGCATTGGCAACACTACTTTTATGCTTTCCAATCACGCTCCAAGCTGCCCCCACATTAGTCGATAGCATTGCTGCTGCTCAGCTTCAAGGCGTTAAGGTTAAGTCCATTTCATCACTACATGCCGAAAGTGGAACACTTTGGATTACAGATTCAAGCAATCAGGTGTTTCAATGGAAGCTTGGTGAAATACCAACGCCTGTTATCTCAGGTGGTAAAAAACAAAAATTCTCTTCTGTCTTGCCGATTAGCGGCAATCGGGCTGTTGTTACTGATGCGAGCAACCATCAGTTTCTTATTGGTACAGATGGTAACTGGCAAGCCTTCGCTGAGGAAGGTGACCTTGAAGGACAACTTGACGACCCTGTTGCCGCTGCATGGTCAAATGAGGGTCTTATATATATTGCCGATGCTGGCAATAAACGCATCTCAGCATTCACAGACACTGGGTTATTTCTTTTCACCTTTGGTGATAATGCCACAGAGGATTACGAAGAAGACAATTTAACTGAAATCCAAAGTATCGCTGTTGACCAGTTTGGGCGCGTGTATGTCTTGGATAACTTTAAGGGTGGTCGAGTCTCCATTTATTCTGCTTTAGGTGAACTTGATGTTGCATTAAGCACGGATGTGTTGGACTCACTTGAGATAGGTTCTATGCGCCTCATCGCTATGACTGTCCGCCCTGATGGCATTTTGCTTGTTGCTGACAAAAAAAGTGGGCGCATTCATGAAATTGATTGGGAAAACATGGAAGTCATTTCTTCCTTTGCCACCATCGGCAAAGGGCGCGGGCAACTTCAACGCGCGGAAAGTCTAAGTCTTGATGATGATGGTAGACTTTATGTTGCAGACAGTGGCAATGGAAAAATTGAGGTGTTTCAACTGGATTGGAAAAAAAGCCCTTGGTTAAACCCGTCTGCTGATAAATTTAGTATCCGTGCATCATCCGTATTAGTGGCAGGGTGCGATGTTTCCTATATTTACACGGGCGACACCATGCTTTGCATTCAAACCAAAAGTAAATCAGTCACACTACGCGCACACGACGGCACAGTTTCACATACCTTAAATGCAGCATTTAAATCACCCGTTCGTGCGGTGTTCGACAAAAAAGAAATTCTTGTCTTGGACAAAAATAGTGTTCATGTTTTTGATAACGCTGGTGTTTTTAAGTTTACTTTTGGCAGCAAAGGTCGGCGTGACGGTGAGCTTGCAAAACCTTCATCCCTTGCCCTGTCACCAACATCTGTATATATATTAGATACGGGTAATGAACGTGTTCAAGTATTTAGYAGGAATGGGCTATTCAAAAAATCTATCGGTAATGTGAAAGGTGCTGCGATGRTGTTGGAAGAACCATCCGCAATCGCCGTTGATAARCGYGGTACAATTTATGTCGCTGATGATGAATACAATCAAATATTGATTTAYAATGCCAAAGGTGAGCTTAAAAACACAATAGGCGAAAAAGAAGACCACCCTTATGCCTTCACAAAAATATATGATATGATGATTGGAAGTGATAACACACTTTATGCTATCGCTTCAATGGAAAACAACCTTGCAAGTGTTTGGATGTATCAAAATGGTAAATTTGTTTATCGTTTTTCTCCAGAGCAAAAAAAGGCAAAAGCAGGCATTGACGCACAATGGACTTCCGCCTTCAAGAGTGAATCGGAAAATATCAACGCACTGCAAAAGCAAGCTCGTCAATCATTGTCCAATGTCAGCGACTTAACACTTGACCCGGAAAACCCTATTTTCTCTGAAGAAAGTGATATGTTTGATGATGATAGCATTTGGATGTTTGATACCATACCAAGTAATACTGGCGTGTTTGCCCTTGTCGATTTAGAAGGACACACACGCCATACATTTAACCTTCTTCGCGCACCCAAAGGCATAGAAAACATCTTAATATCAGGTAATGAAGATACATTAGAGTTGATGTGGGCAAAACCAAGCTCCTCTTTCTCTGGTTACTACCGCRTTTATAGCCGCGCCAATATATCAGAGCCTTTTATAGCTAAAGATGAAGTTCTTAACACCGACTTTACAACACCCCGCGCCCGTATCAAATCAACAGAATACCGTGTGWMYKCCKYSMGTYCKKTKRMYWWMKWRAKYYRGMTYWSMGCARKGTYYMWWKMYKRYKAKWKSYYGRKKWMYYMWSMAYKWMRWWYSYMSCAATTTAAACAGGCACGTTCTTTCTTCGAGCAAGCCACACAAAACAACCCCAATCAAGCTAGTGCTTGGTTATATTTGGGAAAAACACAAATAAAACTTGGTGAATTTGACCAAGCCGTGGGCACGTTTAAACAGCTAACTACTTTCGCTGAACACAAACAACATGCTCTGCATTTACAAGCAGAAGCTCTAGGGCACAAACAYKYTTGGNWTGGNYATYRRSTYWTTRSWKSMTSACNAKYSWKGCTNYAWKKYTMWKTGGAWGYANWSYYTATACAGCTTGGCTGCTCATGCGCTAGTGCAAATGGATGACATACCAAGTGCTATTTATTACCTCRRCCAAGCGGTAACTTTAGAGCCCACATCAGCCATTTGGCATTTGAAACTTGCCGATGCTAATTTTGAACTTGGCGCAAAAGACAATGCAGAAGTCGAGTTGATTAAAGCCAGCCAGTTGGCAAACCAAGATATTCAAGCTTGGTTAGAGGTGGCACGCACTTATAAAAAACATCAACTCTTCACCCAATCTATTTCAAGTTACGATAGTGCTCTGCTCATCGCACCGCAAAACCAACAAGCTTTATCCGAGTTGGCAGTATTACACTTGGAACAAGGTAATCTCGAACAAGCCAAAGGTTTAGCTACAAAAATGGCAAGTATCCCAGAGCTTAAAGGCACATCTTATTATATTTTAGGACGTGTCGCCTTGGCTGAAGATAAAGCGCCGCAAGCATTGGCTATGTTAGCTAAAGCAGGGCAAACAGAACCAAACAATGCCAATATTTGGGTGTCGATGGCGGATGCCTATGTTAAAATAGACAAACCTGCTCGCGAACAAGAATACTTAAAAAGAGCCATTGCACTTGATGACCAAAATTTTGATGTCCATATGCGTTTAGGTAAGGCGTGTGCCACGAAAAATGATGCGTCTTGTATGCTCACCCACTACGAACACGCTTCAACGATTGACGAAAAAAACATTGATGCCAAGCTCGGTTATGCACAAGCCTTGATGAAATCAGGCAAGATGAATGAAGCCAACGTGATTGCACAACAAGCACTCAAACTCGAACCCAATTCCATCCCTGCGCACATCATGCTTGCAGAGATTCAAAATGCGCGCGGTATGATTCGCGATAGCATTGCTACATTGAAAAAGGCCATGGTGATTGATGACACCAATATGGATGTGCACCTTAGCCTTGCCAAGTCATATATTGGCAACCATATGTATGACGAAGCTATTGCTATCACTGAAAGCGCCTCGCTTTTGGATGTGCTTAATGCCGCACCTTTGGTCTTGACGGGCAGTATTTATTTGGCACGTCAATCTTTTGATAAAGCAATATCCTCATTGGAAAAGGCCGTTGATCTTGCGCCAAGCAATGCCAAGTATCGCCAACAACTCAACCTTGCATATTTGCAAAAGAAACGCTCCGTTGGCGCAGGTGGCAACCTCTTAGGCCCCAAGCTTAAAGATGTTTCATTTGCCCGCGTTTTTTCTGCTGCCTACAAACAATACACCGATGTTCCTGTTGGTAAAATCATCTTGAAAAATGAAGCTGGTATTGATTATTCCAATGTTAAAATATCATTACTTGTCAAAGAATACATGGATTTCCCAACCACTCTGGTCGTGGAGCGCATCGCTGCTGGGGCAGAGATTGAAATTCCATTGTTAGCCGCATTTAACAACCGCATCCTTGATATTGATGAAGATACAGGTGTGCAAACTGAAGTGCGTGCTGAATATTACATGGCTGGAAAACCTCATGTGGAGACGTTAAATGCGCCGCTCACCATTTATGGTAAAAATGCTATTGTCTGGGATCAATTGGATATGGTTGGTTCGTTTGCAACGCCTAAAGACGATACTTTAGCTGTCTTCACACGCCAGCTTGTCAATGCGTACGCACCGCAAAAAGGTGCAGTAAACCCGCAAGTTGCCAAAGCCATGACTGTTTTTAATGGTTTATCTGCATATGGCATCAAATATTTACTCGACCCCAACACACCCTATAACAAGCTCGGATCTACCCAGCTTGACACCATTCAATTCCCAAGAGAAACCTTGCGTCAACGCAGTGGTGATTGTGATGATTTATCAATTCTCTTGGTTGCTGCTTTAGCCAATCTCGGCATTGAAACAGCCATATTGGATGTGCCTCAACATCTACTCATGATGTTCAACACAGGATTAGCCGAAGCGCAAAAAGATTTAATCAGCTCCAACGATGAGGCACTGGCAATCATTGATGGGCAAGTTTGGGTTCCTATTGAAGCAACACTCATCGCTGCCAGCTTCACTGAGGCATGGGCTGAAGGYGCKCGYAAGTATCAYCTGTATGGYAARCAAGCRACRATGAAAATCATGCCATTGGCACAAGCTTGGCAAACTTACCCACCCGTGACATTACCACCCGCAGACTTTGTTGTGGATATTCCAAGCCAAGAAGTTTTGGGTGCAAAAATAGAAAAAGAATGGGAAATATTATCGGTTAAAGCTTTGGAACGGCAAGTGCGTCCATACCGTTTGATGCTTGCTCTAGACCCGAGTAATACGCAGGCAAAAATGCAAATTGCTATTGTGTATGCACAAAGTGGTTTGTATGGTCGTGCTGTTAACGAGCTTCAAGACATGCTCACAGCAAATGATGAAAACCTCGCTGTTATCAACAACATTGGCAACATCTACTACCTACAACACAAGTATGCCGAAGCACTTTCCATGTATGAAAAAGCACTCAACATTGAAACGAATGCTGATATTATGGTGAACATTGCCATGACACACTATAAGCTTGGAGATGCTCTTCAGGCCAAGGCTATATTTGCACAAGCCAACGAAACAGATGAGCAGGTTTCTACACGTTACCATGCATTGGCATTATTGCTGAAACAATAATGTATGNNNTRYWTYAMTKANAMTNTMYAAAAATANACTAKCMTWNAKYRRNCTMNAGRAGRARYAACCATGAAATACCTTATCATTTTAATCTTTAGTTTTGTATTGTTATCAGGGCAAAGCATTGCCGCAGAACCACAAAAAACGAAACAAAACACTTATCAAGTCGTGAAATCCGAGCGTTCCTTCTTTTCATCACTATGGAGTCGCATCAAGCGCATTGTTCCACGTAAACATTCGGCTAGAAACACAACAACGGCTGTACTTGGCGTTCGCGGTGCAGAAACCACTGAAAGCGCACTGCAACCTTATTGGGTTGGTGATTTAACTGCCGACCCTGCTTTTCGCAATGACATCAAACAATTTGAAGATGGYACARMCCTTTGTGAATCTAAAACACCTGAGAAAGGCACCGAGACTTTTGAACAACTYCTCAAAACCACTGAAARTGATATGYTKAAAGCCAACACYATGATTGCGCTTGCATCATGTTATGCAGAGCATGGTRWTGAGCCKAAAGGACGCACGCAACTACAAGCCTTTTTAGAAAAATACCCCAAACACCCCATGCATGATGAGATTGAATCTTGGTTGTCTGCAAACTAATAACACTTAGGATTTTACATGCCCACCCAAGCTATCCRTGCTGAAATTGCACTTCAAGCACGCGAGCGACAAAACAAGCTCACTAAACCCGCCAATTCACTCGGACGTTTAGAAGATATTGCCTGCTGGTTTGCCGCAAGGCAAAACAAGATTATCCCTGATACTTTAAAGCCTCATATTGCAATTTTTGCYGCCGACCACGGTGTAACTGCCGAAGGTGTTTCTGCATTCCCCTCGGTTGTCACAGGTGAAATGGTCAAAAATTTTGCAGCAGGTGGTGCAGCTATCAATGTTTTGGCGCATCAGGCTGGTGCTTCATTGCATGTGCTTGATGTGGGTGTACTGGTAGACACATCAAACATACAGGGCGTTCAACAAGCTAAAACAGAAGCGGGAACAGCCAATATCTTATCTCAACCTGCCATGACACAAGCCGCATATTTGAAAGCTCTAAATGCTGGTAAAAAGGAAGCATCCCAAGCTATTCAAAAGGGTAAARNCNTAYTKWTTRYAKGWGACATGGGCATTGGCAATACAACCGCGAGTGCTGCGTTAATCTGCTTGTTCACCAAGGAAAAGTCCGAACATATCGTGGGTAAAGGCACGGGCATTGATGATGACACCCGYAGGCATAAAGTCACAGTCGTAGAACAGATTATTGCGCGTGTGMAAAGTAAAAACACAACCCTCGCCAACTATGTCGTGGAAGCTGGYGGTTTTGAAATCGTGGCTATGGCTGGCTTTTATATCCAAGCCGCTGAACAAGGCGTTCCTGTCATCGTCGAWGGCTTTATATCAGCCGCCGCTGCACTTGTAGCACAAAATATTGAGCCYGATGTTATACAATGGATGCTTGCCAGCCATATCTCTCAGGAAAGTGGGCATCAACAAGCTTTAAAACACTTGCAACTTGAACCACTGCTTGATTTTAGGATGCGGTTGGGTGAAGGCTCTGGCGCAGCGCTTATCATTCCCCTACTTCAATCTGCCATCGCGCTACACAAAGACATGGCAACCTTTGAAAGCGCTGATATCAGTGTGAAARCATAAATCAACAATAATAACAGCCTGTTTTTTGACATAAGCTTTGAAAATCATTACTTTTTGTAGATGGAAAACATCAATGGTCAAACGCAAGCATTCGGTATACTTGGTAACCCTATCGCCCACTCTTTATCCCCACTCTTTCAAAATAAGTTCTTGGAAAATGCAGGGATAAATGCCCGCTACATGCCTTATTTGGTCAACCCAGACAAACTTCAACATGCTTTAGACGGGCTACACGCAGCCCACGTGCAAGGATTAAACATTACAATTCCACATAAGGAAAATATTTTAACCTTGGTCAATGCCGATAAAGATGCACAAACGATTGGTGCTGTAAACACGCTCAAAAGAACTGAAAGTGGGTGGGCTGCCACCAATACAGACTGGCAAGGTTTTGCTTCGGTCATTCAGGGTTTGGAAGTTGATGTTAGTCAAACACCCGTACTGTTGTTTGGCGCAGGAGGCACTTCTCGTGCTATTCTTCATGCTCTTCACCATCAAGGGACGAAAGACGTATTCATCTGCAACCGCAATCAAAGCAGAGCGCAATCTTTGGTTTCCCAGCTCCAGAAAACTTATGCTAAAATGAATATCACCCCCATTGCGTGGGATGAAACACAAGTAACAGCGAAGTTAAAACAATGTCAGCTTATCATCAACAGCACCAGTATTGGTTTGGATGAAACAGATATATTCCCCTTCCCTCTTTCTGGCAGTGGTTTTGCCATTGATGCTGTCTACAAACCACATGGCAACACTGTGTTTTGTCAGGCTGCACACGGCTACACCAGCGTGGATGGTTTACCTATGCTCATTGCACAAGGTATCGCATCTTTCKCCTTCTGGTTTGAACAAGAGCGGCTACAAACCGCATTTAACTTGCCGAACAACCAAGATGCCCTACAATGGGTTGAACAAGCGTTAGGTAGAAAGGCTTTCAATCTTTCTGGCTGGAGGGCATAACATGAAAAAGACCCGTTTAGGTGATATTCTTTTACGCAAAAAAGCAATTGATAAAAGCCAACTTGAAGAAGCCGTAAAAAATGTACGCTTAAATAGTGAAAGCCTCACCACCACTTTAGTTAAAATGAATATTTTCACTGAAGATGGGCTTGTAAAGTTTATCAGCCAAGCATTTGGTCGACCAGCCATCGAACTACTGCCCATCGAAATAGACAAAGAACTCACCAATATCTCTGTTGACATGATGCGTAAACATCAAGCTATCCCCATCAAACGCAAAGGAAACAGTATCACACTGGCAATTGCAGACCCCTATGACATCAACAGCTTAGATGAATTATCCTTTATTTCTGGAAGCCAAGTTGATGTTGTTATTGTTCGTGAAAGCGAGCTGATGAGCAAGCTGGATGACTTGTCGGGTTCTGGGCAAGGGCTTGAAGATGTCATGGCTGAGATGGGTGCAACCGATGTCGAATTGGTCGACACCGAAGAAACACAAACTGATGGTGATTTTCTCGCAACCGCCAGCGAAGAAGCACCCGTGGTTAAACTCGTCAACCTTATTCTTTTGGATGCCATCAAACGTGGTGCATCTGATATTCACATTGARYCCTACGAARAGMKWWTMMGWGTYMGRTWTMGWRTKRAYGGYRYKCNTCAAGMAAKTAYKMGWSCMSMSWKSAAWRWKYGMRMYRYYATCGTTTCAAGGATTAAAATTCAATCACGCTTGGACATTACTGAGCGA
>NVSF01000046.1 GCA_002401135.1 Zetaproteobacteria bacterium
GCTGAGCAGGGGCATAAGTGGGCTCAATATAATCTTGGTGTGAAGTATGACAACGGTCAAGGTGTGAAGCAGGACTATGCCACATCTGTAAAATGGTATCAAAAAGCTGCTGAGCAGGGCCATGCACATGCTCAAAATAATCTTGGTGTGATGTATGCCAACGGTCAAGGTGWGAAGCAGGATGATGATTTAGCTGTAAAATGGTATCAAAAAGCTGCTGAGCAAGGGCATAAAAAGGCAAAATCCAACTTGGAAATGTTGCTGGCAAAAGCGAGCTGTCAAGGCTCGACTAAGCTTTTTGATGTCGACATTATGTGCGCGAATCGCGATGATATGATGGCAGCGACCAAAAAAGCGGGAGCATCAGCGAAGCAAGAAGATAAAAACAAATGGGGGGATTATTATTACTCCTCGAATGTATTAAAAGGTAGTAGCGAGTTATATGTGGGCTACACTGTTGATGATTATTTTGCTTATGCTCAATATACATTTCCAAGCCGCATGGATTCTCAACAGGTGGTGAAAATAAAAAACATGGTTGCCAGTAAATATGGAGAACCTACTTATCGTAACGGAAATGTTGGTTTGGGTAATGTCACGTATAAGTGGACACTTGATGATGGCATTGTATTAAAGGTGTCTCGCGGCTGGCCAAACACCACAACATATTTACGCTATACCTACTCTAAGAACTATAAAGCCATGCAGGATGAAATGAAAAGGCAACGCCTTGCTCGAGAGAAAAAAGAAGCGCAAGCGCAGAGCAATGCGTTTTGATTATATAGGTGGCGTGATTGGTTATGCTGTATTGAGGAGAGCTTATGCGTGATAGTGACATTCGCTGGATTCAGCGGTTTGACAACTTTTGTAAAGCTTTGGCGCAAATGACCAAGTTTATGGAAAAGGGCGAGCTTAATGAGCTTGAAGAACAAGGGCTTATCAAATCATTTGAATATACATTTGAGTTGGGCTGGAAAACATTAAAGGATTTGCTTGATTACCAAGGTTTGGAAGGCTTAATTGGTTCAAGGGATGCGATTCGTGAGGCGTTTAAGCAAGGTTTGTTGGGCAGAGAAGAGGATGGGCAAGTGTGGATGGATATGATTAAAAGCCGAAATCTTGCCGCACATGCGTATGAYGAAGCAAAAATGAAGATGATTGTTGGTGCTATTGAGCAGCGTTATTTTCAACAGTTCTTAGCTTTGAAAGACCGTTTGCAGGTGTTGTCTGAGCGTGCCTAAGCAAAAGTTTGGTTTAGGCGAGCCGATTATCGCGGCAATATGTGATGTGTTTGCCGCTCACCCTGAGGTGGATGAAGTCATTTTGTATGGCTCACGGGCAAAGGGTAATTATAAGGTTGGCTCGGATATTGATTTAAGTATGAAAGGTGAGGGTTTGGATTTCACATTGTTATCCTCGATCAACCAGCAGCTTTATGATTTACCTATCCCATATACAGTCGATTTATCGGTGTTGGAAAGTATCACCAATCCAAGCTTGGTAGAGCATATTCAGCGTGTGGGAAAGCAGTTTTATCGCAAAGGCGAGTGGGGTGGTTGATGATTCGGTAAGCGGGCACAGAAAGCGTTTGAAAGAACGCTTTGTCCAGCACGGCTTGGATGGCTTTCATGCGTATGAAGTCTTGGAAATATTGCTGACTTTTGCCATTCCGCGCAAAGATGTGAAACCCATTGCCAAMCGGCTGTTGGCGCAATTTGAAACACTTGCAGGTGTGTTTGATGCACAAAGCCAAGAGCTGGAMAACATTGAAGGTTTGGGCAAGGAATCGGCGCAGTTTTTAAAGCTCATCAAAGCAGCACAAGTACGCTACCTTGAATCAGATTTAATGGATAAAACCAAGCTGGATTCACCCGAATCGGTCAAGGCATGGCTACGCTTAAAGCTGCAAGACAAAAGCATTGAATACTTTGGCGCATTGTTCACCGACCAGCAGAATCAGTGTATTTCCAGTGAAATCTTGTTTGAAGGTACAGTGGATAGAGCGGTGGTGTACCCTCGCACTTTAATCAAACGCGCCTTGGAACTGGATGCCAAAGGCATCATCATCTTCCACAACCATCCCGCAGGCACAGCCCAAGCCAGTGAGCAAGATATTGCTTTAACCCGCCAACTGATTGAGGCTTGTAATACCCTTGATATTAAGCTCTTAGACCACTTTTTATTGGCAGGCACGAAAGTATTATCCTTTCAAGAACAAGGTTGGTGGCCAAAGTGACCGCGCCATGTCTCTTTTTGGCTGCACCTGTGTTAAAAAGCAGCCTTCAATCCTCATTGATTAACAATAAACTGCGGTTTCAGCCATCTTTTTGCCTTGCTTCGCACAAAAATAACGCATGGCATAGTTTTTTATGAGCGACTATTTTGCCAGTAACCCCAACGGCGACAGCGCATTAATATACGCCTTGGCGGTAGGTGCGGCGATTTGGTTGGGCTCATACCTTTGGAAGCAATACAACAAACCGAATGAAAAGCTTCCGCCCTTGGAAAAGCCTCGCGAAAAAACACACGACATAGATAACAACCAAGATAAACATTAAGCGCACTTCTTATAGCCTTAACACGAGCTTAATACTTGCTTACCACTATTCCTCCCTGAAAACAGTGCAAGGTATTGATGTATTGACCATACCCTGCTAAAAAAGCTTCGTCTCTAAGGATGTTTTATTTATGAAAGTTCTTACCCAACCGTTTGCTTCATTGCTACCTTATAAGGCAGCAGCTATGAGTATGTTATTCATGTATGGTGGCTATGCCCAAGCGCAAGAAACGGCACACATATTATCACTGGAACAAAGCATTCAAATGGCGGTGTCAGTCGCGCCTGAACTGCAAGCTGCGCAAGCTCAGCTTGGTGCGCAAGAAGCTCAACTGGGAAGCATTAATACCTGGCCAAACCCAACGGTTGGGATGCAAGTGGATAACGTGTTGGACCTTGAAAGCGGTGGTTCTGGCTATGACTTAACAGAAATATCTTTTTCGCAGCCCATCCCACTACAACGCATGAAACATGAGCGTAAACAAGCCGATTTGGGCATTCAAAAAGCACAAGCACAATACCAGCAACAACATTTGCAATTGGAATATCAGGTCGCGCAACTTTTTTATGAAGTGCAGCATAAATCTGCGCTATTAAAGTTGGCAAAGCAGCGTTTGTATGAAGTGCAGCAACATCAAAAGAAACATCGCTCAGGCAAAGGGGAGTTTGACCCGCTGGTGCGCTATGTGACACCGCTTGAAGTGATGCGTTTGGATATTGTGTTGCAAACGGCAAAGCAAGGCGTGGCTGTTGCAGAAGGTCAATATGATGAGGCGGCAGCAAGCTTTAAAGCGTTGTTGGCATTGCCTTTAACGCAAGCATTAAACTTACCTGATTTAACACCTGCCACATTAACATTGTCACATGATGATTTGAAAGCGGCACTTCGTGAACATCCAAGYTTGCGCGCTGGCACACTGGCAGTGGAAGAAGCCGAAGCAGGTATTGCCGTGGCAAAAGCCAACCGCATTGGCGACCCTGTGGTGACGCTGTTTCGCAGAACCGACTTTCTTGCAGGGCAACGTCAAGCTGTGAATGGCATTGCAGTGAGTGTTGATGTGCCTTTTTGGAACACCAGCAATAGCGCGAGTGTTGAAGCGGGGTTTGTGGCGCAACAAGTGCAAGCGGATGTGAACACACAGCAGCGAGACCTACAAGCCAACCTGCATAAAAGCTATTTGCATTATGGACATTTGATTGCGCAAACCAAACATTACCGTAACAAGGTGTTGAAACCCGCCAAAAAGATGTTGAATTTAACCCATAGAGGCTTTGATGTGGGTGAATTGAGTGTGCTCACACTTGTGGATGCCTACAACACTTATTTTGATGCACAAATCAGCCACACAAACTTGCTTGTTCAAGCATGGCAWGAGCTTGCCATGTTGCGATTATCCGCAGGTTTATCGGTTGTAGATATAGCGTCAACTAACGTGGAGAAAACATTATGATTGCTGCAATAGTTCGATTCTCACTGGTTCAACGTTTGATGATGCTCATTGTGGCAGCCGCATTGTCGGCAGGTGGTATGTGGGCATTTAAAACACTGCCGATTGATGCATTTCCTGATATTTCATCGCCGCAAGTACAAATCATTATCAAAGCACCCGGTTTATCACCCTCGGAAGTAGAAAGCCGCATTACATTCCCTGTTGAAATGGAAATGCAGGGTTTACCCAAACAAACGGTGCTRCGTTCGATTACCAAATCAGCATTAAGTATCATCAAAATTGATTTTGAAGACGGCACAGATATTTACTGGGCAAGGAATCAGGTGACAGAACGCCTGAATCAAGTTTGGAGCAAGTTGCCAGCAGGTGTTGATGGCGGGTTAGCACCGATTACCACGCCATTGGGCGAAATATATATGTATCGCATCCAAGGCGAAAATTATACCAACAGTGAGTTAAGAACCATTCAAGATTGGACGATTCGACCGCGTCTACGCACCGTGGATGGTGTTGCCGATGTGAATTCATTGGGCGGTGAAGTGCGTGCGTTTGAAGTCAACCCTGACCCACAAGCTTTGGTGCGTTATGGCTTAAGCATTCAAGACTTACAAACAGCTTTGGAGCATAACAATCGTAATGCTGGTGGCGACCGCATTGAACGCGGTGAAAGTATGATTCTATTGCGCACAGTGGGTTTGTTGCGCAATGAAGATGATATTCGCCGYATTACCGTGGCAACGCGAAATGGTATGCCCATTGCGTTATCCGAAGTGGCAACAGTCAAAATCGGTTCACTTACCCGCTATGGTGCGGTGACRGCAGATGGYGAAGGTGAAGTGGTCACAGGTTTGGTCTTGTTGCGCAAAGGTGCCAACAGTCGCTCAACCATTGAAGGTATCAAACAAGAAATGGAAGGTTTAAAAACATCGTTGCCCAAAGGCATTGAAATTATTCCTTTTTACGACCGCAGTGAACTGGTATCGGCGGCAGTGTTTACCGTGGAGAAAGCATTGGCTGAGGCGGTGGTTTTGGTGCTCCTGGTCTTGATTGTGATGTTGGGTAATTTAAGGGCTGCATTAACGGTTGCCATTATTTTACCACTCGCGGTGTTGTTTACCTTTATCATGATGCGCTTAACAGGTGTGTCTGCAAATTTGATGACCTTGGGCGGCTTGGCGATTGCCATTGGTATTTTGGTGGATGCGGCAGTGGTGGTGGTTGAAAATATCCATACCCAGCTCAACCGCGCACCCAAAGGGGTGAGCAAGTTACACATTGTGTATCGGGCGACCACAGAAGTGGCAACGCCTGTGATTAGTGGCGTATTAATTATTATTGTGGTCTTTTTACCTATTTTCAGTTTAACAGGGCTTGAAGGTAAGATGTTTATGCCTTTGGCAGTGACGATTTCATTTGCTTTGATTGGTTCGTTGATTTTATCGCTTACCATCATCCCAGTGTTTGCCAGCTTCTTGATGCGTGGTGGTGAAGAACATGATGGCTGGTTGCTTGGTGGTTTGAAGAAAATGTACCGCCCTGTGGTCAATGCCGCGCTGAACTTCCGTTTAACGGCTGTTGGGTTGGCTGTGGTGGCACTGATTGGTGCGCTTTCCTTGTTTCCTTATATTGGTAAAGAGTTTATGCCGCTGATGAATGAGGGTTCAACGGTGATTATTGTTGAAAAATCATCGGATGTGTCGCTCAAACATTCTTTGGCAATGGACGGCCCTATTCATAAAGCCTTTATGGAAATTGACGAAGTGGTGGGCGTGGTCGCGCGCACAGGTGCGGATGAATTGCGTATGGATCCCATGGGTTTGTATCAAACGGATAACTTTATTATCACCAAACCCAAAGATGAATGGAGCATCGACCAAGACACCTTACGGGAGCAATTGCGTGAAAAACTGACACGTTTTGAAGGACTTGATATTGCTTTTACGCAGCCGATTGATATGCGTGTATCAGAAATGCTCACGGGTGTACGCGCTGCTATGGCAATTAAATTGTATGGTGATGATTTGCAAGAGCTTGAGCGATTGTCTGCGGAAATTGAAACCATTGTATCCAAAGTTGATGGTGCGATTGATATATTTAGAGGGCGTTTATCGGGTCAGAAGTATCTGCAAGTCGACATCAAACCCGAAGTTACCGCTAAATATGGTATCAACACTGAAGATATAAATATGCTGATTGAAACAGCCGTGGCAGGGCAGGTGGTTTCTGAAATTATTGAAGGAAATCGCCGCACATCTGTGCTTCTGCGTTATGCGCAAGAAGCGCGCACTTCAACAGAAGATATTAAAAATCTTTTGGTAGCAACGCCGCGTGGTGCAAAAGTGCCGCTGCATGTGTTGGCGAAAATCCATGAGGTGGATGGCCCTGTTGAAATAGCGAGGGAATCTGCGCGCCGTCAGGTGGTGATTCAGGCGAATGTGGAAGGRCGTGATGTGGTGAGTTTTGTGCAAGACATTCAAAAAAACATCGAGCAAAACATTGATTTCCCCACGGGTTATTATGTGACTTATGGTGGTCAGTTTGAGAACCAACAACGCGCCGCAGACCGATTAAGTATGGTTGTTCCCGTTGCCATTGTGATGATTTATTTGATGTTGTTTGTCACGTTTGGCTCACTGCGCCAAGCGGGTTTAATTATTCTCAACATTCCTTTTGCCATGATTGGCGGCGTGGTCAGTTTATACCTTTCGGGTTTATATTTATCTGTGCCAGCATCGGTTGGTTTTATCACGTTGYTCGGTGTCGCGGTGCTTAATGGTGTGGTGATGGTGACATTCTTTAACCAATTGCGTGAGAATGGGCGAAGCGTGCTTGAAGCGGTCAAAGAAGGCGCAGAGCGACGTTTACGCCCAGTGTTGATGACAGCCATGATTGCAAGCTTAGGTTTAGTGCCTTTATTGTTTGCGACAGGGCCAGGCTCTGAGCTACAACAACCCTTGGCAGTGGTGGTGATTGGTGGGCTGTTTACCTCAACCATCCTTACACTTGTGTTGTTACCAACATTATACGCATGGTTAGAAGAGCGGAATGAAGCAAAAATTATTC
This sequence comes from Zetaproteobacteria bacterium, assembly GCA_002401135.1. GTDB lineage: Bacteria > Pseudomonadota > Zetaproteobacteria > Mariprofundales > Mariprofundaceae > Ghiorsea. The sequence goes on from NVSF01000046.1 coordinate 7,072, forward strand.
AAGCGAAAGGGGATAAAGCATGAGACAGTTATCTTTAATCATTCGCAAACAAGCGCAACAAGATATGACCGACTTTTTACGCGCAATGCCTCAAGTCAGCGGGTTTACATTAAGCCATGTCGAGGGGCATGGCGAACAAGCGGAAGACGACCCTTTTTTGTCTGCGCGGGATAAAGTGGTGGGTTAYACACCCCGCGTGCGTATTGATGTTGTGTTAAGTGCAGTGGATGTAGATGTGGTGATTTCGGCACTCAAARAAGCTGTGGCAGATGGAAGTATMAAAAGCGCTTACTATTGGGTGGCGACGGTTGAAAATGCGGGTCATTTATAAACGCTCCTTTTTAAGCCTTTGCCAAATGTAACTTGAAATTGCGCCATTAATCCAGCCGCTGACACAAGATAATAGAAGCAAAGGTGGCAAAAGATAATAAATCGCAGGTTGTTGGATAAACCATGTTTCYACGGCGATAAACTGCCCACTCATGTGGGCAACWGCAGCCAATAAACTKARRSYRATYAARCTCATACGCGGAAACATTTTATACAAAACCACCAATACTGTGGCGGCAGTTAAAGCACCTGCAAGGCTGATAAAAAATGTGGGTGTGAATAATGTGCCGATAAATATGCTGCCGACAACCACGCGGGCAATGGCAAGCATAAATGCAGCGCGCGCCCCCAGCATCACCAAGGCGAGCAAGGTCATGATGTTTGCCAAGCCCAGTTTAAACCAAGGRCCYAAGCTGGGTAATGTGGCTTCAAARACRTGCAAACCAATCGCCAGCAAGACAAAAGATAACCACACCGCTTTATCTTCCAAAGATTTTAAGCTTGGGCGTGGTGGAATATTTCGTTTCATGTTTGCCGACATATTTATTCCGTCACCGCATCAAAGTGAGGTTGTGTGTCATCGCTTGCACCGCGAATCACCACCATAATATGGTTGGGAACGCAGGCAATCACGCTGCCTGTATGTTTTTTATGCCCTGATAACATACAATAATGGGTGGTGCAGGGTGATGAAACAAAGTGAATGCCATGTTTGGATATTTCAATGTCCGACACACCAATTTCACCCTCAGCAGCCACATGAATCACCTTATCATCGTTGGGCAGGGGGTAGGATGCCAATAATGTTTTGCCATGATAMACATACGCTGTGGGYAGACCGTGRCTAAGTGTTTTCTCAATCTGAAACCATAACAAAGCAATGCCAATCAGYAAAAAAAYAAGCAAYATTCTATCTGYCCAAGTGCCTTTKAGGCATTGGSKAAAKCYRACCKYAKCCGYTTTAGGGTGGTTGTTTTCAGTTGTCATAGGTATGTTTCCACATACGCAAGCTAGGTGATGGGGAATGATTTTGGAACATACACGCATTTATCGAGAAGAATTRGCKGATTATTTTCGCMGTGGCAATAAACCAMGSGAAGCWTGGCGCATTGGCACWGAGCATGAAAARRTKGGTTATTGCACCCAAWCYTTGCRKCCCATYCCKTATTWTGGYGWAAAAAGYATTCARCATTTGYTRGAGCGRYTGGCAGAYTGGAACCATGATGAACATTGGCTTGCCGTGCTTGAAAATGGCAACCCCATTGCCCTAAAACATGGCTTAGCATCCATCACTTTAGAACCAGGTGGGCAGCTTGAACTATCAGGCGCGCCACTTGCCACCATTCATGAAACACACGATGAAGTTGGGCGGCATTTCGATTTATTGCGTCAGTTGAACAAAGAATTAGAGATTGGATTTTTGGCAGTTGGGTTTCAGCCCAAATGGCAGCGGGATGATATTTCTTGGATGCCCAAATCTCGATACAAAATTATGCGCGACTATATGGTAAAAGTGGGCGATAAAGGTTTGGATATGATGCTGCGCACCGCGACCACTCAAGCGAACTTGGATTTTGAATCTGAAGCGGATATGGCAAAGAAAATGCGTGTTGCCTACTGCTTGCAACCTATGGTGACAGCCATGTTTGCTGCATCTCCATTCAAAGACGGAAAACCATCGGGTTTATTGTCCACCCGCGCTGATTGTTGGCTGGACACCGACCCCAACCGCACAGGTATTCCCAAATGTGTGTTTGAAGATGACTTTGGTTTTGAAGCGTGGACAGAATGGGTGCTGGATGTGCCCATGTACTTTGTGCTTAGGGATGCGGAATACATTGATTGCACAGGTGAATCATTTCGTGATTTCTTAGATGGCAACTTACCCATGCTTAAAGGGCAATACCCGACCCATGCCGATTGGGAGCTGCATGTGAGCACCACATTTCCAGAAGTGCGCTTAAAGCAGTTTATTGAAGTGCGCGGTGCGGATGCAGGGGGTTGGGATTGGATTTCTGCGCTTCCCGCGTTGTGGAAAGGATTGTTGTATGATGAGGCAACACTGAATCAAGCATGGGACTTGGTGAAAGATTGGCAACATGCGGATGTGGTCGAATTGATGCAGAATGTGCCAAAAACTGCGCTAAAAACACCATTTTTAGACAAAGATGTGCAGTTTTATGCTGAAACCATCTTAAACATGGCAAAACAAGGCTTGAACAATATTGATATTTGCGATGATCAAGGCAGATGCGAAGCACAATATTTGTTGCCGTTGTTTGATGTGGTGAAATCAGGCGAAACCCAAGCGGATAAATGGTTGAAATTGTATCATGGTGAGTGGAATCAAAACATCGACCACCTATTCAGAGAAGCTTCGCATGATTGAGACTTATTTAGCGTAGTGTAATTCACTCCTCATTATGCGTTAGTGAGGGTTAAGAACGCCATGAAACATCTAGTTTACGGTGCTGGTTTAAGCAGTCGCGTAGGTATAAGTTAATAAGTGTTTGATATGGAATATCTGATTCTTTTGCCATTGATTTAAAGTAATCAATCACATCCTCACTAAGCCTCATAGTCACAGGTTTTTTCAGCTTAGAGGCATATGGATTTTTTCGTGATTTCATCGTAGATAAATTATATTCATTTTTCATTTGTTATCACCCTCATAGAATTTTCGTTCATTTTTAGTTGCTTTGCGCGCAGAAATAATCCGTACAATATTCCCAGTATCCCTTTCACAATGGCAAATCATAAGAACTTTATGGGTTGCACTTTGCCCAAGCAACAAAAAACGGTCTTCTCCAGCATCATTATCGTTCTGATAAARCTGAATGGCTAATTCGTCATAAAAAAACTGACTTAGCTTCTTCAAAAGATATGCCGTGTTTCTTTATATTTGAATCAGMTTTTGTTGAATCCCATTCAAACTTAATCATATGACATTATATGTACATTATATTTACTATGTCAATGAATAAAAATACAAATGGTAAGAAGTACCGTTGTTTGATGTGGTGAAATCATGTGAAATCCAAGCGGATAAATGGCTTAAATTGTATCATGGTGAATGGAATCAGAATATTGACCACTTATTTAATGAAGCTTCTCATGATTAGCGCCCAAAAGGGCTCTCTCAAACGTTTGAAATAACGCAACGCACTTTTTGCGGCCGCCGTTCATTGACTTGTTAGGGCTTCATTACTATTATGTACGGAGTTACAGTACGATAAATAGGTGGCGATATGAACAGTATAAGTGTAAATAAATTTAGAGACAGCCTAAAATCATTTGTGGAGCAGGTAGTTACACAGCATGTACCACTTAAAGTTACGCGTAGAAATGGTGATGATTTTGTTGTTTTAAGTGCGGACGATTGGGAACGTGAACAAGAAACATTATATGTATTGCAAAACAATGACTTAATGAAACAGATTGCAGCCTCCGTTGCTACAAATGCAAAAAATAAAGGATATAAGCCTACTGCCGGAGAGCTAGATGAGATCACTGGTATTTGAAGGTAATACTTGGGCGGCGTATGAAGAACTTAGGGTTAAAGACAAGAAGCTACACAAGGCGCTTTGCCGTTTATTAAAAGAAATGCTTCGTGATAATCCAAGCACTGGTGCTGGAAAACCTGAGTCATTAAAACACAACCTCTCTGGTTTGTGGTCTCGCCGTATTAGCCAGAAAGACCGCGTTATATATAAGTATGATAAAGAATACATTTATATTTACGCTATTGGTGGGCATTACAATCAGTTTTAAATTGTCCGCTGGAGCTACTTGTTATG
>NVSF01000047.1 GCA_002401135.1 Zetaproteobacteria bacterium
GTAAAAACAATAAAGGAATCAGAGATATGCGTGATGATATTGTGCTTAATTCCATGGCGAAGCTAAGAAGACTTATAGCAGGTATTCGGGATATAGGTGCTGGTTGGTCGGATAGTGACACCTATGAAAGTTTGCTTCGTTGGCAAAAGGTTTGGTTAGATGAGAAAAATGAAGACATAAGAAATGATAAGTCATTAAACGATGACTATTTAACCAAAGCGAAAAGCTATTTCGCGAATTGGTTTATTAACCATTATAAAGACGCTACCAAAGATAATAAACTATTGGGTGATGATGATATAGAACACATTAAGAAAATTCTTAAAGATGAGCAGGAGTTATTGAAATGAAAGACATATTACTCATTCCAAATATCAAAGTTCACCATGCCAATGCGTTGTCTAGCCCTTACACCATTGGATTTCCAGCGATGACAGGGTGGTTAGGGTTCATGCACGCGCTTGAACGAAAGCTAAAKSRYTCTGAATTTRARGRYRTWMARTTMACAGGGGTGATTGTTAGYTGYYTWGAATTYAMTTTACATRCCTATAAAGGTARRGGCGAYTATGTTCATTCGATTRTAGCAAGYAGTAACCCWTTRGATAARGCTGGGAAAAGACCATCATTTATCGAAGAAGCKCGTTGTGATATGGAAGTTACACTTGCCAKWRAKTRTKMRRWMKRKGMSATKGAYTATGAWAARTTCACRRRTKTYATTGATARCAWRCTRCATACCATGAAAATCGYYWSWGGYGAYATWAYWWSYTTTAAACCAAGTCARCAYWWRGAAGTTGAYAATRATRAACCYAGAGRKCTTACYAARTAYTTAATGCCAGGYTTTTGYTTGGTTTCAAGGMAGRSMTTRATGGAAGAAGYSATGAATGAGGGCAWGGATGCYATGGATGCCATGCTTGAGTATTTAAAAGTGACTACGGATATTGAAGTTGATGAAAATCATAAAGTCACCAAGAGCAAGCCCACGCGAAAAGAAAGTGGGTGGATTGTGCCAATAGCCGTTGGTTATCAAGGCATCAGTGAGCTTGGGCAATTAAAGAATACCCGTGATGCAACAACGCCACACAGATTTGCAGAAAGTATCGTTACTTTAGGTGAATTTAAAATGCCTTATCATTTTGAAAGTGTAGATGAAATGGTTTGGCGTTATCAAGAATACCAAGGTAATGATTTGTACCTTTGTAAAAACAACTATTCAATAAAAAATGAGGAGAGTAAATTATGAGTAAAATTCCAGCGTCAGTCTTAGCATTTGAGAAAAAATTAGTGCCTTCAGATGGTTTAATGTATGGCACAACTTGGGAACAAAGAAATAATCAAGCAGCACCTTTGGCYTTGAAGGAAAAGTCTGTTCGAGGCACAATTTCAAATCGGCTGAAAAAATCTGAAGAAGGGAAAATTGATGCTAAAATAGAAAGTGCAAACCTGCAAAGGGTTGATAGCTGTGCGCTTACGCCTGAACAAGATACGTTGAAATTAAGCTTTACACTAAAAGTATTAAGTGGTGTGGAAAATCCTTCAGCCTGTAACCATGAAGGTTTTAATCAAAGTTATGCCAAAGCTGTTCAAGGTTATATTGAAGAATATGGCTTTACAGAGCTAGCACATCGTTATGCATGTAATTTGGCAAATGGACGTTTTTTGTGGCGAAACCGAGTGGGCAGTGAGCATATTGAAGTTCAAGTTAATGTTTTAAATGGTGATACTTCTCAAAGTTGGGTGTTTAATGGTTTAGAGTGTGATATTCAAAACTTTAACGACCACCATGCAGATATTGATGAGCTATCTTCATTTATTGCAAAAACGTTATCGGGTGAAAGCGAGTTTTTACTGTTGGAAATCAATGCATTTGCAAAAGTAGGGAAGTCCCAAGATGTTTACCCAAGTGAAGAATTGGTGTTGGATAAAAATAATAGCAAAGAGAAGAAAAGTAAGATTCTTTATGATGTGAACGGTGTAGCTGCGATGCACTCGCAAAAAATTGGTAATGCGATTCGAACCATTGATACATGGTATCCTGACTATCAAGTGCAACAACGAGCAATATCTATTGACCCATATGGAGCAGTAACCAATTTGGGTAGGGCATATCGCCAACCTCAAGCAAAAAAAGACTTCTTCAATTTATTTGATTCTTTTTCCCAAGGTGAGGAATTAAGTAATGAAGATGATAAACATTTTGTTATGGCAGTTTTGGTTCGTGGTGGTGTATTTGGAGAAAAACAGTAATGGATTACTATCTTGATATAAAGGTGGTGCCTGATGATGATATTCCTATCTATTTCATCCGAAATAAGGTTTATACTAWGCTACACAAAAGCTTATCAAGAATGGGTGCAACAGACATAGGCGTAAGTTTTCCAAAATATCGGGTAAAGCTGGGTGATGTGATTCGTATTCATGGCACAAAGCAGCGGCTTGACGAACTGCAGGCTATGGGCTGGATAGGGGGCTTATCGGGTTATTGCGAAGTGAGTGGTATTAAACTTGTTCCTGAGACTGTCGCGGGTTATCGAACTGTTGCGCGTAAACAGCCGACCATGACACTTAAAAAGCTTCAAAAGCGCGTTGATGACCAAAAGGGGAAAGGTGCTCTTAAATCAGATGAAGATGTAAAAGCCTATGAGAGGCAATATAAAGAAAAAATGTATGGCTCTCAAAGCCTGGATAATCCTTATCTGGAGTTAATCAGTAGCAAGCCTGGGCATCATAAGTACCGAAGGTTTATTCAATTTGGCGAGTTGGTTGAGAGACCTACAGAAGGGGARTTTGACCAGTTCGGTTTGAGCAAAACAGCCACTATACCTTGGTTTTAACCAATAAATTAMCCGTTCTTTAAAATTCGTTTATTATCAACADCTTAGATVTTCTTGTTTTTBHWTKGDTHAAHHHBGGAAAAACAAGGGTATCTTTTTGKYWWSRRARYAAMWTYTGGTTATATAGTTCTGGTTCACTGCCACATAGGCAGCTTAGAAATCTTACCAAAACCTAAAAGATTCCTTTCGAGCGTTCACTGCCACATAGGCAGCTTAGAAAAAAGGCGCACATGTTGCCAAATTGGCGCGTAAGTTCACTGCCACATAGGCAGCTTAGAAAATAGGGTAACGTGGCGTAAGGTGATAGCTACTGTTCACTGCCACATAGGCAGCTTAGAAAAGTTGGTGCATGTTCAACATGCGGCGCAGTGGGTTCACTGCCACATAGGCAGCTTAGAAAACCAATGTACTTACCATTTTTATCTGCATAATGTTCACTGCCACATAGGCAGCTTAGAAATGCGGTAAAGAACAGGCTCAATATATGACAGCGTTCACTGCCACATAGGCAGCTTAGAAATGTCAAATATGCCGCACCCGCCGCCGCTGAAAGTTCACTGCCACATAGGCAGCTTAGAAATTGATGTTGAAGTGTTGGCTGGTGGTCTGGGTGTTCACTGCCACATAGGCAGCTTAGAAATCTTGTCGCAYGGGCTGTTATGACGCAAACAGGTTCACTGCCACATAGGCAGCTTAGAAAAAGAAAGCAACACTTGAAGCGCACCTAGCGAAGGTTCACTGCCACATAGGCAGCTTAGAAAATGCCAAGTGAGCGGGTGACTTTCGCCAAATTGTTCACTGCCACATAGGCAGCTTAGAAATAATGAATAACATTCAAGAGTGGGAAGCAGAGGTTCACTGCCACATAGGCAGCTTAGAAAAACGTTTAGCCGCGCAGGATTGGCAGCCCAATGTTCACTGCCACATAGGCAGCTTAGAAATTTACGAGTGGATAACTTCTCTTCCTGCACGTGTTCACTGCCACATAGGCAGCTTAGAAATAAAAAGCACCATCGAATCAATTAAAAGCACAGTTCACTGCCACATAGGCAGCTTAGAAACAATAAATTGACTGAATCACCCTTTGCAATGTGTTCACTGCCACATAGGCAGCTTAGAAAGCATGAAGCACGGCATCAGCAGCTTCCGCATAGTTCACTGCCACATAGGCAGCTTAGAAAACGATGTCATTGCGCCCCTGCTTTGGCTTTCCGTTCACTGCCACATAGGCAGCTTAGAAATAAATGGTAATTATTCAGAAGATGAAATTGGCGTTCACTGCCACATAGGCAGCTTAGAAAAGCAGCAAAAAAAGGCTTTTTATCGTCTAAAAGTTCACTGCCACATAGGCAGCTTAGAAATAATCCGAGCTTTAAAGGTGCGGTGTTTGTAAGTTCACTGCCACATAGGCAGCTTAGAAACATCAAGTTTAGCTGGAATCTTGGCAATAGGGGTTCACTGCCACATAGGCAGCTTAGAAATTCCCAAAAATCTATTGAATCGAATCCCACAAGTTCACTGCCACATAGGCAGCTTAGAAATAATATTCTAACAGCACCCGCGTTCCCACCTGGTTCACTGCCACATAGGCAGCTTAGAAAATGCCAAAAAAGCAGAGCGAAAAGACAAATTGGTTCACTGCCACATAGGCAGCTTAGAAACAAGCCAAACAGGAAGTCGTCAACAAAGAAATGTTCACTGCCACATAGGCAGCTTAGAAAAATGGCTTTCTTGGCGCAATTCGTCTCAATGAGTTCACTGCCACATAGGCAGCTTAGAAAATCTTGCAGCGCATCATCCAATGTCACGCGGTGTTCACTGCCACATAGGCAGCTTAGAAAAAAGCTCAACCGCTCAATGGTGAGGCTCTTCCGTTCACTGCCACATAGGCAGCTTAGAAAATCTCAGCCTCCTATGAATGTGTTGTGGTCAAGTTCACTGCCACATAGGCAGCTTAGAAAATTGACGGGTTGGATCTTCGTTTTGAGGCGCAGTTCACTGCCACATAGGCAGCTTAGAAATACAGAATGCACAATGAATTTGCGCTCGGGCAGTTCACTGCCACATAGGCAGCTTAGAAATCAAAGAAAATGTTATTGCTTGCCCACTGTTCGTTCACTGCCACATAGGCAGCTTAGAAAAAATTGATGCATTGCTGCATACACTTTATTGCGTTCACTGCCACATAGGCAGCTTAGAAATGAAGAAAACAAGGGTGACGACCCAAATCAAAGTTCACTGCCACATAGGCAGCTTAGAAACTTGGTTTAAGTGCTCCTGCGTCATTCTTTAGGTTCACTGCCACATAGGCAGCTTAGAAAAATGTGAATGTGTCGGCAAGTTCTACGCCGCAGTTCACTGCCACATAGGCAGCTTAGAAACAAATCAAAATACAGACTTTGCCGAGCGTGAAGTTCACTGCCACATAGGCAGCTTAGAAATTGGAAGGCCCTGCCAAAACTATCAAGTGGGTGTTCACTGCCACATAGGCAGCTTAGAAATGAATATGACAATAAATCATAAGCTTGTTTTCGTTCACTGCCACATAGGCAGCTTAGAAAAAACTGATGCATTGCTGCATACACTTTATTGCGTTCACTGCCACATAGGCAGCTTAGAAACTGAGTGATTACAGAGAGAATAAGCGGCGAAAGTTCACTGCCACATAGGCAGCTTAGAAACTGCATGTGTTTAATCCACTCGTCTTGATTTAAGTTCACTGCCACATAGGCAGCTTAGAAATTGGCTTCTGATGAAGATGGCGACACCGAAGCGTTCACTGCCACATAGGCAGCTTAGAAATATGCTGGCTATACCAAGCCACTTGATAGTTTGTTCACTGCCACATAGGCAGCTTAGAAACAACGCTTGGCATTTCTACCGAAACACTCACGGTTCACTGCCACATAGGCAGCTTAGAAAGTGACATGGGGTCTACCATTGGATTTTGCATAGTAGCCGAGGTTAAACATTCCTGCTAAGATTGTATATGGTAGGGGTGTGGCTCTTGGGGTCCGTAGGTCTTTTATTAGATTCTTCTCGACCTTGAAATGCCGCCCCTGCCATCTATGTATCATCCGAGAAGGTCTTCCGGGATGATGCCAATTCGTAGTGAATCGTGGCTCTGTGCTGTAGACGTGATATCGGATGAATTCTTGTAAGATAGGAGTTCGATATGGACGCATTATTGGTGGGCATTGATGTTGGTTGTCGAAAGCATCGTGTGGCAATTGGKATGCCTGATGGYRRGCTGCTTGAGCAGTTTGACTTGGCGCATCGACCTGAGGCATTTGATGATTTTTTCAAGCGTGTTGAGAAGCAAGCATTGCARAYGAAACTGCCTGTTTCGATAGGYATGGAAGGYTATGGTGGYTGGGCRMGACCRTTGGATGAGATGATTTTRGGCAAAGGTTGGACRCTGTTAAATGTGAACAATCTCAAGCTTGCYCGCTACAAAGAAATCTTTCCMTCACCCGCCAAAACCGATGCGATTGATGCACGTAAAATTCTTGAGTTGATGCGTCTTCGTCCGTTGTTGCCGCAAGCCAAAGCTATTCTAAATGAAGTCATCCCTGCACCGCAAGTGAACCATGACATGAAGCTTTTAACACGCCGYCGYAGACAGTTGGTGAATGAGCGTTCGATGATCACAGATCGTATGTATGGCAACGTGCAAAGCATTGCACCAGGCTTGATTGAGTTGACGGGAAGCATCAGTAATAAATGGTTTCTTAACTTTCTCACCAGTAAACCAAGCTTTGATCAATTGATGCGGATGCACAGTCGTAGCGTGCAAAATATTAAAGGTGTGGGCAAGGTCTATTTCGAGTTGATTCGCCGCTGGCAAAAGTCTGCAATACTTTCGACCGATGTGATAATGATGGGTGATATGGTGATTGAGGATGCACAGCGCATATTGGCACTAACCACCCATATCAAACGCCTTGAAAAACAATTGGATGATTTGTTGCCACAATCTCAACTGGCCACCACCATCGCTTCGATTACAGGCTTTGGCTTGGTCTGCTCCACCGAGTTGGCGGCAGAAATAGGCACCATGCAACGCTTCGCTACAGAAGCATCGCTAGCCCGTTATATTGGCATTGCTCCGTTGGACAATAGCTCTGGTGTATTCACGGGAACCAAAGGCTACAAACAGGTTAACAGGCGAGCCAAAGCAGCCATGATGGTTGCCGCTGCCCGCCACTATTATCACACACCTCAATCCAAAGCATACTACGACAAAAAACGTGCTGAAGGAAAAAAGCACAACCAGGCTGTGCGCTCACTCGCAAGGCATTTATCACGTGTGATTTGGTCATTGGTGNAAAATAATAGATTGTATGAAAAGGATCTTAATTGGGATAAAAGTACTTGATAATTCTAGCGGGATGTTCAGGTCTTGAATGTTTAATGTCTCCTCGTAACGTTTCGATTTGAATCTCTGTMTGAAAGCCGGTGTGTATAAATGGTATGATATTTGCTTGTTTGCTTGTGCAGATAATTTTTCTTGGGGAAGACACTATGAATTTACTGAATTTAAAGAAATTTACGATTATGAAGCGCCTAGCCTTGATTGGTATTGTGGCAGTACTGGGCTTGATAGCCTCGGGCTTTGCGCATCAATATATTGTTAATAGTTTGACAGATGTGGCGAATAAAGAAGTGCAGGCAAGTGAATTTATGGAGGTTCTTGATGGGCTTGCCGCAACAGTGGTAAGGGAAAAAGCCGCACTTCAGCTTTATGTGATAGATAAAAAAGCAGTTCAGCTGAAGGCATACCAAGAGATAAAGATAACAAATAATGCGAATATTGCCAAGCTGGTGAGTGATTTTCCAGATAAGGCTTCACGCGAGGCTGCTAAAGCTATGCAGCTGGCTATGCAGGAATATGATGGTCATGCCAGTGCGCTGCTTGCCTTGCGTCAAAAAATTGGTCTGCATAAAGACGACGGTTTGACAGGGCGCTTGCGCAGTACTGTGCATGCCGTAGAGAAAAAACTAAAGGTCTTGCATCAGGATAAATTAATGGTGTCGATGTTGATGTTACGTCGTCATGAAAAAGATTTTATGTTGCGTGGGGCAGACAAATACATTCAGAAACATCAGAAAGAAGTTGTGAAATTTGAGCGACTTTTATCGGCAGCTGATATTGGGGTGTCAAATAAACGCGAGATTAAGTCGCTTATACAGGACTATGCCAAGAGCTTTGTTAATTACGCATCGTTGATGGTGAGCTTGTTAGATTATGCCAAGCAGGCAGATGATGCTTTCCAAGGTCATGTATTGCAGTCATTCCATACAACTGATGAAGTATTTTCTAGTTATATGGATGAACTTGATAAAGAATATGCATATAGCCTGACTGTTTTACCACGTTATTACGCTGCTATTATGTTGTTGGTGTTTGTGTTGGTTGCTTGGGCTGTTTGGTGGATTTCGCGTTCGGTTAGTGTGCCGATTTCACGGGTGGCAACCTCTATGGATGCTTTGGAAAGAGGTGAGGTTATTCCTGTGCAGGCTGATGAAGGTGGTGAAATTGGTGAAATGTTGGAATCGTTGGCTATTTTTCAAGAGCAATCAGCCGAAGCGACGATGTTGAAACGTGTGGTAGAGGCATCACCACAAGCGATGATGATTACTGGTGCTGAGGATTTGGTTATTCGTTATATGAATCCCGCAGCAATGGAATTATTCCGTGGCATTCAAAATTTCTTGCCTTGTCCCGTGGATAATATCATTGGTCAGTGTATTGATATTTTCTATAAAGACTCGGCTCATCAGCGTAAACTTCTTGCTGAGCGGTCAAATTTTCCTTTGGCAGGCGACTTTATCGCGGATGGCCATCAAATTGAATTTTCTGCTCATGTTATTGAAAATCATGCTGGCGAATGGGATACTATTATGGTGTCGTGGAATGATGTGTCGGAGCAGCATCAGTTGGCAGCCGATTTTGAAGGTAATGTTGCTAACCTAGTGCATGATCTGATTGAGGCATCCGTGGGTATGCAAACATCCAGTGAATCGCTCTCTGCCACCGCCGAGCAGTCAACGAGCCAAGCTGAGAATGTTGCAAGCAATTCAGCTGAAGCCAATGAGAATGTGATGACGGTAGCATCCGCGGCAGAAGAACTGACAGCTTCGATTACAGAAATTACACGGCAAGTGCATAATGCGGTGGAAATGTCCAGCCAGGCAGTGCAAGAAGCCGAAGCGACCAATAAAAATGTTAGTAAACTGGCCAGTGTGTCTAAAGAAATTGGTCAGGTGATTCAAGTGATTACGGATATTGCTGAGCAAACCAATCTATTGGCGCTCAATGCCAGTATTGAGGCGGCGCGTGCTGGTGATGCAGGGCGTGGTTTTGCGGTGGTTGCAGGTGAAGTAAAAGAGCTTGCCAGCCAAACTGCCAAGGCGACAGAAACCATCGCTAGCCAAATTTCATCGATTCAAAAGGAAAGTGATGGGGCTGCCAAAGCCATTGGTCATATTGGTGAGACCATTCAGAAGATGAATGATATCAATCAGGCTATTTCTGCAGCCACAGATGAGCAAAATGAAGCCACACGTGAAATCTCGCAAAGTGTGCAGTATGCATCAGATGCGACACGGCGTGTGACAGAAGCTATTGCATCGGTGACAGAAGCATCTTATGAGACCGGTAAAGCTGCCGGTGATGTATTGATAGCATCAACAGATATTCGTCAGAAAGGTGAGGGATTGTTGGGGCGGGTTACTGATTTTTTGGCCGAATTGCGTCGCCGCTAGTTGGTGATGCAGTTGCTGCTCAAGAAGCATCTCAGGAAAATCTGAAGCACAGCTCTGAATCTGCACAGCATACGCGAAGCGATAGGCTATCCAGTGTAGCTAGGGTAACGAGGCAAGTGCAGCAAGTGGCATGTGTTGCAGCGGAAGTGAGTAAGGTGGTGAAAGTGACACGAAAGGCTGAAGGCGATGTGTTGAATGTGTTAGATAAGACCTCTGATGAGGTTTTAGACGATGCTGTGGCCTCGGCTGTGAAACAAACATCGTATGCACAATCTACATGGGTTAAACGCTTCCTTTCAGGCGAGCATTCACGCCGCGAATGGCTACTTTTGGGTGAACGTGTTTTTTCACATCCGCGTTATGCTATGTTAATCGTTGTGGCGCTCGCTTTGTGTATGTTTGAACGTTATAGCTTTGTGCTGGCAACACTGGGTATATTTTTTGTGGTTGAATGGTGTTTGCGCTTTTGGTTGCAAAAAGAAAATCATTTTCGCAATCGTGCCGAACTGACATTTTTGATACTGGATGGTTTGGCCACTATTAGTCTTATTTCAGTGCTATTTATGCCTGTAAACCTACTTCAACAGGCGGTTTACCTGCGTATAGCTCGGCTTTTTCGTGGTATGTATATGTTACGCATGCTGAGAATATTTCGTTTCCTTACCCATGATACGTTTGTTTATTCGCTGCCATTTTCTTTGGTGGTGGTTGCATTGGCATGTATTGCGATAGCTGTGCCATCGGTGGGCATGTATATCGGCGTGCTCTTATTAATTGAAGGTGTGTGTCGTACGATATCTATTCTCAAAGTTTTGCCTGATGGCGGACGCAAGAAGGCTGAGCTGGCTTTTGTATCGTTGGACATGCTTGTCAGTATTGCTGTATTGGGTCTGATTCCTAGTGTGGCGGCGGCTTGGGTTGGCTTGCGTGCGATACGTTTCTTGGTGATGCTTAATCCTGTTGGCAATATTGCCAAAGCAGCCAAACGTGTGCTTGCCATACAAGAAGTGCGTAATGAGGGCGGTATGTTGGCAGGTATGCTGGTGGCGATGATGATTATGGGTTCATTGGCGGTACTTTACCTTTATCCTGAAATGGATATTAATGATGATGGTGATATTACCTCAGCAGATTATTTACCATTTCAGGTGATGTTATATGTTTTTCGCGTGCTGACTGATCCAGGTGCGGCAACACCCGAAGCCTTTTCTCCTTGGTTGGTTGGCTTGACCTCCATATTGGTTTTGGCTGGTGTATTCTTCTTTGCTTTGATGGTTAGCCTTGGTTCGAATGTGATGCAATATATGTTGCGTGAATTAAGCAATAGCCCTCTATCAGCGCGTGAGCAGATGGTTTTAGCGGGTTGGAATGATCAATCGTTGGCGATTTTAAAACGACTGGATAAATTATTTGCACGCATGCGACAAAGCATGTCTTCAGTGTGGATTTTTCATGAGCAGGCACTGGATGGCG
>NVSF01000048.1 GCA_002401135.1 Zetaproteobacteria bacterium
TTGTTGGTGGAAATGGATGGTTTTGAAGCCAATGAAGGTGTGATTCTTGTGGCTGCAACCAACCGCCCAGACGTGCTTGACCCTGCATTATTGCGCCCTGGTCGCTTTGACCGCCAAGTTACAGTGGGCAATCCAGACATGCCTGGTCGTGTGGCGATTTTAAAAGTACACATGAAAAAAGTTCCGCTTTCATCAGATGTGGACATTAAAGCATTGGCACGTGGCACACCTGGTTTCTCAGGTGCTGATTTGGCAAACCTTGTAAATGAAGCTGCGTTGAGTGCCGCACGTTATAACCGTGATAAAGTGACCAACCAAGATTTTGAGGAAGCCAAAGATAAAGTGATGATGGGTGCTGAGCGCCGCTCAATGATTATGACTGAGGAAGAAAAGGCGTTAACTGCATACCATGAGGCAGGACATGCTTTGGTGGGTATTCATAGCCCCAAACATGACCCGCTACATAAAGTAACGATTATTCCTCGTGGTCGCGCCTTGGGTGTGACGATGAACTTGCCAGAACGCGACAGATTGAGTCAATCACGCATTGAATTGGAATCACGTTTGGCATCATTGTTTGGTGGGCGAATGGCTGAAGAGTTGGTRTTTGGTAAAGAAAACATTACGACGGGTGCWGGRCATGAYATTCAACAAGCCACCAAAATYGCTAAAGCYATGGTGACGGAATATGGCTTTAGTGATCGCTTGGGTCGCTTGCGCTTCTCTGAAAATGAGGAAGAAGTATTTCTTGGTCGATCCGTAACACAAAGCAAACATGTATCGGATGCAACATCTCGTATTATTGATGAAGAAGTTCGCGCATTTATTGATATTGCTGAAGAAAAAGCACGTTTTATTCTTACCGAACATAGAGATGAGTTGGAGATTATTGCCCAAGGTCTTTTGGAATATGAAACCTTGTCGGGTAAAGAAGTTACTGCATTGCTTAAAGGTGAAAAAATTACTCGAAAAGATGATTCAAACAAGATGCCCAAAGCGGATATCGATGATGATGATTCCGTGGTGATGGATGATGATAAGGCAGATAATCAGGTTTCTGATAAAGGAACTGGRCAAGAGAGCTAATATTGTCTCGTTGGTTTCGGCAAAAGTATAAACCAGCTTGGTTAATGGGTGTGCTCAACTGCACCCCCGATTCATTTTCAGATGGTCATCAGGATAACCTAGAAACACTTGTATCGCGTGCAAAAAAGATGGTATTGCACGGTGCAGACATCGTTGATGTTGGCGGTGAATCTACGCGCCCCAATGCCTCACCCGTTGATGTGCAAGAAGAGTTGGCGCGTGTCATACCTGTGGTGCAAGCATTAACTTCGGCAGGCATTTCAGTTTCCATTGATACCATGAAAGCTGAGGTTATGCAGCAGGCGATTGCAGCAGGTGCTGAGCTAGTGAATGATGTCAGTGCGCTAATATTTGACCAAGGCAGCCTAGAAGTTGTTGCTTCAACTGGTGTTGATGTTTGCTTGATGCATATGCAGGGCAATCCTAAAACCATGCAAAACAATCCGCACTATGATGATGTGCTGACCGAAGTGACTTCTTTTTTTGAGCAGCGGATTGAAGCTTGTGTAAAAGCAGGGGTGCAAACATCGTCGATTGTGTTGGATGCAGGTATTGGCTTTGGCAAAAATCTTGAAGATAATTTAAGGCTCATCGCAAATATTGATGTGATTAAAAACGCTTTTGATATGCCTGTGTTGCTGGGTGCATCACGGAAATCCTTTTTGGGTTTGATGACAGTTTCAGAGATTAATCAACGAGAAACGGAAACAGCAGTTGCATCGACAGTTGGTATCTTTTGCGGTGCAGATATGATTCGTGTTCATGATTGTCTTGAGCATCACAAAACAGTAGTTGTTGCATCACAACTCACAGATGCCAGAAACCATCCTGCAATAAGTGAGCCTTGCCATGCTGTTTGATAATTTCCAACTTGGATTTATTGACCTGATTGATATTGGGATTGTGGCACTGGTGGTATATTATGTGTTGCGCCTTATTCGTGGGACACATGCTGAACAGATGTTGATTGGTTTGGTTTTGATGCTCATTTTGTATGAAGTTGCGCGTATCTTTGGCTTGCTTACTGTTGAGTGGATATTTAACCAAGTATTTGCCGTATTTATTGTCATTTTGGTGGTGTTGTTCCAAGCAGAAATTCGCAAAGGTTTGATGCGCGTAGCAGTTAACCCCTTGTCTTCCACGCTTGAGCCGCAAGAAAAGTTAATCGCTGAAGTGGTTGAAGCAACCAACATACTTATCAAAAAGCGATGGGGCGCGCTTTTGGTATTTGAACGTGAAACAGGTCTCAAACACTTGGATGAGAGTGGGGTTGTGGTTCATGCAGCAGTGGATGCAGAATTGATTGTAACTTTATTCTGCCCAGACACACCTTTGCATGATGGCGCCTTGGTGTTGGCTTTGGACAATGAAGGTATGCCTGAAATTCGTGCAGCCCGTGTTTTGTTGCCCTTGGCCAAATCAAAAYATGTTTTGGGTGCATATGGTACAAGACATCGTGCAGCCATTGGTTTGAGTGAAGAGAATGATGCCTTGGTTTTGGTGGTATCTGAAGAACGTGGGGACATTCATTTGGTTGAAAATGGTGAGATGAGTGAAGCCTTACACGGGGATGAATTAAGCAAAGCTCTAGCGCCCCGCTTGGCAAGCATGAAGTTTGCTGGTGGGTCTAAAACATGAACCTTATCCACCGCTTAGGTCTACCCTTTTGGTCGATTGTGATTGCCATTGTGCTTTGGGCGCAAGTGCATGGGCAAGGCATGGGTTCTGTGCGTCTTGATGTTGCTTTGYAGGTGAGAGATGTGCCTGCCGACATGGTGATTGTGAATGATTTGCCCGACCAAGTAAGTATCACAGTTTCAGGGCTTCAAGCATTACTTAACTCTTTGGATACTCAGGCTTTATTTGTTTCTGTAGATGCCTCTTCCTTGAATATGCCTGGGGTGATTGAACAAGCTTTGGATATTGAAGCGATTGATTTACCTGCGGGTCTAAGAGTTGAAAAAATTCAGCCGGATAGTGTGCAGCTTCAAGTGGATCATATTGTAAAACGAACCATCAAAGTGCAGCCTATATTTGATTTACCTCAGGGCTGGAAGGCGGAACACGTTGTAATCACACCATCGGTGATTGCTTTGTCTGGGCCAGAGGTATGGATTAGCACCATGGATAAAATCGAAACTTCAGCCTTAAGGTTGGATTTAAATCAAGGTCTATTTGATGTGGAAACAACAGTTGTCCCCTTAACGGGCAAGGGTATTCATGCTTTGAAGAAGGACGTGAAAATTCGTGTTCGAGGTGACTTGGTATGGACACCTGCTGTACAAAATCAAGAAGACTTAGTGACGACAGAAACATTGTCGGAAAAAGAAAACATTGAGGCAACGGAAGATGATGTATCCATTGTTCCTRTGCCTGAAGGTAGTCAAGATGAGGGGGTTGAACAACCTGTAACACTTGAGCCTAATAAAGAGGTTGTTAAAACGTCTATTGTGCCTGTTCCAGTCCAACTTCAAGTTGAGGAAGTTGTTGAACAGTCCGTACAGGATGAACCAGTTGAATCAGCGGACAGAATTTCCATCGTGCCGACACCTGAGGATGTTTATACAGGTGTTGAAGAAAAGCCTAAGCAGGCAGGAATTATTGTTGTACCAACGCTTGTTGAGCCATACAGTCAGATAGAAAAAGTTGAAGAGATTAAAGGAAATTAAACATGCGAAAGTATTTTGGAACAGATGGTGTTCGAGGTGCGGTTAATACTGACCCTATGACGGCAGAGTTTGCTTTGCGTTTGGGGCGTGCCGCAGGTTATGTGCTGACCAAACATTTGACGCATAAACCTCATGTTTTGATTGGTAAAGATACACGTTTGTCAGGCTACATGATTGAATCAGCACTTTGCGCAGGTTTGACGGCACAAGGCATGAATGTGTTGCTGGTTGGCCCTGTGCCAACACCTGCGGTAGCCTATTTAACGCGCAGTTTACGGGCGGATGCAGGTGTTGTGTTGTCTGCATCACATAACCCCGCTGGTGATAACGGGATTAAGTTTTTTGGTGCTGATGGGTTTAAACTTCCAGACAGTGTAGAGCTTGAAATTGAAGCTGTGTTAGATGATTTGCCGCCTTTGCCGCCAGCATTGGAAATTGGCAAAGCTGARCGTGTGGATGATGCGCGYGGACGATATATTGAGTTTTTAAAATCATCAYTACCACGGGGTGTACGTTTTAATGGTTTGAAAGTTGTGGTCGATAGTGCCAATGGCGCAGCGTATGATGTAGCGCCACATTTATTTAAAGAATTGGGCTGTGAAGTGATTTCATTGTTTGATCAGCCTACGGGTTACAACATCAATCAAAATTGTGGTTCAACCTACCCGCAAACCATGTGCGACAAGGTTCGAGAAGTGGAAGCTGATATTGGTTTTGCTTTGGATGGCGATGCAGACCGCCTGATTGCTTGTGATGCCAGTGGTGAACTTGTTGATGGCGATAGGGTGATTGCAATTTTAGCCGAGCATTTGTTGCAACAAGGTCAGTTGCAAGGCGGGGCTGTGGTGACGACTTTGATGAGCAATATGGGGTTGGGTAATTTCCTTGAACAACGCGGTGTGCAAATGTTGCGTGCCAATGTTGGTGATAGATATGTATTGGAAATGATGCGTNNNGATNAANNAGGTTGCAACCTTGGCGGTGAGCAATCAGGGCATATGATTMTGTTGGATAACAATACGACAGGTGATGGTTTAATGACGGCTTTGCAGTTGCTTTGTGCGATGCAGGAAGCCAAGCAACCATTATCAGACCTTGCGGCAGACCTAACACTTTATCCGCAAAAGTTGTGGAATATCGTGATAGAAAAGAAAGTAGATGTACTTGCAGATGTTGAAGTACAAAACTTGATTAAAGATGCGGAATTAAAGCTTGGTCAATCAGGGCGGGTGAATGTTCGCGCCTCAGGTACAGAGCCAAAGTTGCGGGTGATGATTGAAGCAGAGTCGGCAACGCTAATGCATGAAACAGGCGATGCCTTGGTGAAGGTATTGGAGCAAAAAATACAGGCATTGATGTAAGGCTTATTTATMCGCCCTCWGTTTCTTTAACTTTAAGGCGTATACTTTCACGATGCCTTTGAAACACATATTTACCAATGCTGCTTTCTTCCTCATTGCACCGATAAGCAAACTGAACACCAACATGTTGTGATTTTGATTTTTCTTGATGTACCCAAGTGATTTGCGCTACCAATTCAAGAATCGTTGGTGGAAATGATGGAAGCATGATGGTTAGACTCAAGTAATCACCTGTTTTGTAGTGTTCACGGCTATAAAAGCTTGCGCCTGTAATGCTTAAATTGACGGGGCGTTCTTTAAGGTTGCTGCGGTTGGCATCATTGAGCATGTTCACGCCAATGAGATAGTTAAGTTTATTGTCTAAAGTCTCTAAGGCAGATGCTAAGTCTTGGTTGATAACGCTATTGAATTGTTCGGCTGCGATTTCTTTGCCAATCATGTTTTGAATCATGGCATTTTGTCGTGAGCGAATACCAGGRTGTTGCTTTTGCTGTTCAAATTCATCTTCGCTGATGCGCTTGTCTTGCATTGCCAAAATATCATCAATGCGAAAGTCTTGACGGCGATTTTTATCAGGCATGATATYCCCCTAAGTGGTGCWGTTTGAGGTTATCATGCAAAYTTTGTGCCAAAGATGCYTGAATCGGCAAAACACCTTCGTCACAATTGTTGGATTTGGCTTGCGTGTCAATATCACCACGCTGAATAGCCTCCAAAGCTACGGCAACGATTTGTGGGTCAAACTGTGTGCCAGAAGCAAATTCTAATTGTTCGGCACAAAAAGATAATGGTTTGGCTTGRCGGTAAACACGGTGGGTTGTCATGGCATCAATAGCATCAGCAACACATACAATACGTGCTTCAAGCGGAATCTCTGCGCCTCCGATTTTATCGGGATACCCTTTGCCATCCCATCGCTCGTGATGATGACGCACGATTAAACGTTCACGGGCTAAGGTATCCATATTCATTAGGATGGCATCACCAATGGCGGGATGTGCTTTCATAATCGCATACTCTTGATCGGTATAACGCCCAGGCTTGAGAAGCACGGAATCAGCAATACCAACCTTACCAATATCATGCAAAAGACCACCCGTACGAATCAGTTGAATGCTTTCATCATCCAAGCCTAAAGTTTGGGCGAAAAGCACCGAAAGTTGACTCACCCGTGAAGAGTGATCTTTGGTGTATCTGTCGCGTGCTTCGAGTGAGCGCACAAGCGCAATCAGTGTTTGATTCATGCTATCGGCAAGGGCTGCATGAACGGCACGATTGTCCAATAGTGTGTCTAGTTTTTTAACCAAAAGCCCAAGCATATGCAGGCTTTCACCTTGCAGTGTTTTTTTATCGAGGCGGTTGGTAAGGCATAAGACACCCATGGGTATGCCTTGCAGATAAATGGGGACAGCAATGTATGTTCGGGTGTCTACATTGGGCCAACAAGGCTGCTGAAGAGAGCTGTTTAGATTTTCAATGTACTCTTGGCTGGCATGAATCAATGGTGCAAAAGGGGTGTCATTTAATTGGCAGCTCGTTTGTGTTGTTTGATGGCTTAAACCATGCTCAGTGATGCGTACAAGTTTYCCCTTGTGACGTTCAAAAAGTGCRATATAACCACCTTGTGCATGAACCATATCCATTGCCAATTGCAATGCTTTTTGACATACGCTGGTAACATCCTTCTGTTTGGGCATTTCATCAAACATGCGAAATAAAAGACCAAGCTTTCTATCCATTTCAAACACTTCAGGTAATAAGCGATGCGTACTATCACAAGAGTTATTGGCTTGGCTTGTATCTTTTTTTATCGCCAACACATCTTGGATGTGGTCGAGCAATACATTGGGCTCGAAGGGTTTGGCAAGAATGTGTTTAATGCCTAACGCTTTGGCTTGTCGCATATGTACTGCTGAAAGAAAGCCGCTGACCAAAATAACAGGTGGTGTGTTTATATCTTGTTGAGCTATTGCCGTGATTAAGTCTAAGGAGTTACCATCACCAAGGCTTAGGTCGGTAATCATAACATCCCACGATTTTTCTTTTAATAAGCCATAAGCTTCTTTGACACTGGCAGCTTCATGAAGCTGCATAGGAATATTTAAAAGTTGAATAACTTCAGAGATAATCTCGCGTACAGCAGGCTGGTCTTCGACAATAAGAATGTTAAACATGATGTACCAACTTTCCAGTGTTATAAGCCTGAATGGCGGCATTGTGCGGCTTATCCAAGGCACGGTATGCGACAAACCCTTCAGGCACTTCAAAGTTTTTGTATGTGTCATGATGCGCACATTTGCGCAGCAAAGATTGATACCGTGTTGCATTATCAATGCGCACTTTCATTTCGGGTAATTGGAACGGTTTACTCACAAAATCATATGCACCACGTTCGACAGCATGAATAGCATCTTCAATGCCTGAATAGCCTGTCATCAATAAAACTAAAGTCTTGGCGGGGTCGCTGCAGCTCGCATCAAGAATGCTTAACCCGCCACCACCAGGCATGACAATATCCGATAAGATAATATCAAAATGAGTGTGTTTAAGCAGGGCTAATGCCTCATCACCACGGCTGGCGCAGGTTATTTGGTAGCCGTAGTCGGATAAATATTCATCAAGGATAGCAGATAATGCTTCATCATCTTCAGCAATGAGTAAGTGTGGGTTTTCAGTGTTCAAGGCTTGGGCTCATTGGTTTGATGTTGGCTGTATAGGCGTAGTAATTGTGATTCGAGTGCTTGTTGCTCGTTTTTGTTGTTTTGTGTTTGATGTTCACGGGCTTGATTGGAAATAGAAACACGGTCTTCTTTGTTTGATGCTGATGATGCAGGAGTGAATGTCGCAGGTTGGCTGCGTGTTTGTTGTTGTAACAATCTGCTGACTAGCCCATCTGTGGGACGTAATGTCATAGCCATTTCACATCTCCTGATTCCATCAAATCTGTTCAGGTAAGACTATCGGCAGATAGGGCAGCAGACTTTAGCTTTATTTTTTCTTTTTAGGCTTTTTAACCTTCTTTTTCGGTTTGCGTTTTTTCTTGGGCAATACATCATCATTGATGATACTTCTAAGGTCAGTGATGGCATCGGGAATGGTGCGTGTTTGTTCGGCTTCAGCTTTGCTCACCTTGAGCACTTCAATGGGTTTGGCGAGGAAAGCTTGAATGCTTTCAAGCAGATCTTTTTCTTCTGGCGCACAAAATGAAATGGCAGTGCCTTTGTTCACACCACGCCCTGTGCGCCCAACCCTATGCACATAATTTTCTTCGCGTTCGGGCAGGTCATAGTTAATCACATAATCAATATCGGCAATATCAATGCCCCGTGCGCTGACATCGGTGGCAATCAAGATGTTGCCATTGCCTTGCTTGAAAGAACGCATCACTTGTGAGCGTTGCTCTTGGTCTTTATCGCCATGAATGGTGACCGTTTCTATATCAACCCTAGMCATAGCTTTGGCAACGCGCTCGGCGCGAACACGGGTGCGCACAAAGACAATCATGCGACTGTCAGGGTTTTCACGAACAAACCGCTCCAAAAAGAAGCGTTTATCATCCATATCGACAAACATGACAAAATGGGTGATGTTTTTGGACACTTTATCCTTGGGTGAAACTTGAATACGAATGGCTACACTTTTGACTTGTGAATAGGCGAGTTTTTTAATCTCATCATTGATGGTTGCCGAGAAAAACAGTGTTTGATGTTTGTGATAGACCATCTTTTTGATGTATTTGATGTCTTCAATAAATCCCAAATCCAACATGTGGTCGGCTTCATCAAGAATCAACGTGCTCACACCTTCAAGYTTAATCACATCTTGGTTAATCAGGTCAAACATACGYCCAGGTGTGGCAATCAGAATATCAATACCATCTTGAAGCTTAGCAATTTGTTGCTCTTGCTCCACGCCACCATACAAAGCAAAGGTTTTGACGCGGGTATGTCTTGCGAGTTTGGTGAAAACCTCGCCAATTTGTTGTGCCAATTCGCGGGTGGGCGCAAGTACGATGCACTTGATACCATAGGAGCGCTTACTGCTTTTAAACTTGTGAATTTTATCAATCACAGGAATAGCGAAGGCTGCGGTTTTGCCTGTGCCTGTTTGGGCAATAGCGAGCACATCTTCGCCCGCCATGATGGAGGGGATGGCTTTAAATTGAATGTCCGTGGGACGTTTGAAACCCAACTTGCTTAAGTTGTTTTTGATGTCTTCGGAAATGTGGTATTGCTCAAATTTCATAACTGCCTCTTTAGATGGCGTATGTTATCTATTTTTTGCGCAACTGCATTAGGGAAGAATTGTGTTCAGGGTTTTGATAAGATTATCTCCCGTTCTAAAGTCCTCATTCAGTTGAATCACACCATTTTTATCAATAACAATGGTTTTGCCCATCGCCCCTTGAAACTGGTTGAGCAAACTTTGATTTTCATCAGCAATAGTGATAAATACCGAACCTGCATAACCATTCACTGCTTCCGATACTGTGGTTGAAGCAATTGAGCCAGACACATAATCCACCAGAACATAACGCACAGTGCCACGTGTTTGGAATTGAGGGATAATGTTGAAAAGCAAGTGGTCGGTGTGTGAAATGCAAATCGGACACCACATGGTGAAATACAACACCACGGCATCAGCAGGAGTTGCGCCGCCAAGCAGATGGTCAGAAAGCTTAAAGGTTGTGCCATTGGTGGCAGGGGCTGAAAAATCAGCAGCAATTTGGCTGGGTTGGCTACCGACACTGTTAGCTGTCACAGTAGGGCGCAAGTCTTCACCTGATGGGTTTAAATCATCCGCCATATTACCGCATGAAGAAAGTAAAAAAAGACAGGTAAATATAGCTGCTTTAATCATATACATAACTTACCCCCATAGACAATGTGTTGGTGGTTGGAAAATTTCTTCCCCAATCGTGGTAGCGGGGTGTATAGGCATAAGTTGCTTTGAGAACAACGCTTTTATCTTCATTCGCCCAAGCGCCAGTTGTACTAAAACTACGCTTTTCCATACCTGAAGTTTCATCTGTCAGCCCCTCAATCGTGGCTTTCTTTTCTTGAAGGTCGGCATATGCGCCTGTGACGGTGAATGTGTTGCCTCTTTTCAAAAAGAAAGTGTAACCAAGGCTAGTGCTCACACTCATTCTATCACCCAGGTTTTTTTGATACGGGGCGACATAAACACCATATTCTCGATTGATGGAGCGAGAAAAATATGTGCCATAATTAAAAGCGAGGGTGGCATTCCATGGGAATACAGTTTTTTCAAATGATGCTTTGAGGTCTAAGCGATAAAATCCACGCCCTGTAATATCGAAATTGTTGGTCACATCATCATAAGGTGATATGCCTGTTGGGGCAGTGAGGCTTGCTCCAAAATACATGGCAGGTTTGTAGTCTTCCCAAGTATCGAGAACCCATGTACAAGTAATATCATCAAAAGCTTCGTATAACACGGTGAAAGAAGTGTCGCCAATGCCACTTGTCTGAAATGAGTTGTTGGCATACACATTGTCGTTCCAAATATAAGGAATCGACACTGAAGCTTGCCAGTTGTCATTGATGCGTTGGGCGAAGCCAAGGCTCAGGCGTTTTTGGTTTAAGTCAGAGCTTGGCGGGTCTTCGCGCCATTGTCCGTCATCACCCCAGAAACCATTGTATGTTTCATAAGCAATATCAACGCTTGTCGCGGTATACATCATCTTGGGCAGTATCAATGAACCACCAGAACCGCC
>NVSF01000049.1 GCA_002401135.1 Zetaproteobacteria bacterium
CAGTTGAATAGCGTCAAGATATCGGGCCGGGAGTCAATTGTCACGAATTTTCCAGGAAACTTTTCAAGCCAGAGCTAGCAACAATTGCGGTTTTCGATGTCGCCTAGGCAGCTAGGGCTCGACCGCCGTCGTTTTCCTTGCCGGATCCAACCCAGAATTCGAACGATCAACCAACGTCTCCGTTTTAGGCCTTGAAGTGCTCTCTGATCGCGATTCGCCAAGAAATGGGAGAAGCAAGAGTCCGAAAAGGCTTCTTGATTGATCTCCTCGGCAGTCAGGCAATCCGATTTGCATCTTTTCATGACCATCCAAGGGCTGAGCTCGATACGTATGAAAAACGAAATCCCACCACGGCAAGTTGAAACCGAAATTGCTGTCGGTCTCCCGCCTGAAAACGGAATGATGGACGCGGTGCATATCGGGTGTCACAAAAAGTAGTCGGATGGCACTATCCAAAGCTTTAGGTAGCCTGATATTACCATGGTTAAACATTGCCATACCATTGAGAATGACTTCAAACAGAACCACGGCAATGGCTGGTGCACCCAAAATAATGACCACGGCAAACTTAATCAGCATGGATATAAAAATTTCGATGGGGTGAAAGCGTAAACCTGTGCTCACATCAATATCACGGTCGGCATGATGCACTTGATGCAGCCGCCAAAAGAGWGGGACAACATGAAATAACCTATGCTGCCAGTATATCACCAAGTCCAAAATGATGATTGCCAGAATGATGCTTAATGTGCTGCCAAGATTGATATTATTCAGCAGACCMAAACCGCTATCTTCTGCCCAAAGTGCAATGCCGAGTGCGCCAGCAGGGAGAAGAAGTTTGACCAATAACGTGTCTAAACCCACCAAGGCGAGGTTGTTAAGCCAGCGTTTGAGCTTGCTTTGCGAWAGCGGRCGTTTTTGTGCCATCAATTCCCACACAATAACCATGCTAATWATGGCAAGGAAAGCGTAGGTGCGCAGCTCTTGGTCAGTCATCCGCGCGTAGAACTTCTTTAATGATGACAGCTCTCAACTCTTGCATACCTTCATTTTTAAGGCTTGATGTGAGGATAGGTTCAAGCATGCCACCGAGGGCATCAATCATTTCTTGTTTGCGTTTGCGTTTGGCATTGCCTTTGAGTTTGTCCGATTTGGTCGCCACAGGTTGCCAACGAATGCCTRATTCATTGAGCCAATCAATGAGTTGCAGGTCGCTGTCTTTTGGCCCATGCCTAAAATCTAACAAGACCAACACAAGTTGCGCAACTTTGGGGCTTTTGAGGTAGTTTTCAATCAAACCTGCCCATTTGTATTTTTCAACTTTAGACGCACGCGCATAACCATAGCCTGGTAAATCCACGACCAAGATTTTTTCATCGACTTCAAATAGGTTTAAAAGACGGGTGCAACCTGGGTTTTTGGAGGTTTTTACCAAGCCTTTTCGCCCAAATAAAGTGTTTAATAATGAAGATTTACCCACATTAGAATGCCCTGCAACCGCCACTTGTGGTAAGTGGGTATCAGGGAACTGTTTTGCATCAGCCACAGAGAGCTGGAAGTTGGTGTTTTGCCAGTGAACAGAAGTTGTCATGCGGCATACGCTGCATGGCTTATCGTGATTGTTCAAACGGTTCTTTCACAGGTCTCTTGTGCGCTGTTAATGATATTGATTATTGCACACAATAAACTTGCGGTTATAGTGTGACTATAATCACATAAAAAATAAGGGGTTTAAATGGAGTATGAAGCTTTACTGAGACTAGATAAAAGGTTGAAAGCAATTCTTGATGATGCGAGGAAGTTTAATGGCTTGCACTCAATCTTGTTAGCAGACGAAAATGGATTGTCGATTAGTCATTCAGGAAAGGTGGAAGGAGCAGGAATTGCAGCTATTGCGCCTGAGCTGATTCGGGTTGGGGAAAAAGCTACATCACTGGGTAGCTATGGAAGTATGAGTTGTGTTATTGTGATGTTAGAAAATAGTCATCTTATGATTATTAAGACAATAACAATTCACAAAAAAAGATATGTGCTGGCAATGGATGCTCCTTTAGCACCTAAAGGTCTGGCACAAATGTTAAAACAATTAAAAGAAGATATTTCAAAAGCAATGAAAGTGGATAAAAAAGAAGCAATAGAGGAGTAATTAATGGCAGATATCCTGTTTGAGAATGAAGAACACAAATGCGTATTTTTTGATGATTATACAGAAGGAGAAATGATTTCAGCCAATCAACACCTTATCATTCATAAGGGTGTTGCTATGTTGTTAGATCCTGGGGGGCATAAGGTTTATTCGAAGATATTTTCAGCACTTCCTGAATATACACCACCTTCGTCTTTAAAATATTTATTCCTCTCACATCAAGACCCAGACATTGTAGCATCCATCAATGCATGGTTGATGGTTACCGATGCAGATGCTTTTTTACCAGCAATTTGGACATCATTTGTAGCTCATTTTGGCGTGGATGCAACAGCAATGAAGCGAATGCATGGTATTCCAGATGAAGGTCGTATCTTGGACTTGGAAGGGTGTCCGCTTAAAATTATTCCTGCACACTTCTTGCATTCAGCGGGTAATTTCCATGTTTATGACCCTATTTCTAAAATTTTATATTCAGGAGACTTAGGTGCAGCGCTGTCTGATTATCGTTTTGTAGAGGACTTTGATGCACATATTCCTTACATGTTGGGATTTCATCAGCGGTATATGGCAAGTAGCATTGCTTGTAGACTTTGGGCGAAAATGGCTAGAACTTTAGATATTGAAATGATTGCACCGCAACATGGGGCGATGTTTGCAGGCAAAGAAAAAGTGAACCAGTTTATTGATTGGGTGGAAAAACTGGAAGTTGGTGCGGATTATATGCAATCCGTTTACCAAGTCCCTCAATAAAAAATTAGAAAGGAGATTATGATATGGCAACAAAACAAGAAAGAATTGAAGCAATTTTAAATGCACTAAAAACAGCAACCGTGGATATTCAAGGTTTGTCGGTAGTCAGTCCAGATGGCATGATGATTGTAAACATGTTGGGTGACGGTGATGGTGATACAGGAGCAGCCATGGGAGCAGCTGTGGGAAGTTTGGGTAGCCGAGTTGCTGAAACATTGAGGTTAGGTGGCTTTGAAGAACAAACCATTCGAGGTGCAAACTCTAGTATCTTATTGTTTGATATTGAATCTAGTGCGTACTTGATGTTGAAAATTGCTGCGAACTCAAACTTGGGTTTGGTTCTACTCGAAGCACGAGAAGCAAAAGGAAAGTTGGCTACAATTTTTAGCTAGTCTATTTATAAGWACTATCCCATACAGTTGGAAAGTCATCGGGGATGCCCCTCTTTTTAAGGCGAAAACATGAAGTGTTTGTTGGATGTGGTCGCCTTGATGCGAAGGGAGTGGATGTTAAATGAGAAGAAGCATTATTATAGGTATGCTGATTAAAGAGGAGTACAGCTTAATTAGGTTGTACTCCTTTTTGTTGGTACTTTGATTGAGAAAAGGATACTCTTGCCCAAAATTTAGGCAAAGCCGTTTTTTCATGACAAGAGAGATTTATGACGCAGCATACACGACCCATACTCCCCGGATTTAAACTTGGAAAATTTAACATCAATCCACCCATTGCGCTTGCGCCCATGGCAGGCATTACTGATTTACCGTTTCGTCGCATTTGCAGGCGTTTTGGCATTGGTTTAACCGTGACTGAAATGATTGCTTCACGTGCTGTTGAGTTTGGTAGCGAGCGCACTGAGCGTATGGCGGAATTGGATAAAAATGAAAGCCCTGTGTCGATTCAAATTGCAGGCTCAGACTCGAAGTATGTGGTAGATGCAGCACTTTGGGCGGTGGATCATGGGGCTGACTTTGTAGACATTAATATGGGTTGTCCTGTAAAGAAAATCGTTAAACAAGTGGCAGGTTCTGCCATGTTGCGCGATGAGGGTTTGGTAGCGCGGGTGATTGATGCGGTGGTCAAAGCTGTGGATGTTCCCGTCACGCTTAAAATTCGCACAGGTTGGGATAGCGAAAGCAAAAATATGCAGAATATTGCACATATTGCCGAAGATAATGGCATTCAAATGCTCACCGTTCATGGTCGGACTAGRGCGCAAATGTTTAATGGCAAAGCATCATGGGAAGATATTGGGCTGGCGAAAGATGCGGTGTCTATTCCTGTGATTGGTAATGGTGATATTATTGATGGTGAGTCAGCATTAGAGATGATTCGTCAGAGCAACTGTGATGGTGTGATGATTGGGCGGGCAGTGCAGGGTAATCCTTGGATGCTTGATGAAGTGCATGCTGCAATTATGGGTTTACCCAAGCCTGAAGCACCCACAGCCGAAGAGGTTTGGGACGTGGTGCTTGAACATATGCATCATCTTGCTGATTTTCACGGTGTGAAGCGGGCATCCAAGTTGGTGCGCAGGCATGTGCCTTGGTATAGTAAAGGATTTAGAGGTTCGGCAGATTTTCGAGGGTCTTTTCAGAAGGTATTTGAATGGGACGAACAAATTGAAACCGCAAAAGCCTATTTTTTATCCGATATTCATCATGAAGAAGCAGATGGAAGAGGCTTAGACATTGCAATCTGATTCACCTGCTCAAGTCATGTTTGCTGATTTGCCTGTGGCTTGTTTGCTGGTGAATGCGCAAGGTGAAATAGTGGCAGCAAACATTTTATTGCAAGAGCATTTGAATGTGTCTGAAAAACGTATGTTGGGCAAACATCTCACAACATTTATCGCACCTGAAAAYGAAGTTKCGCASCTAYTKGARCGAGCYTTAAATGCTGARACCATATCTTCAGATGCCTTTTATACGTTGCGCGGGCATAGACCTTATACTTTATATGCTTCACAGCAGGCGGATGGTTATATTTCCGTGGTGATGATTGCTGAAGGCAATCGCTTGGAAGCGGAGATGCAAAGCAGACGGCATGAAGTGGCAGAAGCCGTGTCGCGCATTGCTTTGGAGCGGGCGCATGAGATTAAAAACCCCTTGGCAGCACTTCGGGGTGCAACACAGCTTTTAAGCGAACAAGTGAGTGGTGATTCGCTTGAAATTGTTGAGCATATGTTGACCGATGTGGATAGAATTAAGGAGCGGGTGGATGGCTTTTTGCAGGTTGGTCCTCGGGCGAATATTCAAATGCATCCTATCAACATACACAAGCTGATCGATGATGTGGTGAAAGATGCGGATGCTATTCAGATACAACGCGCTTTCGACCCCAGTATTCCCCATCTTATTTGTCATGAACGCAGATTAAGACAAGCCATAGAAAACCTTTGGAGCAATGCCATTGAAGCAGGTTCTGATTTGATTGTTTGGGAAACGCGCATTGAACATGGTGTGACCCTGCTTGAGCATAAAGGTGCTGTGCTTTCGATAAAAATCACCAGCAATGGTGCAGCCATTCCAGACCATATTCGCGATAAAATGTTTGAGCCTTATGTGACTGCCAAAGCGCGAGGTAATGGCTTGGGCTTGAGTATTGTGCAACAAGTGGTGCAAGAGCATGGGGGTAAGGTTATGGTTGATAGTGCTATGATGCGTACATCCTTCATCCTTTATTTGCCACTAAAAACGGAGCAAGATTAATATGTTAAAAGCATTAATCGTTGATGATGATGATGGAATCCGCTGGGTATTAAGCCGGGTGCTCAAAGAGCAAGGTTTTGAAGTTGTGGAAGCGGCTGATTTGGCAACAGCAAAAGAAGCCAGTGCCGCACATGACTTTACCATCGTCTTTTTGGATGTATTTTTACCTGATGGTAATGGTATGCAAGCCTTGGAATCGGGTATGTTTCATGCGCCTGTGGTGATGCTCACTGCGGAGACCACATTTGACCATGCTGTGGAAGCGTAWCGCGCGGGAGCCATGGAATACCTGCCCAAACCCTTTGATTTGGATGAAGTTCGAGAGCTTGTGCAACGCACAAAACCCAAGCAGAAGAAGCTGGTAAGCCGCAGCAAAAAAGTATCGGAAGCGGATAAAACAGTGGCGGTGAAACATCAACCGATTTTGGGCAAAAGCCAAGCTATGCAGACTTTGTTTCGCACGATTGGGCGCGTGGCAGCATCGGATATGACAGTGTTGATTACAGGCGAGTCGGGCACAGGCAAAGAATTGGTGGCGCAAGAGCTGCACAAACAAAGCCCACGTGCGAATAACGCCTTTATTGCGATTAACACCGCAGCCATTCCCGCTGAATTATTGGAAGCAGAGTTGTTTGGGCATGAAAAAGGTGCGTTTACAGGCGCAGATAAAGCCAGAGCAGGGCATTTTGAAGAAGCCGATGGTGGCACATTATTCTTGGATGAGATTGGCGATATGCCATTGGCATTGCAAGCCAAGATGTTGCGAGTATTGGAGACAGGTGACGTGCAGCGTGTGGGCAGCACCAAAACCAAACGGGTGAATGTGCGCCTGTTGGCTGCCACGCATCAATATTTACAGGATAAAATTAAGAAGGGTCAGTTTCGTGRGGATTTGTATTATCGCCTTAATGTGATTCCAGTTCACATTCCGCCATTGCGTGAGCGTAGGGACGACATTCCAGAATTAGCGGCGGCATTGCTAGCATCGGCTGCTGAAGAATTGAACATTACTGCTCCGATTTTGATGGAWGATGCCATTGATTTGCTGCAACGCTATGACTGGCAGGGCAATGTGCGTGAGCTGAAAAATGTAATGCGTAGGCTTGCTGTGCTCACACCTGGTGCAAGTATCACCATGGCTGATGTTGCGCTTGCTTTGGGCAATGATGAAGAAGGACATAGTAGCGAAGATGATACGCTTGCAGGTGCTGTTTACCGCTGCATCAAACGCTATTTGCATCAACTGGGTTATGCGGAAGTACAAGGTTTGCATAGGCATGTGTTGGAAGAGGTTGAACCATCATTATTGAAGTTGGTGTTGGATAAAGCAGAGGGGAATCAACTTAAAGTGTCGGAGATGCTGGGGCTAAATAGAAATACTGTGCGTAAAATGCTCAAGCATTATGACATCGACCCGAGTGACTACAAACGCTGAAAGATATTTCACCACGAAGAGCACGAAGAAAAGAATAAAAAATCATGTTAGTATCCACTAAGTACAATAATATACGGTTTATCTTTAATTCTCATTAGTTTAATAGGGTTGATTACCAAAGAACAGTTGGAATATTGTTTTTCTTCGTGTACTTCGTGGTTCAAAATAACAAACAAAACAAACGAATTGCAGAAAAGCCCAAACCCTGCCACGATTAGCACATGACTATTCCATTTAATATTTCCCTATCCAAACGCCTATCCAAAGTAAAACCATCCGCCACATTGGCAATCACAGCCAAAGCCGCAGAGCTTCGCGCCGCAGGCAAGAATATCATTTCATTGTCGGTGGGTGAGCCAGATTTTGAGACACCCAAAGCCGCAAGAGATGCAGGCATCAAAGCCATTGAAGAGGGTTTTACCCGCTACACTGCTGTGCCGGGTATCCCTGAATTGCGCCAAGAGATTGCCGCCAAATTCAAGCGCGATAATGATTTGGACTATGCCCCTGAAAACATCTTGGTCAGCACAGGTGGTAAGCAGTGTATTTATAATCTGCTGATGGCGCTGATTGATGCTGGTGATGAAGTGATTATCCCTGCGCCGTATTGGGTGAGTTATCCCGATATGGTCTTACTTGCCGAAGGTGAGCCAGTGATTGTGGAATGCCTTGCCGATGCGGATTTCAAATTGACTGCCGCACAACTTGAAGCCGCCATCACACCC
Organism: Zetaproteobacteria bacterium; assembly: GCA_002401135.1. Taxonomy (GTDB): domain Bacteria; phylum Pseudomonadota; class Zetaproteobacteria; order Mariprofundales; family Mariprofundaceae; genus Ghiorsea. Next base: position 7,771 of record NVSF01000049.1, read on the forward strand.
AAAACCAAGATGATGTTCCTCAATTCTCCTTCCAACCCCACAGGCATGGCATATTCTGCCGATGATTTGAAAGCTTTGGGTGCTGTGGTGCGCAAACATCCCAATATCGTGGTTGCCACTGATGATATGTATGAAAAAATCATGTTTGATGGCAAACAGTTCGCCACATTCGCCCAAGTGAACCCTGATTTGATAGACCGTACGGTGACGCTCAACGGCGTATCCAAAGCTTATTGTATGACAGGCTGGCGCATTGGTTTTTGTGCCGCCCCTGTGGATTTGATTAAAGCCATGAGCAAGATTCAAGGGCAAAGTACATCCAATCCATCATCCATTGCCCAAAAAGCAGCGCTTGCAGCCCTACAAGGGCCAACCGATGAGCTTGATGAAATGGTGCGCACCTACGAAACCCGCCGCACATGGTTGGTGAATGCCCTCAATGCCATTGATGGTATGAATTGCATCACGCCCGATGGTGCATTTTAYSWSYKMCSRAGCATCACCGATTGGCTGGGCAAAACCACGCCTGAAGGCTTAACGCTGACTGATGATGTGGTGGTGTGTGAATGGTTGCTTGAAGCCGCAGGTGTAGCCCTTGTTCCCGGCACAGCCTTTGGCTCACCTGGGCAAATTCGCTTCTCGTATGCTGTTTCACAAGATACGTTAGAAGATGCGGTGAATCGTGTGATGGAAGCAGTAGATAAGTTAAATACATTGAAAATAAGCTTTTAAAGGGGTGGGGAAATGAGCGAACGGAAAACAAGACCAGGTATTCATCAAGACTTCGTGATGGATAAATATGATGATACTGAGTATGAAATATTACGTAGGCTGTCACATGAATGGTACCTCACAAGGTCGGGATATAGAATTGAGATGGCTGCATCTAGTTACCAATTCTTTTTAATGAAACCAACGCCAACATTTTCAGAAATGTTTAATATAGAAAGAGAAGTAATCTGTATATTTAGTCCATATGAAACTTTTGAACCAAGGACTCTGTCTGCATTCCTTGAGGCGCAACGTCAGCTTTCATCACTTCGAACTGAAACCGTTTGTCGAATAGTTATTAGTAAAGACCCTAAAATTGAATCTAAAATTGAGTCATTGCTAAAAACTGATCCTGAGCAGCCCATAACTATACCATTTACATATGATGAACTAACGTATTCATATGATAACTTCTTTATTAGGAATAGGTTTAGAAAGCATTTTTATTCTAGAAACTTATTTAATTTTCTCTCGCCACTTAAAAGTGACTTGTACTTTTTTGGTCGAAGTGAATTGGTTCATGAAATAGTTAATAGACATAGAGATGGTGAACACACAGGTCTATTTGGCTTAAGAAAGAGTGGAAAAACATCAATTATTTATGCAGTAGAGCGAACATTAAAGTCATCTGGTTGGAACTATGTTTCAATTGATTGTGAAAGCCCTTCGATTCATCAGTTACGATGGAACGAACTGTTAGAAAAGGTTGTAAACCTATATTATAAAGCAATTGGGTCAAAAACAAAAATAGATACTGCTAACCGATATAGTGAGAAAACCGCAGCCGATAGTTTTGAGGAAGATATATTAAAAATATTTCGTTCAAAGAAAAAACAGTCAGCGCTGTTTATGTTTGATGAAATTGAGAGAGTTACTCCAGGGACAGCATCATCAGAACATTGGAGAACAGGCAGTGACTTTATTTTCTTTTGGCAAACACTTCGAGGCTTTTACCAGCGTAATCCTAATATTTTTACATACATGCTTGTTGGAACTAACCCCAACTGTATCGAAAGTGCAATGTTGGTAAATCATGAAAATCCAATATTTTCATCTATTCCTTGTAGTTATGTACCGAACTTTACTGTTCATCAAGTCCGTCAGATGGTTCAAAAGCTTGGTCGATATATAGGGTTAAGCTTTGATGATATAGTAATTTCAAAGCTTGCAGATGATTTTGGAGGACACCCTTTCTTAATTCGTCAGGCCTGTAGTATTATTCATGAAGAATGTAAAGGGGATCGTCCAGTAGATGTTGATAAGGCTTTGTATGAAAGCATTAAAAAGAAATTTTTTGAGAACTCTACACACTATTTAGATATGATTGTTCAGGTGTTAAAAGATTGGTACCCAGATGAATATGAAATGTTAAAATATTTATCTCAGAATGATTTAGAAATGTTTAACGAGTTTGCAGAAGATAACCCTGCTTTTACTAGGCATCTAATTGGTTATGGTTTGATTCAGAATAGTAATCATGGATATTCCTTTAATATCGAAGTGGTAAAAGATTATCTAAAAGTTGAACATAAGTATGAAAGAATTAACCTGAGTAATGAAGAAAAAGTTGAGGAAGTATCAAGAAGAAGGAATATTTTAGAAAAAATACTGCGTAAAACAATTAAAAATACTCTGGTAACATTGTATGGAAAAAATAAGGCTAGAGACATAGTTCTTGCTGCAATTCCTTCTAATAGGAGAGGCTCATTAGAGCCCCTTGATATTACTGAACTATTAAAAGAAGGCTCATCACCACTGTATTTTTTAGATTTAGAAAATATCTTAAACAAGAATTGGGAAAATTTTAAACATATTTTTTCTAACCTGGAAAAGAGTAAAGTAATTCTTATTCTCTCTGAAATTAATAAATTTGGCAGAGCGGATGCACATGCAAAGGTTATTAGCAACGATGACTTTACTCAGCTTCGACTCCACTTTAACAATATTGAACAAGAGTTAGAGGGGTTTTGGTAAAGTTTTTTTGCTCTGTCCCAGAAATCGGTGACAGTATACTAATTAGAGCAAATGTTTATGACTTAAAAAAAGAGGACATATCTTTACTTCTTAGTGATGTGCAAAGTGTCTTTTCTTGTTTAGGCCATACCTTAAGTATCAAAGGAATGTATTTTGATCCCAAAAATCTTGTTTGCGAGATTACTAAACGATTTTGTGAAGTAATTCAGGAACAAAAAGAAAAAAATATTAGAAAATTTATTTTAATGAATACTGCTGGTAATTCTAATCGTGATT
>NVSF01000050.1 GCA_002401135.1 Zetaproteobacteria bacterium
GCCAAGTTGTTCGATAATATGTTTGGGCAGAATCAATATGCAGCATAGTCAAAAAACATGCGCATACTTTTCAGACGCATTTTACGATTGGAAAATACTTAGCTATGCATATAAATAAGGTTAAGTAAAATAATTTAAGTGGGTTTAGGGTAACGGTCAGATTACCAGTGACTTATCCTCCGAAGCGAAAGACCAGTGGTTCGAATCCACTAGGGTGCACCATTTTTACATTTAATATCAGCAACTTAGAATAGGTCATAATCTTCCAATTGCAAAAGTTGTGACCAATTATCTTCAATAATCCCTCTTTGCCTTGCAATCAATTGATTTGCATCATTGTGAGATAACAAAAAGTGGTGTGCCGCCTCAACACAACAAGAAAGTTTGCTCATACGTTGATTTCCTGAAATCAACATCGCTTGAGTGGCTTCATTGCCAGAACGACCCTGCGGACAAATATCATAAGCAGGCGTAAGCGATAAAACTTCACCATCCCAAAATGCAGCGTGATTCCTAGGGAAGCTCTGAACAAGTCATGAACGCATATATTGTGTCCAGTGCATCCAAACTCCGCGTTGTGAGTTTGAGCAATAGCCATGCTATTCCATGCAACTCACGCCTAGATTTTGAATGCCCTGAAATACAATCTGCTTCATCCAGACTTATTCAGAGCTTCCTTAAGCAAGGTATGTCTATCTTATATTTAGCCTCACACGTTTATGATCTGGATTCCGCATCAAATGCGGAATGATAGTCGTTGATGTTTAAATATTGACTGCAGCTTGCATAAATAAAGTGGCATAACCTGCTATTTTTACACGTTTATCCAACACTTCACACCACACTTCCCCGCCCCGTTTCGATACTTGTTTGGCAGTGAGTTTATTCTTGTCCAACACCTCTGCCCAATACGGTGCAAGCTGGGTAAATGATGAACCCGTCACAGGGTCTTCATCAATGCCACAGTTGGGTGCAAAAAAGCGGCTGACAAAATCATAATCTTTAGATGCAGATGTAATCACTACACCCCTTAAATCGAGCTGTTTCAATAGTTGCATATCAGGATTGGCAGCAAATACGTTTGCCTCATCTTTTAAAACTACAATGTAATCTTCATGTTTTAAACAGGCTTGAATATGGTTGCCAAAAGCTTGTTGGATAGGCTGAGGAATATCGCATGGCACGGGTGTTTGTTTGGGGAAATCGAGTACAAACTTATGACCATCTTTGCTTACATTTAATTCGCCTGATTTGGATTGAAAAACAATGGTATCACCTTCAAACCCAAGCTCTTCATACARCACATAAGCTGCAGCCAAAGTCGCATGACCACATAAATCAACTTCAATGGTTGGCGTAAACCAACGAATGGCATATCCATTGCCTTGTGGCACAAAAAAGGCTGTTTCCGATAGATTGTTTTCCGCTGCAATATTCTGCATCACATCATCATCAAGCCAAGTTTCAAGCGGACAAACAGCGGCGGGATTACCTTGAAACACAGCTTGAGCAAACGCATCTACTTGATACATGCCCAGCTTATTCATCTTGCACAAATATTCCTGATAAATCGTCATCCAATTTATAAAGCCGTACACGAAGTATGCGCTCATTCTCAACTTTTAGCACTTCAATGCGAACGTTTCCAACGTTTAAACAAGTATTACCATCAGGCACATCACCAAACTCTTCAACCACAAGCCCACCAACAGTTGTTGCACCATTATACGGCAACTCGCTGCCCATCACTTGGTTTAGCTCTCGAATATTGGCAGTGCCATTCGCCACCCAGGAGCCATCAGGTTGCACCCAAATATCCACTTCAAGCGGCGCATCGGATTCATCGACAATCTCACCCACAATCTCTTCAATAATGTCTTCAAGCGTAATCACGCCATCAATATCACCAAATTCATCCACCACAATCGCCATGTGTTGATGTTTGCTTTGGAATTCAAACAATTGCGCCAAAGCATTGCGTGTGGTTGGCACAAAACTTAACGTTTTCCAAATCACAGCTTGCGCCAAAGGCACATCTTTTCGTGTGTTTTTTAACAAATCACGCAAATGAATGATGCCCAACACATTATCCGTCTCACCATGGTAAACGGGGTAGCGTGAATGCGGATGTTTTAAAGCAAATTGCAMASANNCAKCMAYSRYTKKWRMAGSNTKCWRAAKMWYCWMAWSMYWSYKYRGYRWCMTYAWNTGWTYWRRYRGWTNAKATSRTKCAATTGCAATGCGCTCATCAGCATTTGTTCGCGTGCTTTATCCAACTCACCACTWGCSGCRCTCATATCAATCATCATGGCTARTTCTTGRTGACTRAATGCCATKTCTTGRTTYTCTTTTACTTTAAACACSYKCTGTAAGGTCTTAATACCTAACATTAAAAGCGACACCACGGGAGAAACGAACCTTTGAAACCATGTGAGCAACATTGCCACGCGACAAGCAATGGTTTCAGCGTGGGCAACCGCAATGGTTTTGGGCAATACTTCGGCAAATACCAACACAATAACGGTCATGGCAATCGTGGCGTAAAGAATCCCCGCTTCACCAAATTCGACTAAGAATAATGCCGTTGCCAAACTCGATGCTGCAATATTGACAAAGTTGTTTCCCAAAAGGATGGAAGCCAACATACGCTCCGGTTTTCTAAGCAGATGTTCGGCGTATTTTGCGCCTTTGCTGCCATTTTTACGCAGAATACGCAGCCTTGCCTTTCGCGCACGGGTTAATGCCGTCTCCGAGCCTGAAAAGAATGCGGAAAGCAGCAGTAGGAATAGTAATAACCCGATAACCACGGGTATGGATAGTTCAGAAAGTCCCATAAAAGTTAATGTGTGTTTTGAATGATTTTAACGCCAAAATAAGCAAGCATTAAGGTTGCATATGCCAGCAGCACCATCTTGCTGGCGCGATTGTGGTGCCATGAAGCTTTTTGCCGCAAATGATTCAAGGTAAACAACATCACCCATGCGAAAATTGCCAACAATACTTTATGATTGAGCAAGGCGAAATGCTGTGTTTCAAGCCATTGCCATGCTAACCCTGTTAAAATACTCAAACCGAGCAACCATGTTGCCCAGCGCACATGCACAAACAAATAGTTACTAATGTCTGCCAGCGAAGGCATCACCTGCACAAAAAAGCTCATTTGTTTGTTTTTTAGCGCGTAATCCAAGCGCAATTGCATCACCGCATACAATGCAGCCATAGTCAAAATCGCATAGGCAACCATAGATAATAGCAAATGACCTGTTTGTAAGAATGATTGCGCTTCAACCCATTGCGCTGATGTCTCTTGCGGCAAGAAAGGAATAAGAAACAAAGGAATGGCGGTTAATGGCAAAAGCAAAAGCCCTAAACCCCGCACGCCATGTTGCCAAACACCTAATAAATAAAGGTTTTGTACAAGTAACGTGGTTACACCTGCCACGGTGGTTAATGTTAACACCAAACCCGTAGAAGCGATAAAACCAAGCTCTAAAATCGCCAATAGTATACAAACAATAGAGCCGCCAACGAGAAAGCTTATGTTGCGTTGAATATCCGCACTTTTTTCGCCAGCGCGCATACAAACCAAAACCAGCCATGTCGCAAGCAGTGATAACACACCCGCAGATATAAACATTACACTTGAAATCATAAGCGACTTCTAACCAAATTGGGCTGTTATATCAATATCTTGTGATACACCTTGCATCTTACACTTTATCTTATCATCGTTTGCCTTCAATTTTGTAGGTGGTAATCATGGATAATAAGACAAGWATGACCAAAAAAATTCTGCGTGGCATGTTGCTGGGCTTAGTTTTAGGCAGCCTTATCAACACCTTCGCTTCGGAAGTAGTCTGGGTGCAAGATTATTTGGTGATGGGTCTGTTTCATGTTTTGGGTGCTGCATTTATCAGTATGCTCAAAATGTTGGTCGTACCACTGGTCACATTCTCCCTGATTTGTGGCGTGGTAGGCATTGGTGATATTGGCAAACTTGGGCGCGTGGGTGGCAAAGCGTTCGGATATTACATGCTAACCACCGCACTCGCGATAACCCTCGCCATAACTTTGGCATCTTTTTTTGCACCCGGTGCAGGTTTTGAGCTTGTTGGTGCAGCCAGCTCATCATTTGTTGCCCCAGAAGCACCACCTTTCACCCAAGTGTTGATTGATTTGATTCCGTCTAACCCAGTGGCGGCTTATGCTGAAGGTAATATGTTACAAATCATCTTTTTCACCATCCTGTTTGCTTCATGTATGTTGATGGTAGGCAAAGCTGCGCAACCTTTGATGGATTTGGCTGAAATCATGAATAAAGTGATGATGCAAGTGGTCAACGTGGTGATGTTTTTAGCCCCGCTTGGTGTGTTCGCACTTATGGCAAAAACCTTTGCCCAGCAAGGTGTCGATTTGATTATTCCTATGCTTGGTTATTTTGGTGTGTTGGTGCTTGCCCTACTCTTACACATGACAGGCACACTGATGTTGTTGTTGCGTATATTCGGCAAGGTCAGTCCCATTACATTCATGAAAAAAATGGGCACAGCCCAAGTATTTGCTTTTAGTACATCAAGTTCCAATGCCACCATCCCAGTCACCCTTCATACAGTCGAAAAACGTTTGGGTGTCAACAAATCCATAGCATCGTTTACCGTGCCTTTTGGTGCAACCATCAACATGGACGGCACAGCCATTATGCAAGGTGTCGCCACAGTCTTTATTGCCAATGTGTATGGCATTGATTTAGGGATTATGGGTTATCTCACCGTGATTGGCATGTCTGTGTTGGCATCCATYGGCACAGCAGGYGTRCCSGGYGTTGGKYTRATYATGYTGGCAATGGTGTTTAACCAAGTCGGCTTGCCTGTKGAAGGYATTGCGCTCATCATTGGTGTGGATAGATTACTCGATATGATTCGCACCGCTGTGAATGTYACAGGTGATGCVGCAGTGAGCACHGTSATTGCCCACAGCGAAAAAGGCTTGGATATGTATGTGTTTAACGACCCCAAAGCGGGTTCGATTGAAGAAGTRAACCTTCCACATGCAGCAACAAAAGAAAAAGAGGTGTATTAAGATGCCAGTTTAYCGTTCRAGAACCACYACCGCAGGCAGAAATATGGCAGGTGCGCGCGCGCTTTGGCGTGCCACAGGCATGAAAGATGATGATTTTGARAAACCCATCATTGCCGTGGTCAAYTCATTCACCCARTTYGTACCRGGKCAYGTTCACCTYAAAGAYTTRGGGCAAATGGTTGCSCGCGAGATTGAAGCTTCAGGTGGCGTTGCCAAAGARTTTAAYACCATYGCTGTGGATGATGGCATTGCYATGGGTCATGGCGGTATGCTGTATTCMTTGCCWAGCCGTGAAATCATTGCTGATTCTGTGGAATATATGGTTAATGCCCATTGCGCCGATGCTATGGTTTGTATTTCCAACTGCGATAAAATYACACCGGGTATGCTYATGGCGGCACTTCGCYTAAACATCCCAGTSGTRTTTGTATCGGGCGGGCCGATGGAAGCAGGTAAAGTCACCATCAATAACCGCGAAAGACACCTTGATTTGGTGGATGCTATGGTGATGGCGGCAGATGAAAATGAATCGGACGAAGATGTAGCTGCCGTYGAGCGTTCTGCCTGCCCAACATGTGGTTCATGTTCTGGTATGTTTACCGCAAACAGCATGAACTGCCTCGCCGAAGCCCTTGGGTTGGCATTGCCAGGTAATGGTTCGTTATTGGCAACACATAGCGACCGTCAGGAACTATTCTTGCAAGCAGGGCGCACCATTGTAGACATCACCAAGCGTTATTATGAGCAAGATGATGTGTCCATGCTCCCCCGCTCTATTGCCACGTTTGAAGCCTTTGAAAATGCGATGGCACTTGATATTGCMATGGGTGGYAGCACCAAYACRGTRYTKCATYTWTTGGCRATTGCYCAMGARGGWGAAGTYGATTTCACCATGAAAGACATTGACCGCATGTCRCGCCGTGTACCCAACTTRTGCAARGTTGCGCCTGCSGTWCAACATTATCACATGGAAGATGTACAYAGGGCTGGCGGCGTGATTTCTATTCTTGCCGAGTTGGACAGGGGCGGCTTAATTCATCGCGACATCCCTACTGTTCACAGTAAAACTTTGGGTGAAGGTTTGGATGCCAACGATATTGTGAATGAAAACAACGCTTCGGCGCGTGAAATGTATCGCGCAGCCCCAGGTGGCATCCCCACCCAAGTTGCATTCTCGCAATCTGAGCGTTGGAAAACACTGGATACCGACCGCGAAAACGGCTGCATTCGCAGCATGGAAAATGCCTACTCCACAGAAGGAGGTTTGGCTGTATTGTTTGGTAATATTGCCGAACGCGGCTGTATTGTAAAAACTGCGGGTGTGGATGAATCCATTTGGAAGTTCACAGGCACTGCCCGCATATTTGAATCCCAAGATGATGCGATGTCTGCGATTCTCAATGATAAAGTCAAAGCTGGCGACACCGTGGTTATCCGCTATGAAGGCCCTAAAGGTGGGCCTGGTATGCAGGAAATGCTTTATCCAACTTCATACCTTAAATCCAAAGGCATGGGCAAGGTTTGCGCCTTGTTAACCGATGGTCGCTTTTCAGGCGGCACATCAGGTTTATCCATTGGTCATGCCAGCCCCGAAGCCGCTGAAGGTGGCGCGATTGGTTTGATTGAAGATGGGGATACCATTGAAATCGACATCCCTAACCGCTCTATCCACCTTGCTGTTTCTGATGAAACCTTGGCAAACCGCAGAGCCGCGATGGAAGCCAAAGGCAAAGATGCGTGGAAACCTATCGGRCGMAAACGYGCYGTRTCCAAAGCATTATGGGCTTACGCAGCACTCACCACATCAGCCGATAAAGGCGCAGTCCGCGACCTTGACCAGCTTAAATAGGAGTAAATATGTTCAGTAAATTGAAATCACTGTTTAACGAAAAAGAAGAACAAAAGCCCGAAGATAAAACGCACAATATTTCATTGGCAGTCACTGCCGTGATGATTGAAATCATGAATGCGGATGATGAATTGGATAACAACGAACACAATGCAATTTTYACAGCCATTGAGAAGCGTTTCGACTTATCCCATGAAGAAGTGGATGCTTTGATTGTCGAAGCCAAAACTGCGCAAGATAAAGCTATGGATTTGCATCAATTTACATCACTCATCATCGAGCATTTCAGCACCGAAGAGCGCATTGATATTCTCAAAGAGCTTTGGTTGGTAGCAATGGCAGACGGCAAAGTGGACTCATATGAAGAACATATGATTCGCAAACTTGCCAAACTGATTGGCGTGTATCATGGTGAGTTTATTCAAGCCAAGATTGACGCTAGAGAAAGCTCTAACCTTATCTAAAGCGAGTCAAATCTTGGTTAAACGTCATGCTTGGGCGCATAGCCATCTCAAGTTTTTCAGTGTCAGGCATAAAATAACCGCCCATATCCACAGCTTTACCTTGCGCTGCATTTAGCTCTTTCACAATCGTGTTTTGATGGGCTGTTAATGCTTGTGCCAAGGGCACAAACTTGATGCCTAAACCTGCATCGTCGGCTTGCATTGCCAAGATTTGCGCCCAATACAAGGCTAAGTAGAAGTGGCTGCCTCGATTATCCAACTCACCCACTTTGCGTGATGGTGATTTGTTTTCTTTGAGAAACTTGGTGTTCGCCTCATTTAAGCTATCAGCCAATGTTTTAATTTTTGCATCGCCTGTTTTGGCTGCTAAATCTTCCAAAGACACTGCCAATGCCAAAAACTCACCCAAGGAATCCCAACGCAAATGCCCTTCTGCTGTGAATTGTTGCACATGTTTGGGGGCCGAGCCGCCAGCGCCAGTCTCAAATAAACCGCCGCCTGCCAACAATGGCACGATAGACAGCATTTTTGCGCTCGTACCCAATTCTAAAATCGGGAATAAGTCCGTCAAATAATCRCGCAACACATTACCCGTCACTGAAATSGTRTCTTCGCCYRYTTTCACKCGCRMYARKGCATGTTTAAYYGCATCATTGGGCGACATGATTTGAATATCCAAATCACCAATCTCATGGTCTTGCAGATAYGTTTTTACCTTGATTATCAAATTCGCATCGTGTGCGCGTTGTTCATCAAGCCAAAATACCGTTGGTTTTKCWGTSGYTTKAGCGCGYRTKACYGCMARYTTCACCCARTCCCGAATCGCAAYATCTTTGGYYTGACATGCCCGCCAAATATCGCCTTTCTGCACATCATGGCTCATYAASRCATTGCCMRCSSYATCACGCACTTCAACCGTGCCATCCGTTGTCATTTCAAAGGTTTTATCATGTGAGCCGTATTCTTCTGCTTTTTTCGCCATCAACCCCACATTGGATACGCTACCCATAGTTGTTGGGTCAAATGCACCATGTTCTTTGCAAAAAGAAATTGTTTCTTGATAAATCCCTGCATAACAGCGGTCTGGAATCATGGCTTTCATATCATGCAGCTCGCCATCATTGCCCCACATTTTGCCCGATGAACGAATCGCCGCAGGCATAGATGCATCAATAATCACATCGCTTGGCACATGTAAGTTGGTGATGCCTTTATCTGAATCCACCATCGCCAAATCAGGGTTAGTCTCATACACCGCTTGAATATCGGCTTCAATCGCTTCGCGTTCTGCATCAGGCAAGTCCGCAATCTTGGCATACACATCACCAAGYCCGTTTTTGGTGTCCACGCCAAGCTTTYCAAAGGTATCTGCATATTTGGCAAACACATCCTTGAAATAYACCTCAACAGCATGACCAAACATAATCGGGTCGCTTACTTTCATCATCGTCGCTTTCAAATGCAGCGATAGCAACACACCTTTGTCTTTGGCATCTTSAATTTGCTCAGCATAAAAGTCTCKCARTGCAGACTTACTCATCACTGCCGCATCCACCACTTCACCCGATAACACGCTYAAACCATCTTTAAGCACAGTTTCTTTGCCATCTTTGCTGGTCAACACAATGCTTAATGTGTCCGCCTTATTCATSACCACRGATTGTTCYGARCCATAAAAATCGCCGTCATTCATGTGCGCYACATGCGATTTGGAATCCGCAGACCACTCACCCATACGATGTGGGTTATCTTTRGCATATTGTTTCACCGCMGCCGCCACACGCCTATCCGAATTGCCCTCGCGCAACACAGGATTCACCGCAGAGCCAAGCACCTTGGCATATCGCGCTTGAATGGCTTTGTCAGCATCAYTAYTCGCTTCCGCAGGATAATCAGGAATGTTAAACCCTTTCTCCTGAAGCTCTGCAATCGCTGCCTTGAGCTGCGGCACAGATGCGCTGATGTTGGGAAGTTTGATGATATTCGCTTCGGCTGTTGTCGCCAANTBMMCCNAACTCCGCCAAATCATCGCTTTGTTGTTGTTCTTTGTTTAGTTTATCAGGAAAGTTRGCAAGAATACGCGCCGCCAGCGATATATCCTTACTCTGCACATCCACACCCGCAGCCTTGGCAAACGCCTGCACAATCGGCAACAATGAATAAGTCGCCAGCATCGGCGCTTCATCAGTTTTGGTGTAAATAATGGTGTGTTTGGATGTCATAGGGTTTCCCTGTGTATCAAAAGTTTTGCGGGACTTTAACATTCCATGCTTTTTTTTCTACGTTGACATCAGATTAGCCTTATCGTCTCATATGCACATATCAAGTGTGAAAAAATAAGTTGTACGAAAAAAGGAAGGAGTTAGTTATTTTGGACAAGTGTTATTTATGTGGAAAGTCATTTAATGATACAAGTGTCAAAAAACATGGCGAGCATATCATTCAACAAGCCATTGGGGGTAACTTAATTGCAAATGATATTCTATGTTCTACTTGTGGTGAAAATCTAGGAAAGGAAGTTGATGAACCTTTCAATAAAATATTTGAAGGTATATCGGTTCGATTGGATATAAAAACAGATAGAAAAAGTGGAAAAAAAGCAGTTAAAGGCAAAATGAACTTTAGAGATGTAATTTGGAAGGACAACAAAGTTTCCCCTGTAAAACCATTTCATATATATAGTATAGATAAAAAAAATATTGTTATTTTCTCAAGTCTAGAAGTAGCCAGAAAATATAGAAAAAAAGTTGAAAATGAAATTAAACAAAATTTTCTCGGAAATGAAAAACCAAACCTTAGTGTCTGTGATGACTTAGAAGGAATGGTTGAATACCCATTTAATATGGATGATAAAGCTTTAAAAAAAGGGTTGGCAAAAATAGCCATAGGCTTTTCATGTGAAAAAGGGATTCTACGAGAAGACCTTATTTTAGCTTTAGAAATAAACGAAGACACTAAACAAGGAAAAATAAAAAATAATGCACTGGCTATACCATTTTATCCATTAGGCATAATTGACAAGTTGATAGAAGAGCAAAAAAATGACTTTGAACACTATCCGTTTCATAATCTATTATTATTCACCCTTGATTATGACCCAAGCACTTCGAATGGGAAAAAGATTTTAATTTGCTACATAGAACTTTTTAGCACATTTCAATGGTATATTGTTTTAAATGATAAATATTATGGAGATTCTCTATATGAATATTATGYTCAACAAATATTGAAAAAAGGCGATTATATTGTTGAGTTGGTCGGAGATATTACAAAGAGAGGAGCCTTATACTGCAACCGTTAGGTATTACAGAAGAGTATATTGA